>JADZEF010000312.1 GCA_020850695.1 Planctomycetaceae bacterium | reverse complement strand
TAGATGTTGATCTCGAACACGCCGTCCGCACCCGTTGACACCGTCCCCGTGCTGGCGTTGTATTTATACTGGTCGGCGGTGATCGCCCCCGCCATCAGATTGGTCCAGGTCTGCAGGTCGACGGCGATCGGCAGCGCCCCGACCGTGGCCGTGCTTCCCTGGGCAATCTGGAAACCGACGCCCGGCTTGATGGCGACTGTCGAGGTTACGTTGAGGTTGGCCGAATCGTGCCCGATGAGCGGGGCGAAGAACAGAGGGAGCGAACGGTCGTTATTGAGGCCGCTCAGCCCCTGGTCGCGATGCACCGTCACTTCGACGAGGTTGTACGGCGTGGCACCCCAGTTCTTGACCCACTCGCCGGCGATGCTGTCCCACTGATAGTGACCGAAGCGGATGTCGCGGCCACCGTCGAGGTAGGCGGACATGACGTCGCCGACGCGATGGGCGGCGGTCAGCGACTTGGCCCGATCAGTCGCGGTATCCGACACGACGTTGGCCGCCACCCCGCCATGCCCCAGGCCGGCGAGGAGTTCGGTTCCCGCGCCGAGCGACGCCGAGTCAGACGCGTTCTGCATCTGACCCTTTGCGAGAGCGATGAAACCGGTGTCGACCGTGAAGGCGACGAACCCGAAAACCATGATCAGCATCGACGCAGCCAGCACCAGGACGATGCCGCGTCGGGATGTTTTGCGTTGAACGGTGCGGCGAACGAACGTTCGCCAGGATGTGTTCGTGAGAAGGCGCATGAGAACTCCGATTCCGCCGTCATCTGGCGGTGTGGTGGATGGGGGCGAATGACGAGTGTCCGCGGGCAACCGCTCCGCAGGACGTCCGCAACCAGGGAATGTCGGCAGCGCAGTCGCGGCTTATTCCATGGTCTCCACCAGGTCGTTCGGCTCGAACACCACGCGCTCGGTCTCATCGGTCGAAACCAGATTCCCGTCGGCGTAGTACCGCACCTTCTTCAGCGTCAGCTTCTTCACGCGGTTCGACGCGAACCCGACGCGCGAATTCTCCACCGATGTCTCGGGCGAGTAGCTGTTCAGCCGGTTGAGGTATGTCCCCGTGCCGCGCCGCAGCTCGCTGTTGTTCCCGAACGTGCCCCACGTCGTCGACTGCCCATTGCTGATCTCGAACCGCAACCAGTTGAGGTCGCGCAGCAGCGACATCGAGGAGGTCCATGTCACCTTCTCGTTGCTTGTGCGGAGGAGGACCGCGGAACGCGCCCGGCGATAGTCGTAGAGGTCGTCGCCGTCCCAGACCTGCAACTGCAGGCCGCCGTTCGAATAGGCCGGCTGCGTGGCGTGGTTGATCTCAAAGACCCCGTGCAGGCTGTCGAGATTCGAGAAGGGAGAGATTACCGTGGTGATCTGCGGGGCTTCCTGATCGGGCTCCGGGACTTCGATGATGAGTTCCCAGTCTTCTTCGACGCGGGTGACGTCCTGCGTGATCGCATCCGCGGCGGGCGCGAGAGCGCAGAGTCCGGTCGCGAAGACCGCGGCGAAGGCGGCCGCCCCCAAGGCAAGCCGGCCGGCCCGCCAGAGCGTAATGTGTGATGCCTCGTGAGCCGTTTGGCCAGACGGCAAGGCGCATGACGGCGCGCCGGCGCTGGAGCGCATGGTGTTCCCCCTCTTCAGATGACTGCCTGCAGGTTTTCGGCGGCCTGGCGATCTCGGCTATGCAAGACCCATGGCTTTGCGTCCCCGCCTCGCGGCGGGTTTGCCTTGGACGAACACCCCGGCAGGAATCGGGGTGAACAGACTCCGCACTTTCGGATGACGCGAATGCGCCCACCAAAGTCATCCCGCGTAGCGAGCGAAAGACGCCCGCGGTCACAGGATTTCGCAGGTCGAAAGATTTCGCGGGGAGGAGCGAAACCGACCTGTCATCACCGCACGCCAGGGAGACGGCAGTGAATGTCATTCGGCGGCGAGGGACGGAAGGACTCGTCCGCTGTTCGACTGGCCCATCGGACAGGATCTCGCAAACCTTGTCGTGACGTAACAACCTTATGGCGTCGTCCGACCGGGTCAAATTTTGTCCGAAGATTTTTTCCAGATTGCGGGATTTGTCTCAAGTTGTTGCCTGTACGGCTTCTCACGTTTCCTGGATGCGGCAGAGAGCGGACGTTTTTCCTCCACGCTTTTTCGCGGTCCGCTCAGCCAAATTGCTTCATTCTCTCGACAATGATGCCGGAGTGCGGCGACGCCGTGGTTGAGTTTCACCGCCGCTTTTCCCGCCCCGCATTGAACTTGCGGAGTTTTTCCGCATTCCATAGCATCCCTCCGGCGACGCTCCAGGACGGAGACGCGCCGTGTTGTCCCTGTTTGTAAGGCTCCCGAAATGAGTTCTGGCGGCCTCGGCGCGCGACGCCTGCGGTTCGATTTTGCCCACGAGGGGACTTCCTCGTCGACCGGCGCCGGCCCTTACCACGCGGCGGTGCGTGAAGATGATCCGCGAGTCATCGATGCCATCGAGCGGACCCGCGACTGGCTGATCGGTCAGCAGGCCCCCGAAGGCTACTGGGTCGGCGAACTCGAAGGGGACACGATCCTCGAGTCGGAGTACATCCTGCTCCTCGCGTGGCTGGGCCGCGAACGCTCGGACGAATCGATCCGGGCGGCGAACTACATCGTCCAGCAGCAGATGCCCGAAGGGGGCTGGAACATCTATCCGGGCGGGCCGCTCGAGATCAGCGCGTCGGTCAAGGCGTACTTTGCCCTCAAGCTGACCGGCCACTCGCCTGATGCGGAGTATATGATCCGCGCCCGCCTCGCGATCCTCGCCGCCGGCGGGGCCGAGCGCGTCAACAGCTTCACCCGCTATTACCTTGCGCTTCTCGGCGTTCTCGACTACAAGCAGTGCCCGGCCATCCCGCCCGAGTTGATGCTGATTCCCGAGTGGTGCCCGTTCAACATCTACGAGATGTCGGCCTGGTCGCGGACGATCCTTGTTCCGCTGAGCCTGTTGTGGGCCTTCCGGCCGGTGCGGCAGATTTCGGAAGAGCTCAGCATCCGCGAACTTTTCTGCGGACGGCCGGAAGATCTCCCGCTGTCGATGCCCAAGTCGGACAACGTCGACGAGATGAAGGCGAAGACGTGGATCGACTGGGACAAATTCTTCCGCCGGGTCGATGGCACGTTCAAAATGATCGAGCGGATGCGGATGCTGCCGCTCCGCAAGCGGGCCATCCGCAAGGCCGAAGACTGGATGATCCAACGGTTCGAGAAGAGCGACGGCCTCGGGGCCATCTTCCCGCCGATCGTGTGGAGCGTCGTGGCCCTCAAGTGCCTCGGCTACAGCGACGACTCGCCCGAAGTCCTCTCACAGATGAACGAGCTCGAGCGGTTGTGCATCGACGAAGGGGACACGCGCCGGCTCCAGCCGTGCAAGTCTCCGGTATGGGACACCGCAATCTCGCTCATCGCCCTGCGCGAAGCGGGACTGCCGGCGGGACACAGCACCATCGTCGACGGAGTCAACTGGCTGCTGTCGAAGGAAGTCCGCACCGTGGGCGACTGGGGAACCCGACGCAAGGCGCAGGGACCCGGCGGCTGGTACTTCGAGTTCAACAACGAGTTCTATCCCGACGTCGACGACACCTGCATGGTGCTCATCGCGCTGGCCCGCTGCTTCGGCGGAAGCGTTCCGGCCGGCTGGTCCGCGGAGTTCATGATCACCGATGGAGCCAACGGCGATGACGGAGCGGCGGTGCTCGCCTCGCGGAAGAGCAATCCGATGTCGGCCGTGTCGGACGTCGAGCACCTGACGCCGATGTTGCGGGCGATGCGCCGCGGGTTGCGGTGGATTCTCACGATGCAGTGCCGCGACGGGGGCTGGGGCGCGTTCGACGCCGACAACACCCGCGAAGTCTTCACCTGTGTTCCGTTCGCCGATCACAACGCAATGATCGATCCCAGCACGGCCGACCTTACGGGCCGCATGCTGGAGATGTTCGCCGACCTGAACGTCTCGCCCGATCACCCCGCGGTGCAGAAGGCGATGACGTTCATCTGGGACGAGCAGGAAGACGACGCCGCGTGGTACGGACGCTGGGGAGTCAACTACATCTACGGCACGTGGCAGGTGCTGGTCGGCCTGACCGCCATGGGAGTGCCGACCGACGACCCCCGCATTCGCCGTGCGGCGGCGTGGCTCAAGACCAAGCAGCAGCCCTGCGGAGGCTGGGGGGAGACGCCGCGCAGTTACGACGACCCGCACCTCCGCGGGACGGGCGAGCCGACCGCCTCGCAGACCGCCTGGGCCATCATGGGCCTGATCGCAGCGGGCGAAGGGAACTCCGAAGCCGCCCGCCAAGGGGTGGAGTGGCTGATGGAGACGCAGAAGGAAGATGGCACCTGGGACGAAGAGTGGTACACCGGCACGGGCTTTCCGCGGGTGTTCTATCTCAAGTACCATCTGTACCGTATTTATTTCCCGTTGATGGCGATGGCGCGGTATGCCCGGTTGTAGATTCGGGAGACCCGCCGCATTCTGCCGGCGGTCCCTGAATCGAAATACGCTATGTCCAAGGCATTCTCGAGCCCGCTCGCTCCGCTGATCTTCTTCGCCATCGGAGCCGCGATCCTCAATCTGATGCACCCTTGGATGGGCTATCGATGGTCGGAGCGGTACGAAGTGATGATGAGCTTCGGATGGAGGCTCGCAATCCTTTCGTGGATGACCCACGACGCTCAGCGCAACGGACGAACTCCATACTACGACTATGGATTCTTTGCGTTTCTGATCTTTCCTCTGAGCGTCATCATCTACGCGGGACGCCACTATGGCAGTCGCGGGGTGCTGATACTCGGTCTGATCTTCCTCTTGACCATGGTCCTTTTCATCCCGGCGACGATTATGCAGTGAATCTGACTCTGCCGTGTCGCATGCCAGAGGATTTGCATCGGTGTGGCTGACTCGGAAGTCACCTTTCGGCCAGACTCTCCGCTTGCTCCTCTGCGGGGTGTCCCACTAGAATCCCGCAGCTCGCGGAAGGCGACGGGCGTCGTGCTGTCAAATCGGGCAAGACGTGTCGAGTTTTTTCGCGATGTCGATTGTTCGGACTGGATCACGCCGATCGATCCTGCCGATAAGCAGAGGATGACGGCTCATTGGATGACGTAAGGTGGGTTTGTCGCTCGGCCACAAGCCGACGAGAACACCCGGTCTTGGAAGACCGGGGCCGAAAGACCACCAGCAGGGACGCAGCGGACGGATTCCATGGCTCACGGAAATCCAGAAGGCGCCGAACGCTCGCTCCTCGCCGACGCGCTCTGCTTCCTCACGCGCGTCGTCTCCCGCCAGCCCAAGCTGACGCTTGTCCTCGCGCTCATCCTGTCCGCTACGGCGGTCGGCTACTCCGTCTGCCGGATGGAGTTCAAGACAAAGCGTTCCGACCTGATCGACCCGAAGGCTGAGTTCCACAAGCGCTGGATGGAATTCGCCCAGAGCTTCGGCGATGCGTCGGACGTGGTGGTCGTCGTCGAAGGGGAATCGGCCGCATCGGTCAAGCAGACGCTCGACGACATCGGCGGCCGGCTCGCGGCCGACAAGCAGTTCTTCTCGAACGTCCTCTACAAGGTCGACCCGGGACCCCTGCAGGGGAAGGGGCTTCACTACCTCTCGCCGACGCAGCTGCAGTCGGGTCTCGATCGTCTGGCGGAGTTCGGGCCGATCCTCGAGGGCCGCTGGGACCTGATGCGGCTCGACATGATGTTCGCCCGCTTCAACAGCCAGATGCAGTCGCGCGGCGCCGAGCCGACCGCCCGCGAGATCAAGCCGCTGCTCGACCATGCGAACGTCCTGTCGAACAGCATGAGCCGCTGGCTCGCGGATCCGAACGACTTCCAGAACCCCTGGCCGATGGTGGTCCCGGTCGATCCGCGGATGGCCCAGGCGGGGAGCGGAACGATCTACTTTCTGAACGAGTCGGGAACGATGGGCTTCCTGAAGGCCCAGCCGACCGACACGCAGACCAACTTCAATGGCGAATCGAAATCGCTCGACCGGCTGCGTGAAGTGGTCAAGGAAGTGGCCGCCGAACGCCGCGACACGAAGATCAGCCTGACCGGCATCCCGGTGCTCGAAAACGACGAGATGCACCGCTCGCAGTCGGACATGACAATTGCATCGATCCTGTCGTACGTCGGCGTGCTGCTGGTGTTCATCGTCGGCTTCCGCGGCTGGCGCTACCCGGTCATGGCGATGATCGTCATGGCGTTCGGCATGGCGTGGGCGTTCGGGTTCACCACGCTGGCCGTGGGCCACCTCAACATCCTCTCGGTCGCGTTCGCCGCCATCCTCATCGGACTCGGCGACTTCAGCGTCTGCTTCATTTCGCGGTATCTCGAACTCCGCCACGAAGGCCGCCCGCTCCGCCCCGCCCTCATTGAGACGGCCGGCAGCGTCGGCACCGGCATCGTGACGGCCGCGACAACGACCGCCCTCTCGTTCTTCTGTGCGACGTTCACCGATTTCCTCGGCGTGGCCGAACTCGGGATCATCGCCGGCGGCGGCATCCTGCTCTGCATGATGGCCGTGTTCATCACGCTGCCCGCGATCATCGCCATCGCCGACAAGTCGGTTGAACCCGGGAAGCTCCCCGAAGCGTTTCAGGCGAAGTTCCTCCGGATGTCGACCCACCGCTATCCGTGGGTCGTGCTGGGAGTGGCGGGGTTGATCATCGTGGGAGCGGGGCTGCAGGCCATCACTTTCGACGGCGGCAAGATCGCTTCGCGTGTTCGCTACGACCACAACCTGCTCAACCTGCAGGCCGACGGCCTCGAGTCGGTCGAAGTGCAGAAGCGAATCTTCCGCGACGCCAACGACTCGCTGCTGTATGCGGTGGCGGTCGCCGACACCCCGCAGGAAGCCCGCGCCCTCCGCGAACGCTTCGAGAAGCTGCCGACCGTCCATCACGTCGAAGAACTTGCCTCGCGGTTGCCGGCCCACACGCCGGACGACACCAAGCTCCTCGTGCAGGCCTTCCGCGCCCGCATCGCCCGCCTTCCGCAGCAGGTCCCGCAAATCGCGGCTCCCAACCCGGCGTCGGTCGGAAGGACGATGGAACAGCTCTACGCGAAGCTCCGCAAGCGTCCCGACAAGGAGAGCCAGCGGACCGCGAAGGCCATCGACATCTTCCTCGACCAGTTCGAGCGACTGACGATGCCGAAGCAGATGCAGTTCCTGGCCGAGTACCAGTACCGCATGTCGGCCGCGCTCCTCATGCAGTTCCAGGCGCTGGGGGCCGCGGCCAACCCGAAGCCGGTGACGCTCGACGACCTTCCCGCAGAACTCACCAGCCGGTTCGTCAGCAAGGACGGCAAGTGGCTGGTGCAGGTCTATCCGAAGGAAGAGATCTGGGACGTCGAACCGCTCAAGAAATTCATCGATGACGTCCGCAGCGTCGACCCGAACGTGACCGGCGTTCCGCTGCAGAACTACGAAGCGTCGATCCAGATCAAGACGAGCTACGAGAAGGCCGCCCTCTACGCGTTCGCCGTGGTGTGGGTGGTACTCCTCATCGACTTCCTGACCACCGAGAACCGCTGGCTGGTCCTCGCACCGCCGGCCGCCATCATCGGCTTCCTGGCGATGACGCTCGTCGCCCGCCGCGTCTCGGTCGACCCGGTCATCCTGGTCGCCACCTACATCGGACTCAGTGCGGCCCTCGGGGCGATTCTCGACTTCCGCAACATGCGCGACGCCTTCATGGCGATGCTCCCGTCGGTTCTCGGCGGGTGCCTGATGTTCGGCATCCTTGGGCTCCTCGGGGCACAGTTGAACGCCGCCAACATGATCGTCCTGCCGCTGGTGCTGGGCATCGGCGTCGAGAACGGCGTGCATGTGGTCCACGACTACCGCCGTCAGACGCGCGACTACCAGCCGAGCGCCAGCATGATCAACGCGAACCTGATCACGTCGCTGACGACAATGGTCGGTTTCGGCAGCATGCTGATCGCCGCCCATCGCGGCCTCTTCAGCCTGGGCCTCGTGCTGACGGTCGGCGTGGCGTGCAGCCTGTTCGTCTCGATGGTGCTCCTGCCGTCGATGCTCACGATCGCCTCGCGACGTGGCACGGCCGCTGCGGAAACAGCTTCGAGCCGGTCCGACAGCGACAACCGTCGCCAGCAGAGCAGCCAGCGCGACCAGGGCCAGCGCTCGAATCGTCGTGCGGCGTGAGTCGGCGGCAGGGAGAGTGATAGGGGTAGGAGAGCCATGTTGGCTCTCCTCCCTCCGAACCGGACGGGCGGATCTCCCGCATCCGGCTCTCCGGTCGAGGGTTGACCTTCATGAGGGTTGAACGTTCGCCCGGCCGGCCGCCCTCAGACTGAGCAGGCCGTGGGCGTGGAAGAAACCGTTCGGCCACCGATGATGGTCGGCGCCCCGGCCTCGATCGCGTCCCCCACACCGCTGGCGCAGCAGGCTTCGCAGTCGCCTCCGCAGCCAGCCGTCCACATCCTGGAACACGTTGCGGTAGCTGCTGTGACGGAAGTACTCGAACCCTCCGCGAAGCGTCCGGTTCACGTCCCCCAC
>JADZEF010000311.1 GCA_020850695.1 Planctomycetaceae bacterium | reverse complement strand
TGCTCGACGACGTCGCCCGGATCCTCATGCGGGGCAATCAGCCCGGCCGCTGTGCGGTCGGCGATTCCTGGATCAGCTGGCAGGTGGCCGACAGCGTCATCCAGATCTGGCCGCGGATGCAGACGCCCGGCGACGACGTCGAGGCCATGGACGAGGTCGAGATCCTCGAGCTCGTGCGGTCCATCTATCAGATTCCCGCCGCGGCCGTGGAGCCGAAGCGGCCCTCGCTGGTCGAGGCCGTTACGAGCAAGCCCGCTGCGGCTGCTGGCGGGCCCGACGTGCGGAACATCCCGGTCGAGCTCATCGACCGATTCCCGCTCAATCCCCGCGACGAGCTGGAGTTCGACGAAGAGTCGCTGCGGGAGCTGGGAGGCGAACTGAAGCAACGCCAGGTGCAAGCGTGCGTCGTGCGGGCCCGGGGCGATCGGTTCGAGCTCATCGCCGGCGAGCGGCGGTACCGGGCCGCGAAGCTGTGCAAGCTCCCGACGCTCCGCTGCGAGGTCGTCGACGTCGGCGATGCCGAAGCCGTGTGGATGTGCGGCCAGGAGAACGAGCGGCGGAAAGACTGGTCGGCGATCGCGAAGGCCCGGTGGTACCGCGAGCTGAAGAAGGCCGAGGGGCTGACCGACGAGCAGCTCGCGAAGCGGGTCGGCGTCAGCCAGGGCCAGGTGACGTCGATCATGGGCCTGCTCGACCTGCCGGAGGACTGGCAGCGGCGGGTCATTTCTCAAGAAATATCGGCGACGGCCGTGCGGGCGCTCATCCCCTGGGCGAAGAAGCGGCCGCAGGTCCTCGACCAGGTGGCGACCGAGCTCCGGCTGCCGGGCTCGAAGGCGAAGGCCGCGCGGACGACGGATGAAGCGATCACCGTGCGGGAGGTGGAAGACGCCCTGATGGCGAGCCTCGAGAAATGCACGCGGTGCATGAATCCCGACGGCTACGTGCGGGACGCGCCCTTGTTTTCGATCTCGAAGAAAGTGCGAGAGTCACTCGATCTCGAGAAGCTCAAGATCCACCGCTGGAGCAACGGGGCGGAGTCGCGGGCGTGGAACGTCGCGGAATGGGACCGCCTGCAGGCCGAGGCCAAGAAGCGCCGAAAGGCAAACGGCAAACCGACGACGCGGAGTCCCTTCGCGTCCTATCCCCCGCGCGATGTGTTCCGCAGTTACACGTTGTCGCAATCGCTCGAGGACTGGCTGCGACAGGTTCTGCGCGGGCGACTCCCTTCGGCGCCTCGTCCAATCAAGGATCGGTGTGTGCTGCTCGCGCTGTTCGGGCACGGGTCATGGGAGATCAAGGACCAACTGACGGGGCGCAGCGGAGACTTGTGGACGGTCCTCTCGGGCCTGGCCGACGACGCGGTGATGCCGACGTTGTTCGACGCGGCGATGGAAGTCTTCGACGATGCGTTCGAGGACGCGGGTGTCGCGGACCTTGCGGCCGTGGGGAAGGCGCTCGGCATTGACTGGGGGAAGGAGTTCAAGCCGAGCAAGGAGATGCTGGAAGCCTGGCCGCTGGACGACCTCAAGAAGTTCCCGAACGCTCCGAAGGACGCGGCAGATAAGCAGGCGGCGATCGAGACGCTGCTCGCGAAGTGGAAGGCCGGGTTCATCCCGAAGCAGGCCCGCAAGCTGCTCGGACTGAAGGCCGGGAAGGGGGCCGTCTGATGGCCAACACTGCCTGGCTCGGCGGGCCAAAGATCCAGCAGCAGCTCGCGCGGCTCCGCATCATGTGCTCTGTGCCGGCGAAGCATCGGATGGCGTGGCGTTCGATCTACGGTCCGCACCTTATCTGCGAAGGCTGCGCGCCGCCGGCGTCGGAACGAGTCGTCGCTGAGCGGATCGACCTCGACGAAGAGTTGAAGCATCCGCGGTCGGTGACCGCGAAGAAATCTCGGAAGCGGCCGGCCGCCGTGCCGCAGCCTGGCAAGGAGGTCGCATGATGGCGAAGCGAGTCGACCCGACGCAATGGGATGAAGCGGATGACGACCTGCTGGAGTTCCTGGAGCAGGACGGCGTGCCGGTCGAGCAGATGACGTGGGCCTTCGGCCGGACCGTTGAAACGATCGAGCGCGAGCTCGTGCGGCTCCGCAGCCCGGCCATGCCGCCGGAACCCGCCGCGGCCGAACCGGTCGAGGCGCCGCCCGCAGCGGCCGAGGTTGTGCCGGTCGATCGGGACTGCCGACGGAGTGTCGAGGTCTATCTCGAAGCCGCGGGTCCGACGACGGCCGGGGCGATCGCCGCGGATCTGCGTCTGCCCCTGGATGTGGTGTCGAGCGTGCTGACCGACGCTCGATTCCGGTGCGAACGAAACGTTTACCGACTTGCCCGCACGTGAAGGGCTTTGAGGAGACCGCGGGATGAATCGACGCTCTGAAGAAGAAATCGCCGAGGCCGAGCGCCTCTGCCCCGGGATCGCCGTCTCGGCCGACCAACTGCGAGAGTGGATCCAGGAGCAGCAGCAGTTCGTGCGGCACGCGCTGCAGACGCCGCACGACACCTTCACTCCGCACCTGGTCGTCATGACGAAGCATGACCCGAGCGAACCGTGGGGCGCGTCGGTCTACGCGCTCGCGGTGCCATTCAACGAGGACCACGAGAAACGCGTCGCCCTCGAGCGGATCGGCCGGGACCTGTATGAGCACGAGCTCATTCCGGGAGCGGCGACGCTGTCGGCAGAGGCGTGGCGATCGCGGACGCGGGGGATCGAACCGCGGCATGCCTCCGACCGCAGCGAGGTCATCATCGTTTGCGGGCGGACATTCCTCTCGCAGCGGACGGCGTGGACGGTGCTGCCGATCGCCCGCGACACCGCAGGCCAGATCATCGCGGCGGACTTCGAGCCCATCATCGAAGGCCCGGGCACGCCGATCCTCGACCATCTCTATTCGGGCTTCGCCTCGGCCGGCCTCGCTGCGATGCAGCGAAAGCGGGCCCGGCGGCCGCCGCAAACCAACTGACCAGGAGCCGATCCATGGACAAATTCCTGAAGCAAGCGCAGCGCGACATGATCCCGAAGATGCGGAACTCCGGATTCGTAGTGTCGATCATCAATGGGACCGTCGACGCGAAGATCGCCGTGGAGCTCGGCGCGGCGATCCTGCTCGACAAGCCGATCATCGTGGCCGTCGTGCGGGGCACCGAGGTTCCCGAGAAGCTCCGCCGGCTGGCAGACTCCATCGTGGAAGTCGATCCCGACAACCCAGCAGACTGCGTTGAGTTGCACCGGGCCGTCGTCGAGCTGGTCGACCGGCTGCCGCGCACGAAGCCCGCGAACCAATGACCAGGAATCACCCGCACGAAAGGACCCCGACATGCGCGACCTCGCAACGGCGAACAGTCTGACGGCCCATTCCAGGAACGACGACCCGCCGGATCCGGTGGCGAACGATGCGGACCAGCAACGCGAACTGAGCGACGCCCTCGATCGCCTGCGCATGCTGTGGCCGAGCGTGAGGATTCAACGCTTCGACCCCATCAATGTGCGGATCGGCGACTACCTCGTCTGCCTGCTGAACGACGGCGGGGAGTGGGGATACTACGTCGTCATCGGCGAAGAGATCGGCGAGGACGGGACGCCGCAAATTGACCGAGTCGCCGAGGAAGACTTCCCGCGTCCTTCAGACGCCGTGGCCGCCGCGGCTGGCCGCGCCATGACGGACGCACTCTGGCTGAGCGAATAAGAGGAATTCACCCGCGATGCGTTCTATGTCTTTCATGCTGACAACCGACCAGATTCGGAGCCGGACGAAGACTGTCACGCGCCGCGACGGCTGGGGCGACCTGCTCCCCGGTACGCTCCTGCGGGCCGTCGTGAAATGCCAGGGACTGCGGCGAGGCGAAAAGATGCGGCCACTGGCGATCATTCGTGTCGTCAGCGTTCGACGGGAGCCGCTCAGCGCGTTACTCGACAATCCGCCGTACGGTCTTCGAGAGGTCGCCCTTGAGGGTTTCGCGAATCACGACCTCTTCGGCTGGCCGACGCAGTGGGTCGACATGTTCTGCTGGCACCATCCGGGCTGCACACCGGAAACGGAAGTGACCCGCATCGAGTTCCGATACATCCCCGGCGGTCGCCTCTGCTGACAGGAAACCATTTGTGCGAAACGCTCCTCAGCGACCAGGTCGGCCGAGCTGGACCTTCGTCGGTGGCATCCAGCTGCAGCCGTACGCGGCCGGGACGCGCCCCGTCGTGCTGCTGCAGGCCCCCGTGTCGGGACTGTCGAAGCTCTCGCCGGCCGAGGCCCGCGAGCTGGGCTGGGCTCTGTATTCGGCCGCGGATGTGGCCGAGACGTTGATCGAGAGGAACCGGCCCGATGAGCCAGCGTGAACTCTTCGACGTCGCCGAGGTCGGCGAGCGGAAGGTGCTGCCGTCCGCAGCCAGGGCCTCGTCGCGGAGCAAGGCGACGCCCGCGCCCGTGGGCACTGGCCCCGTCGGCGAGACGTGTCGGACCTGTGCCCACTACACCCGCGTCGTCCACAACGACTACAGCTATCCGAAGTGCGGGTTGATGCAGGCAGATTGGACGCGTGGGCCGGGGAGCGACATCAAAGCCTCTTACGACGCGTGTCGATTGTTCGAGCCGCGGACGACTGGACCTGACAACCAACCGACGAAGGAGTAGCGATGCGGATGCAGATTGAGTCGACCGACCAGCTCACCCACATGGACGGCGTGCCTGTGCGAGTGTGGAAGGGGACGAGTGAGGATGGCACACCCTGTGTGGTGTTCGTTCATCGCATCGCTGTCTCGAATCAGGTCGATCAGGCACAGTTCGAGCGTGAGCTCGCCGAGCAGCTGCCACCAGGGCGCGTCGTCGACCTGCGGCACGTGCTCTGAGCGCGGGGCCCGCAGGGGAGGCGTGGGAGGGCCGGGGGGCGGCGAGGGCCCCTCCCCGCCCGGGGCGGCAGGGGGGGGGGTAGGGGGTCGATTTCCTCCGCTCCAGCCTGTCCGAAACCGCACGCCCAAGCGCGCACGAATTCTGGCAGGTTTTGATGGGGGGGGTATCGGGGCCTCAGCAGCGGCCGCCGGCGGGCGGTATTTCTCAAGAAATGACCGACGGCTAGACTCTCCGCATGGCCAACATCCACGGACAAGCGATCGCTTCGGCGCTTGGGCACGCGACCACGACAACGACCACGACAACCCAGCCAAGGTCGCCGTTCGGTCGGGGCGCGCTGCCTGACGACACCGTTCTCATCTGGGTCGAGAAAATTGCCAACGGAGCGTGGCGAGCAACGCTCGCGGCGGCCGGTGCGCACGTGCAACCTTCCGGCCTGACCTATGAGGACGTCGACCAAACTCACGCGTACCAAGGTCTCACGCGAGAACTCGGCTTGGAGGTCATCCAGTGCGTGATTCGCAGCCGGAGCCCGAGCGACATCCTCTTCGAGGCGGTAGTGAAGCTCGACGCGGATAAACCGAGGACTCAGTCCTCGGGGCCATGCAGCACGTGCAAAGGGAGCGGCCAGTATGTCGGCCTCTTCGCGGTCGAGGACTGCTCGACCTGCGGTGGCCGCGGCCGCGTTTAGTCCGGCGGCCGCGGAGCTCGTCGCGGTGGCAGCGGCTCGCCGTTCGGTCCGCGGGGCCCGGGCCGCGGACCGGGGATCTCGCGCCAGATGAACGCGAAGCCTTCGAAGGGAAAGTTCACGTCGACGCCGACCGGCGCGAGGTCCTCGGCCGAGACCAGGATCGACACCGCGACCAGGCCGTCGGCCGGATGCGGGATCGGCACGGCGACAAACACCACGGCCGGCGCGTTGTGAAATCCGCCGGCGACGAAGAGCAACCAGGCAACGAGCGACATGGAACGGTCCTCCGTGAGGTCCGCATTCTATGCGACGTCCGTCTCCGCGGGGGGCGACTCCGTCCGTTCGTCCGCCGCCGGCCGGATCGCCTCGATTCCCTGCCGCGCCTGCAGCACGAGCCGCGACACCACGCCGCGCTGATGGCCGAAGAGCGCTCCGATTTGGTCGTAAGTCCATCCGGCCGTCGCGAGCGTGAGGCAGGCTAACCTCTTCCACCGGTGCGGGTTCTCGCCCACCCATTCCCGCCACAAGCCGGGGATTTCCGGCAGCGTCCCGAGCTCTACTCCCTGCCCACTCCGTTTGACCGCAATCACGATATTCTGCCTCCGTGCGCAACCCCCCGCCATTACAGTGAGGGGCGGATCGAGATCCCGAAGCCCCGGCTGACACGGACGTCAGCGCGGGGCTCTCTCTTTTGTGTCATCGACAGGGCGGGCAAGGATGCTCCAGCAGCAGGTCATCCTGGCGGCCCTTTCCACGGGTGACGCCATAGCGCTCGGCGCATTGATCGTGACCGGAATGACCGCCGGCGCCGGGCTCGCGTACTGGATGTACCGCGTCGTCGCCGAGCTGACCGCGCTCCGCACGATCGGCGGTTCGATCGAGCGCCGACTCGAATTGCAGAAGGAAGACCACGACAAGCTCGAAGCCCGCGTCGACGTCCACGACACGCGGTTCGCTGATCACGAGGGCCGCATCCTGCTGCTCGAGGTGCACCCGTGAGGCGCGACCACAAGTGCGGCTGCCGGAAGCTGACCGTGCACGACGTCCCCTTCGCGCTGCTCGCGAAGATGGAAGGCCCGACGCCCGATCCGGCGTTCGAGTGCGACGGCTGCACATGCGTGGCCAACTTCCTGTTCGCCGTCGATTGCCGTCCGGCGTGCCTGTACCACGACTGGAGCTACAAGCTCGGCGGCGACCGCTGGGACCGCATCGAAGCGGACCGGCGGTTCTATCGCAACATGCGGTCGTGCGATGTCGGCAAGTTCGTCGCGACGGTGCGGTACCTCGGCGTCCGCGCGTGCGGATGGATGTTCTTCAACTGGAAGCCGCAATGAACCACGAGACCGCCGCGAAGCTGTTCGGGAAGCATCTCCTGCCCAACGACGAGGTCGTCTCGAAGCTGTTCGGCTGGGGATACTTTCCCGACCTGACGACGGCCGCCGAGGCCCTCGAGAAGGTCGCGCCGGCCCGGCTGGCCGAAGCGATCCGCATGTACCAGAAGATGCACGGCCTGCTCGCCGACGGCTGGATCGGGCCGAAGACCGCGTCGAAGATCCAGAACCTGCACCGCTGCGGAATGCCCGACTTCATCGGCACGGCCGACTGCAAGTGGCCGATGGCCCGCGTGACGTACTTGCCGAAGCTGACGCTCCCGGGCCTCAGCGATGCCGACGTGCAGCGGGCGTTCGACGAGGCCTGCGCGCAGTGGAGCGCGGTCTGCGGCGTGCAGCTCGTCCGCGTGGCGGCCGAGCCGGCGAACATCGTCTCCCGGTCCGGGACGGGCAAGGAGAACCAGCTCGACGGCCGCGGGGGAACGCTCGCCTGGTCGTTCATGCCGTGCAACGCGAAGCCCAACACGACGCTGCAGCAGATGTACGACCGGGCTGAGAAGTGGTCCTACATGATGGCGGTGGCCGTCATCTGTCACGAGATCGGCCACGCCATCGGTCTGCCGCACTTCGAAGCCGGCTGCCTGATGGCTCCATACTACGATCCGTCGATCACGGGGCCGCAGGCCCGCGACATCGAAGAGGCGGTCCGCCGCTATGGCAAGCCGAAGCCGGCCGCGGGGGACGAGCTGCCGGTCACTCTCGTCATCAACGGCATCACGTACTCGCGCACGCTCACGGCCTGAACGACTTCCTCCGCCCGGTCAGGGAAGACCATGAATGCTGACGCTCGTTTTCTGCGCCGTGCTGACGGCCGACCCGGCCACCCCGAACGAGGTGATCGAGAGGGCGGTGATCGACGTCGCCACGATCGAGCCGCCGGAGGACCGGAAACATTTTCGGTACTTGTCTCTCTGGCCATCGTCACGATCGCGACAGCCATCCTTGGAGCATGCGCTCTCTTTCTGGCTGAACTCTCTGACGTGGGCCCCGTCGGCGATTCCCCTGGAGCCCGTGCAGAATGGGGTGCTCTACCGGCTCGACCTCCGGCGGCTCGGCTGGTCGGCCGCGGCCTGGGAGCGGCTGGCGGCCATCGATCCTTACTTCGCGGTGCCCACGCACGTCGACGGCAAGATCCGCCGCGGCTGGCTCGATCCGAAGGTCGAGGCGGTCCTGCGTCAGGAGACCGGCTCGACGCGGGCCGTGCTCCGGGCCGACTGGTTTCTGGCGAGGACGAGCCTCGATGGGGAAAAGGGGTTCTTCCGCCAAGGGTTCTACTCGGAATTCCTCGCGCTGCCGAAGACCGTCGCGGAGCTGGAGACCATCCTCAATGCGAAGGAAGAGCTGAAGCTGCCGGCGACGAATGGCCTCGACACGATCTTCAACGTCCAGGGGGACGCGACGAAGGACTCGGGAGTGGCCCAGCACAACCGCGGCGCCGAGCTCCTGCCGACACTCGTCGGCAAAGGGCGGCGATTCGAATGGCGGACGCTCGACACCGATTCGAACGCCGGCAAGTCGTCGGCCCAGCGTCAGCTGGCGGGGAAGCTGACGAAGGCCGGGTCGGAGCTGATCTTCTCGTTGCCCAACGGCCTGCACGGTTACTACGCCGCGAATGCTGAGGGGAAGCGGGTCGGCGAGGTCCCGGGGAACATCGCACAGGACAAGACCCATCCGCACGACTTCATCGTCTACACGTCCTGGAAGTGCGTCCGCTGCCACGGTCCGCAGGACGGCATCAACGGAATCGACGGGATGATCCGCCGGCAGATGGTGGCGAAGAACACGGCCCTGGCCCTCATCAAGAAAGAGCATGCCCCGAAAGACGAACGGCTGCAGGCGCGGATCGATGCGTACTACCGGTCGCCGCTGCGGCCGGAGATCGAGGGGCAGCGGGAGGACTATGCCCGCGTCCTGCGGGAGGAGATCAACGGCCTGACCGGGGCCGAGAACACCCGGCACTATCTGAGCTGGATCGAGGGCTACCTCTACGGCCGCGTCGACCTGGCGACCGTCCGCCAGGAGACCGGCTTCGGCGAATCGACGCCGGCCCTCATCAAGCTCACCAGCCCGTCCGATCTGACGCCGCTCCCCGATGGGGAGTGGGTCAGCCGGGAAGCCTTCGAGGACAACTTCGCCCGTCTGATGACGGCCACCATTCACCCGTGGGAGAAGCACTGATGATGGCATGCTTTCCGTTGGTCTTTTTCGTGTTGGGCTTCGCAGCGGCCACCGCGATCTGGTGCGACCCGCTGATCCAATTCGCCGACGACGTCCTCATGGCCTGCTTTCGCGTGCTGAGAAGGTTTCTCTCCGTGATCCGATCAAGGATCTGGCCGAAGGTCGTCCTGCTAATCCTGGCGATCGGCGGTACCGCGGCCGCCGGCGACTGCCGCTATGTCGCCCACCCCGTGAAGGCCGTGCACGTGGCGGCCGTCAAGAAGGTGATCGTCGCGCCGACGCATCACGAGGTGGCCATCATCGCGGTCGAGCAGTACCCGCATTACGACGTCCACCTGGTCGCGGCCGACCTCCGCGCGAAGCAGCGGGCGGCGGAGTACTCGATCGAAGTCTCCGAGCTGAAGGAAGCTACCAAACAGAACACCGAAGCCATCCGACTCCTCGGCACCTATCTCGCCGGCAAGAAGGCGGGCGGGGACGAGGCGCCGACGGGCGCACGTCCCTTGCCTCTCCGCTCGGCAGAGGATCCCGCCGACGAAGACAGCTCGCTCGACGAGAAGGCGGTCGCGTATCTCCGCGCGAACTGCGCGCAGTGCCACAGCGGCGACGCGGCCCGCGGCAAGGTGACGTACTTCACGGCCGACAAGAAGAAGCCGGTGAAGCTCACGCCGCGGCTGAAGTACCTGGCCTGGTCCGTCGTCGACGACGGGACGATGCCTCCCGCCGGCGAGGCCTCGGCCGCCGACAAGCAAATGCTCAAGAGCTGGGTCGAGTCCGACCGGGCCGCACTCCGCGAGCTCGTGAAGGCTTCGGACCGCTGACAACCGAGACGCGTGGTCCTGATCCGCCCGCCTGTCCCCTGTCCCCCGTTCCTGGTTGAAGGAGACCTGTGATGAGACCGAGACTTCTGATCGTCATGGCCATCGCGTTGATGGCCTTCTGCTGCTGCACCGCGCCGACCCACGCAGGCGACTCGCCGGCCGAGCAGCTGCGAGCGCTGCGGATCGCCCAGCTGCAGGCGCAGCTGGACGCTGCCGACTGCGTCGCCGTGCAGCAGGCTCAGCTCGCACAGCGGCAAAGGCGACGTCGGCCGAGACGTCGCCCCCGCCTGCAAGCCCAGTTCTTCCAGCAGCCGCAGTTCTTCTCTGCGCCGCCGGCGGTGCTCGCGCCGCAACCGCTCTTCCTGACCGCACCGCAGCCCTTCATCAGTTTCAACTTCGGACGTCGACGGTGAGAGCTGCCGGATCCGGACGACGGGCCGGGACTCGGCGTCGACCGGACCGCCGGCCGACGGCCGCGGCCCGCGGCTACGGCAGCCGCTGGTCGCGGTACCGGCGGACGTTACTCTCCCGCCCCGAAAATGCGTTGTGCGGCCGCTGCCGGGCCGCAGGACGCACGCGGGCGGCGACCGACGTCGATCACATCGACCCGGTCGAGTCGGCCGAGGATCCCCGCTTCTGGGATCCGGACAACCATCAGGCCCTGTGCCACCGCTGCCATTCGATCAAGACCAACACGACCGACCGCGACAAAGGACGCCGCAAGCGATGAGCGGATTCAATTCGAACGCCCCCCGGGGATTCCAGACCAAGGCGGCCACGGTCAGCAATGCGGCCAAGGCGGTCAGTCATGCCGACTTCGCCTTCACCGCGGACGAGCTCGCGCAGGCAGTCTCCGCGGTCATCACGTCCCGCACGGCCGGCGTGATGGTCACCTGGAGCGGCGTCGACCCGACGGCCAGCCTCGGCCACCTGGTCGCGACGAACGGCACGCTGCGGGTCGACGGCACGCTCAACATCCAGGCCCTCAAGTTCATCCGCGAGGCGGCCGCCGACGCGACCGTCACCGTCACCCTGGAGAAGTGACCGATGGGACAACGCGGGCCACGCAAGACGCCGGCCGCGGTGAAGAAGGCCCGGGGGACGTTCCGCAAGGACCGCGACGCCGAGGTCGAGTTCGCCCCGCCGGCGGGACAGAAGGCCGAGCCGCCCCCCAAACCCGAGGGGCTGCACGACCTGGCCTCGCGCGAATGGGACCGCGTGACGCCGCTGATGATTTCGAAGGGGCTGCTGACGCCGGCGGACTGGATGGCATGGACGCTAGGCTTCGCGGCCTATGACACTTGGCTCGTCGCCAGCGCCCAGCTCGCGGAGCACGACCTGATCGTGTTCACGGACAAGGGCTTCCCCTGCCAGAACCCACTTGTGGCGATCGCGGGGAAGGCCTGGCAGTCGACGCTCAAGTGGTGCCGGGAATTCGGAATGACGCCATCGGCTCGCAGCGGCCTCAACATCGACAGCGGGAAGGGAGCCGAGGTCGATCCGTTGACCGAGCTGCTCAACCGGAGGGGGAGCGCCAATTGAATCATTTCTTGAGAAATATCGCCGGGAGGTGGCCGAGTACTGCGCGGGCGTGACCAGCGGCCGGATCATCGCCGGTCGCCTGGTGAAGCTGGCCGTGGCCCGCCACCTGGCGGATCTCAAGCACGCGGGCAAGCGGGGGTTCTATTTCGATGAGGAGACGGCGGCGACGTCGATCGCGTTCATCGAAACCGTCTGCCGGCATTCGAAAGGGGAGTGGGCGGGGCACCCCGTGATTCTCTCTCCCTGGCAGAAGTTCATCGTGTGGGTGCTGCTGGGCTGGAGGCGGAAGTCGGACCGCATGCGGCGGTTCACGAAGGCGCTGATCGAAGTCGCTCGAAAGAACGGGAAGTCTACCTTGTGCTCGACGCTGGCCCTGCTGCTGCTCCTCTTCGACAACCCGGTAGAAGCCGGGGCGGAGATCTTCGTCGCCGCGACGAAGAAGAAGCAGGCGCACATCATCTTCGACGAAGCGAAGAACATGTGCGGCAAGTCCCCGTCGCTCTCGGGACGGCTGGCGATCACCAAGGGAGCCATTACTTCTCTCGCGACGGGCGGCTTCATTCAACCGCTGGGGGCCGACGCGCACGGGACCGACGGTCTCAACCCGCATGCGGTCTTCAAGGACGAGCTGCACGCGTGGCGGGATTTCTATCGCGATTACGATGAGAAGCTGACCACCGGCTCCGGAGCCCGCCGGCAGCCGCTGTTCGTGACGGTGACGACCGCCGGCGATGACAAGTCGACGCTGTGGCGCGAAGAGCACGACTTTGCGGTCAAGGTCCTCGAGGCGCTCGAACGCGGGGAGATCGTCTCCGACACCGTCTTCGCGTTCCTGGCCACGATCGATGCGGAGAAGGTCGACTGCCCGAAGTGCAAGGGGCCGAGCTGCAAGCGGTGCGACGGGGAAGGGAAGCTCGCCGGCGACGATCCGTTCGCCGAAGGTCTCACCGAAGCGCAGGTCCTCGACATGCTGGCGAAGGCCAACCCCGGCCTCGGCGTATCCGTGAAGCCCGGCTACCTGCTCGACGCCTTCCGTGAGGCGCAGCACAAGTCGACCGCCCGGAACAAGTTTCTCCGGTACCACGCCAACACCCGGGTCGAATCGATCGAGAAGGCCATCAGCGCCGCCGTCTGGGCGGGATGCGGCGGCCGCCTCTCCGACCTCCGCGGCGAGCGGTGCCACGCGGCCTTCGACATCGGGCGGTCCGACGACTTCGCGGCCATCACGCTGATCTTCCCCTTCCCGGATGAGGAAGACGGGAGCGTGTTCTACGAACTGCTCTCCTGGTCGTTCACCGTGGCCGACCGCACCGACGCGCTGCGGAGCGAGCAGTTCGACCGCTGGGTCGACCAGGGAAAGCTGATTCTGCAGCCGGGCGACCAGCTCGACTACGGCGCGTTCGAGGACCGCATCGTCGAGATCGCCGGCGAGTACGACGTCGGCAGCTGGGCCTTCGACCCGTCCTTCGCGCAGCAGCTCGGCCAGCGTCTTGAGAAGGAGCACGGCCTGCAGGTCTTCCCGTTCTTCCAGACGGCGAAGAACTACAACGAGCCGATCCGCAAGTTCCTCGCGGCGCTCCGCAAGCGGGAGATCTGCCACGGCGACGATCCGCTGCTGGCCTGGCAGGCGGGGAATCTGTGCATCCGCCGCAATCAGCGCGACGAGTGGATGCCCGAAAAGATCGAGTCGCCGGGAAAGATCGACGGCATGGTCGCCGCGCTGATGGCCTTCAGCGAATGCCTGTATCACGCGGACCAGGGGGGCGGGAGTGTGAGGACCTTCGATGACTGACGCGACGAAGAAGAAGCGCGGAACCTGGTGGCGAGAGAACGTCGACGACGGCCTGGCCGCGTTCGGCGTGTTCTTCGTGTTCATCGGCTTGGTCGGCTGGAGCTGGCCGGCCGCGTTCGTGTGGCTCGGCCTCGTGTGCCTGGCCGTGGCGTGGGCGGTCCGCCGCTGAGGAGTGAGCGATGGGAATCATGTCGCGGCTCTTCGGCCGCCGCAGTCTCGAAAACCCACGCGTCAGCCTGCAGGACGAGGAAGCGTTCCTCGACCTGTTCGGCTCGACGAAGTCGGCGTCCGGAGTGCGGATCAACCGCAAGACGGTCCTCAAGCATTCCGCGGTCTACCGCGGCGTGAAGCTGATCGCGACGTCGGTCGCGAAGCTCCGGCTCAACGTGAGGATCGGCGACACGAAGGAGGTCGACCGGAAGCATCCGGCCTACCGGCTGCTCCGCCGCAAGGCCAACCCGGAGATGTCGGCGTTCAACTTCAAGCGGCTGCTGACCGCGCATGCCATCCTGCAGGGAAACGGCTTCGCGTACATCTTCCGCCGCGGCGACGGCACTCCCCTCGAACTCCGCCCGCTCGCCCCGGATCGAACCTATCCTTTCCGCGAGGGGGGCCAGCTCCGGTACCTGACCACGCTGGGCGGAACGCTGGAAGACGGGGGCGAGCCGGTGGAGCTCGACCCCGACGACGTGATCCACATCCAGGGGCTCGGCTGGGACGGCCTCAACGGCTACTCCCTCTTCGAGCTGGGGAACGACGAGCTCGGCCTGGCGATCGCCGGCGTGAAGTACGGCGCGAAGTACTTCAAGAACGCGGCCGCTCCCAGCGTCGTCATCCAGTTCCCCGGGAAGCTGAGCGACAAGGCCTTCAAACGGCTGCAGGCCTCGTGGCAGACCATGAAGGCCGGCCTCGACAACGCTCACAAGCCGGCGATCATCGACGAGAACGGGAAGGTCTCTCCATTCGCCATCAAACCGGCCGACGCGCAGCTGATCGAATCCCGGAAGCTCGACCTGGTGTCGATCGCCAACTGGCTCGACCTTCCCGTGCATAAGGTCGGCGGCGAAGGGCGGACCGCGTATGGCAGCCTGGAGCAGGAGAACCAGGCGTTCCTCGATGAGTCGCTCGACGGCTGGCTCTGCAACTGGGAATCGGAGACCGGCGAGAAGCTGCTGACGGAAGAGGAGCAGGAGACCGAGTCGCGGTACATCGAGTTCAACCGGCAGCAGCTCGTCCAGGCCAACATCACGCAGCGCTATGCGGCGTACCGCACGGCCCTGGGCGGCCAGCCCTTCATGAGCGCGAACGAGGCCCGCGCCCGCGAGAACATGCCCCCCGTCCCGGGCGGCGACGAGATCCTCAAGCCCCTCAACATGGGCAAGGGCGGCCAGGACAACGAGCCGAAGCCGGACCCGCCGGCGAACGACGGCCAGCAGACCGACGACGAGAAGCCCGCGGACGAAGCGCAACGGGCCCTGCGTGCCGCGCATCGCCAGGTCCTGCGCGACGCGACGCGGCGAATGTGCCGGCGCCTCGGCACGCAGATGGTCCGGGCCGCGACGGCCGGCCGCCTGTTGGCGTGGATGGAAGAGTTTCGCGACGAGCACGGAGAAGTGGTCCGCGAAGCGCTCGGTCCGGCCGAGGCGATTTGCCGCATCGTGGAAGAGGATGCCCCCGTCGTCGAGGAATTCTTCCACTTCTACCGCGACGACCTCGCCGGTTTGCCCCCGTTCGAAACGGGACCCGAAGGGGTTGCCGCGGTCGAGCGGGCGGCGAAGCGACTCGAGACGGAACTGCCCGAAGCCATGATCCTGCGATTCCTGGGAGACGATGACCGATGAAAACCGCACTCTTCACCCGGGCCACGCGCCCCGAAGTCCGCGACGACAACGGCACGAAGACGATCACCGGCTACGGCGCGGTGTTCTACAAAGAGGGGGACGCCGGGACGGAGTACAAGCTCTGGGACGACATGGTCGAGCGGATCATGCCGGGGGCCTTCGACCGGGCGATCCGCGAGGACGACGTCCGCAGCCTCTTCAATCACGACCCGAACCTTATCCTCGGCCGGACCAAGTCGAACACGCTCCGGCTGTCGATCGATGCGGTGGGGCTGAAGTACGAGGTCGACCCGCCGGCGGCCCGCGGCGACGTCGTCGAAGCCCTCCAGCGGGGCGACGTCGACGGCAGCTCGTTCATGTTCGAAATCACCGAGGTGGTCTGGCGCGAGGTCGACAAGCTCTACGTGCGGGAGATCCTCGGCGTGAAGCTGTGGGAAGTGGGCCCCGTCGTCTTCCCGGCGTACGAGTCGTCGACGTCGGGACTGCGGGAGAGCTACAAGCAGGCCGTCCGTGAGGAGCGGTCGAAGGGAAAGCCAATCGCCCCGCTGGCCGCGGAGTTGCGGCGACGGAAAGAGATGCAGGCCCGGGCTCGCGTCGTCGAACTGCAGGAGCGGCAACGGAGGTCGAATTGATGGTCGGGAATGGAATGTTGGTCGGGAACGGGAACGACGCTCTTCCTTTGGGCTTTATCCTTCTCATTCCACCGCGCCATCTGATGGCGGCTGGCGATTGTGAGCCCCCGGCCGGTCGGCACGAGTGTGTCGGCTGCCGGCAGAAGATTCCGCCCGGGCGTGCGGGACGGAAGTGCGGCGGTTGCCGGGAAAAAAACCGTCGCCGCGCAACCCCCCGGCCATAGGGTAGAGAGACCGGTTTTCGAAGGCCGCGCCCAGCCGCGGCCGCGGGAGCCCGGTCGACGCATCGACAGACGGCAGTGCTCTCCGGCGTCCAATCGGCGGCAGGCCTGCGCCACGGTAATGCACGGGTTCATTTCTCAAGAAATACCCGGTCCGCGTGCGCGCCCATTCGCCCCGCGGTCCAGGCAAGGACGCCACACCCATGAAGGCACGCCTCAAGCAGTTGCGCGAAAAGGCCGGCTCGATCAACAAGCAGATCCAGGCGAAGGCCGCGCAGCTCGGCGAAGAGGGCCGGAGCTGGTCGACCGAGGACGAGACGGAATGGACGCGGCTCAACGCCGAGTACGACCAGACCGCCGACCAGATCGACAAGCTCGAACGCGCGTTGAAGCTCGACGAGCGGATGGGCCAGCCCGCCGGCGACGGCCGCGTCGGCCGCGATGACACCCGTCCCGAGGGGCGGCGGAAGAAGCGCAAAAGCGACCCGGACACCCGGGACGCGGCCGTCATCGAACGCGAAAAACGGTTGGCCTTCCGCTCGTGGCTGACCGTCGCGGCGGACCGTGATCTCAGCCGCGACCAGGTCGGCGCATGCCGCGCGCTCAACTTCAACCCCCGCAAGCGGGGGCTGGTCATTCCGCTCGGGCGCTCCGAGGACATCGCCGCGATGGCGGCCGAGCTCCGCACGATCCGGCCGGACCGGCAGCAGCGGGCTCTGTCCGCCATCACCGGAAGCGCCGGCGGCGTGACGGTGCCGACCGGCTTCCTGAACCAGCTCGAGCGCAACATGCTGTTCTACGGCAACGCGCTCCAGGAGTTCACCATCATGCGCACCGACAGCGGAAACCCGCTGCCGATGCCGTATGCGGATGACACCTCGAACGAAGGGGAGATTGTCGGCGAGTCGGCCGACATGGACGGCAGCACCGATCCGACCTTCGGGGCCCGCACGCTGGGGGCTTACAAGTTCTCGTCGAAGATGGTGAAGATCCCCATCGAGTTCATCGAGGACGGAGCCTTCGACGTGGTCGGCTACGTCGCCGAGATCCTCGGCGAACGGCTGGGCCGCGTGAAGAACCGCAAAGGCACCCTTGGAACCGGCGTGAAGATGCCCCGCGGCTACATGGTGGCGGCCGCGCTCGGCGTCACTGCCGCGAGCGCCACGCAGATCACGGGCGACGAGCTGACCGTCGACCTCGTCCACTCGGTCGATCCCGCCTATCGCGAAGGCGCCACGTACGCGATGCACGACACGGTCCTCGCGCACATCCGGAAGTTGAAGGACGGAGCCGGCCGCCCGCTCTTCCAGAGCAATCTGGCCGAAGGCTTCCCCGACACAATCGACGGCCGCCGGTTCTGGATCAACCAGCACATGGATTCCGGCGTCACGACCGGGAAGAAGCCGGTCGCCTTCGGAAACTTCAAGAAGGTCATCTGGCGCGAAGTCCGCTCGATCCGCATGGTGCGGCTCGACGAGCGGTACGCCGAAAAGGACCAGGTCGCGTTCCTCGCCATCCAGCGGGGCGACGGCGACATGGTCGACGCCGGCACGCCCCCCGTGAAGTACCTGCAGATGGCCTGACGTCGGCGACGTCTTCGGACGTCTCCAGGTCTGCTGCGTCACCGGCTTCTCTGTTCGGGCCGGCCGTTTCCCGGCCCGATCTTTCCTGCTCCGGATGGTTTCCATGCCTCGCGTCCAGCTGAACCACAAGTGCAACAAGCCCGGATGCGAAGGCGACCCGGGCGACGTCATCGAAGTCTCGGACGCGGACGCCCGGTATCTGCTGCAGAGGCGGGGCGGGAAGCTCGTCGGCCAGCGCGAGGAGAAGCCGGCGCGAGACGCCGAGGACGAAGATCACGACGAAGACCCTCCAGGTGGGTCTGCCGGAACTGGCTCGGCCACCGACGCAGGCGGGCCTTCCGGCGGACCTCCGGAATCGGCCCGGGCCGCCCGCAAGCGGAACAGAGGCCGCAAGAAGGAATCCGATGAAGCCACTTCCGGAGACGGCAGCTCGGCCGATGCCGAGGACGGCGACTCGACCGACACCGAATGACGGCCGCGGCCGTCCCCCTGCTCCACTCCGCCCGCAACCTCCCGCTCCAGTGAAGGCGACCCGCGATGCTCAGCGCACTCCTCAGTGACAACATCAAGATCCGGAAGGTGAAGGACGCGGCGACCGCGGCGACGACGGACGTCACCAGCGACGCCGTCGATATGCAGGCGGACGGGGGCTGGGACGGCGTGATGTTCCTCACGAGCTACGGCACGGCCGCCGCGGACAACCTCTTCCACGCGGAGAGCTCCAGCGACGACGGCGACGCGGACGCGTACGCCGACATCGCCGGGTCGGAAATGAACCTCGGCGGCGCGAGCGACGAGGACCAGGTCCTCGACGTCTTCCAGCCCCCCGAGCGCTACGTGCGGGCCGTCGCACAGCGCGGCACGAGCAGCACGCTCGGCGACATCTGGGCCATCCAGTACCGCGGCCGCGAACTGCCGTTCGCCAACTCGCTCGTCGGCACGATCTGCGTGCAGCAGCTCGTCCAGCCGCTCAACGGCACGAAGTGACGGCGGCCGCCGGCGGCGGATTGTGCGGCTGAGCAACACCCTTTCACACGGCGGACGCAGGCATGAGCGAATCGGGATATCAGGCCAAGGTCCGCATCGAGCGGGGCGGGGAGAAGCTCGCCGTCGCCAGCGGCGGCGAGATCAACATCGAGTCGGGGGGCGCTCTCAAGATCGCCGGCACGGACCGGACAGCCCCGCTGGCCACGGCTCCGGCCGCGGTCGCCGCGGGCTACAAGGTCGCCCGCGGCCAGCACACCACAGTGGCCGCCAGCGACACCGTCGTGACGGGCCTGGCCACGGTGGTCGCCGTCGTCGCCAGTCTCGATTCGGATCCCGTCGACGATCCCTGCCTGGTCACGGCTTCGATCGGCGACCAGGCGGGCTCGCCGGCCGCCGGGTCGATCCTGATCAAGACCTGGAAGAACACCGGCGGAACCGACCCGACGCCGGCCGCGGCGACGACGTTCTCGAAGAAGGTCAACTGGATCGCCTTCGGCACCTGAGGTCGTTTGTGGGACTCGTCCGCACCATCGCGCCGGCCACGGAGCCCGTCTCGCTTGCCGAGGCGAAGGCTCAGTGCCGCATTGACGGGACGGACGAGAATGACCTCCTGACGGCCCTCATCGCGGCGGCCCGCGGCCACCTCGAGGAGACGACCTGGCGAGCGTTCATCACGCAGACCTGGCGGCTGACGCTACGGGAGTTTCCCTCGTGCGGGGAGCCGATCTACCTGCCGCGGCCGCCGGCGATCGCCATCACTTCCTTTACCTATGTGGACTCGGCCGGCGCGACGCAGACCCTCACCTCGGACGATTACCAGCTCGACGTCGCGGCCGAGCCGGGCACGCTCGAACCCGCGTATGGGGAGTCGTGGCCGGCCGCGCGGTGCCAGCCCGCGGCCGTCACGATCACCTACACCGCCGGCTTCGGCAACGCGGCCGCGGTGCCGGCGGACCTGGTCCATGCGTTGAAACTTCTGATCGGACACTGGTCGGAAAACCGGGAAGCGGTCGTCACCGGGACGATCGCCACCGAACTGCCGCTCGCGGTGCAGGCGCTCGTCGCGCCCTGGACCGTGCGGGATGAGCGGCTCCTCGAGGGACTCTGATGGCACAGCGGGGGAAGTACCGCACGAAAGTGACGGTGCAGCAACCGGCCGAAACGGCGGCGGCCGACGGCCAGCTCGTCCCGAGCTGGTCGACGTACGCCACGCCGTGGGCCAAGGTCCAGGCGATCAATGGGGAGGAAGAGTTTCAGGACAAGCAGTCGAAGGCCACCCTCACGCACGTGGTGCGGGTGCGAGCCAACTCCACGACGCGGGCGATCACACCGCAGATGCGGATCCAGCTCGGCAGCCGCCTGCTCTACATCCACACGGTGAACGACGAGGACGAGCGGCACATCGACATCGTCATGGAATGCGAGGAACGGGTGCAGTGACCACGATCACCGGCGACGCCCAGATTGATGCCCGGCTCCGGCACCTGTCGGAGAAGGGAGCGGCCAGGGCGGGACGAGCGGCGGTCAACAAGGGGCTCAAGACGATCGAGAAGGAGATCCGGTCCGCGGCTCCGGAGGGAGAGACGGGCGGACTGAAGAAGGCGATCGGCAGCCGCAACAAGAAACGCAGTCGTTTGAATGTGGCCGAGGCGAAGACGGGGATCGGCGTCGGGAAAAAGAAGGGCGAGTCCGCTCCTCATTCGCACCTGGTGGCGTTGGGAACGAAGAGCCGAAAGCGGAAGAAGATCGGGGGCGAGTTCGCGGAGATCAACCCGGCGACCGACGAGCAGATCTCGACGGGGACGATGCCGGCGAATCCGTTTGTGCAGCAGGCGTTTCAG
>JADZEF010000310.1 GCA_020850695.1 Planctomycetaceae bacterium | reverse complement strand
TGAACTCTCCTGAACGCACAATCAGAATCGCAGGAGGAGAAATCGTCAATGAGAATCAATCCGGAACCACCCACGAGTTGGCAGGACCTCCAGGAACAGGTCGCGCTGATTCTGACTGAGTGCAAACTGAGCGCTGAGATCGAGCAATCGGTCACGACCGCCCGAGGCACCGTGTCAGTGGATGTTGTTGCGGTTGACTTAACTCAAAATCCGACTCAGTCGTATCTCTGCGAATGTAAGTATTGGTCAAAGCGGATTTCAAAAGACGTTGTCCATTCATTCCGCACTGTTGTTGCCGATTACGGAGCGAATTCAGGATTGCTCATTTCTTCGGCAGAATTTCAGAAAGGTGCATACGAAGCTGCATCGTTCAGCAACGTCAAACTCCTTACTTGGGATCATTTCGAGCAGCTATGGACGGCGCGGTGGATTGAGCACTATCTGCGACCCCGCCTCTACGAAGCCCACGAGGTTCTTAGTGACTATATGGAACCACTGCTCGATGATGAGATTATCCGGCGTGCAGACGCGCTTCCTGTTTAGCGGCAAAAGCGATTTGGCAACTTGCGCAAAGACCCGATGAATCTGCTCCCCGCGGCTATCGCCATGCAGTATGGAGCACCGTGGCACGCGCTCTTTCCAGGAAGTGTCATAGCACTCCCCCTCGCAGCGCAGGGTCTCAGTTGGGTCAAAGATACCCCAACGTCTATTGCAAATACCGAATCTCTCCGAGAATTCGGTGACTGTCTGTGTGCGTGGATCACCGAACGCCTAAAACTGTTTGACGATGTGTTCGGCGATTCTGCAGTGCCTCACTGATGCCGAACGCATCGGTCTGCCTTGCTCCGCCATTTCGGCCCGAGGGCGAAGATTGGGCATCCCGACACGCTGCAGGTCGGCGGTTTCTTGAACTTTGACCGCTTCACGCCGGGCTTCGGAAGTCCCTCGGAATGGCGTTGGTTGTGACAGGGCAGGCAGACGCAGCGGCCGTTCCTCAGGTCAAATTGCAGATCGGGGCGCGAGCCCACCGTCTGGATGTGATCGCCGCAGAGTTCGCCAGAGTCGAAGGGCGCCGAGTAGCCGCACTCGCATGAGCAGCCCGCATTCTCGACGATGACCTTGTGCCACGCAGCGCGATACTTGTGCCGCTTGTGCGTTGAGAGTTTCGGAATGCACATGCGACAAATAAGAGACGTTCCCGAGTCGGCAGTGCATTCGCCGCAGGTGAGGTTCATTTCCGCAGGCGGGGAACTCTCTTGAGCTGCTGTCGGATGAGCTTCGAGAGGGATACGTCACGTTCGTCAGCTTTCGCAATCGCCTCTGCTTTCTCTGCCGCAGACTCCCAGGCGATGCGGGACGTGTGTTTGACGGGCATGTTCTGAGACTGCCTGCAAGGTGGCTACCCTGTCAAGCCGCTTTCCCTTGCGCCGGGTAGCCACCCGGCGTACTGTCGTCACATGACCCACATGACGCTCCCTCTGACGGAGCCCGTCACCAGCATCGGCGGAAAGCACGAAGTCGTCACCGTCGAAAAGGAACGAGCACTCGATCTGCTCTCCGCACGAAAGGCGCTGATTCTCACGCCGAGCGTCCGAAAGCGATTCTCCGAACTGATTGCCGAGCGCCATCTTTCCACATCCCAACAATGAGCCCTCTCCGCTTCCGTGCTTGGCACACGATCGACAAGACGATGACATATGACGTGCAAGACTGCTACGGCGACCACATGGGAAGCAGCTTTGGCGGGATCATTCACAGCCCGTACAACGTTGTCATGCAATCCACCAGCCAAGAGGACAAGAACGGCAGGGAGATCTTCGAGGGTGACATTGTCCGATGTGGGCGAATGGTATACGCGATTGAGTGGCGTCTCGTTTTCGAAGAACAGTCGGAAGTAGCTGGGTTCCAGTTCTTCGACCATCCGCAAGACTACGAAGTTATCGGCAACATTCACGAGAACTCCGATCTCCTTCCCTCTGCCCTATGACCGAACGCTCGGCAACCATCCTCGTTGTCATTGCCGCGGAACTCAGCGTATTTGTGTGCTTGGCAATCGTCGCCCCGATGCTTGAGACGCTGGTGCATTGACCCTTCACATCACCGAGACCAAAGGTCGAGTATTGGCATGGCGGAATAGAAACGCAGCGAGGTCGCACCTTCTAGGCGGTACTCATGACCTGCTTCACGTTTTTCGGACAGTCGGAGTGCTTATTCTGGACGGCTGAAGGAGTGCTGTCCGATGTCGAGAGGAAAGTCAGCGGGGAGTGAAGCTGGTGAGCCGCGACGACGTCGACGGTTCACGGAGGAGTTCAAGGCCGAGGCCGTTCAGATGCTTCTGGATGGGCACACTGCTTCGTCGATCTGCGAGCGGCTGGGGCTATCGGGTCCGAACGTGCTGTATCGCTGGAAGCGTGAACTCGTGCGTCGAGGCGGGTCGACGGCGGTGGGACTGGAGGCTCGGGTGAGAGAGTTGGAAGCCGAGTTGAGGCGCGTGGAGCGGGAGCGGGACATCCTAAAAAAAGCGCTCTCCATTTTCGGCCGCGACGGGTGAGGGATGTGTTTGCAGGGATCGACCAGTTGATGATTGCCGAGGGTTTTGCGGCCTCGAAGGTGTGCGAACTTCTGGAAGTCAGCCGGTCGGGGTTCTACGGCTGGAGACGAGGAGAAGAGTCTCGGAGAGAAGAAAGAGATCGAGAGTTGGTGCCCGCGAGCCGGGAAGTGTTCTGGCATCATCGTCGGCGTTACGGGGCCAGGCGGATTGCGGTGGAACTGTCGAGCCGGGGGATTGCGTGCGGGGTGGCGCGGGTCGCCCGGCTGCTGAAAACACAGGGATTACGGGCGATTCAGACGAAGTCGTTCAAGCCGCGGACGACGGAGAGCCGTCATCGGCTAGGGTACAACCAGAATCTGCTGGCGAATCGAGCGCCGCCGAGCAGGATCAACGAAGTGTGGGTGGGAGACATCACCTACATCCCGTTGGCGACGAGGACATCGAGAGGTCGTTTCGGCTATCTGGCGCTGTTGATGGACCTCTGTTCGCGACGGATCGTCGGTTGGGAGTACGCGCGTTCGATGGACGAGGAGCTGGTGCTGATGGCGCTGAAGCGAGCGATTCGAGCGCGTCAGCCCGGTGAGGGCCTGATCCACCACACGGACCGAGGCGGCCAATACGCATCGAAGCGATATCGCGACGTGCTGCGACGATCGAGAATGCGCCAGAGCATGAATGCGGCGGACAACTGCTACGACAACGCCTTTCAGGAGTCGTGCTTCGGAACGGTGAAGACGGAGCTGGAGCTGGTGGAGTACGCGGGCGACCCGGAGGCGGTGCGGGAGCTGTCGTCGTACATCCGGTACTACAACGCGGATCGCCGCCATTCATCGCTGGGGTACGTCTCCCCGGCGGAGTTCGAGACCCAACTGGCCGTCCGGAAATAAGAGACTGGACTGTCCGCGCAAGCTGAAGCACCTCATCAATCCGCTTTGCACGGGGTGACTATACGAGTTGTGGAAAACTGTACGTCCATCTCGGCAATTCCCTGCTGCCAACCCCCAGGTTTTTGGAACGACTCTCTTGCCCAGGTGTGGCCGAAAGTAAGGCACGGATGCTTTGCAGGGCAGCCGGACCGTAGCAAGGCGCGGTACGAGCTTGGCATTATCGTTGCGGGATGAGATAGGGGCGCAATTGACCTCGAACAAGTCCCGCCGCCTGGACAAGGGAGTCTCAGAGTATTCTGTGCTGGCGTTGGCGGACTGTGAGCCGCGAAAATCCGCGTTGAAATGGAAACCAAGCGTGGCCGAACGGCGAGTCACCTTTGGTACCACTACCGACAGGTCAAACCCTGCCGCCAGCGCGGAGCACTTTGAAGCCGAATCCTCGTCCCGTTCGTCGTTCTTGCCCTTGCGCCCGAAAGTGTTGTGCGATATACTATTGTCATATACTTCTTACACCCACACACACTATGGACGATTGCGAACTGGGAATCACTTCTTCTGACGCATTCCAATTGACCTACCGCTGTCGCAATCCGACAATATCCATATGAGCACCGAAACCCTCTCCACCTTCACCCCGGCCCAGCGTTCCAGCCTGGAAGACGCGATCCGGCTCGCCACGCACCGCGGCGTCGATCGCGAGGAGATGCGGAAGGCCGCCGAGAGCATGGACCGGATTCGTGAAGACATCCGGAAGAAGCACGGAACGCTCGACATCGGCGTGCCTGCCATCCGTGACCTCCGCGACGCATGAAGCACGTCCTGGACAGTTCGGTGGCTTTCAAATGGCTCGTTCCCGAAGTGGACACGGACAAAGCTATCCGATTACGGGATGATTTCCGTGCCGGTGTTGCTGAGCTGCTTTCCCCGGACGTTTTTCCGATCGAAATGACTCACGCTCTGGCCAGAGCGGAACGGGGAAACCGCATC
>JADZEF010000309.1 GCA_020850695.1 Planctomycetaceae bacterium | reverse complement strand
GACATTCGCGAACGTGAGGTTTTGAATCAGCATCTGGACGGCGGCCTTCGTCGCGCTCGCGTTGAGCAAGACCGTGAGCGGAGTCGCCCCCGTTCCCCCCGATGCGGTGCCGATGATCGTTCCCTGGCAGCGGACGGTCGAGCCGTCGAATCCGATCTGGTTCGCCCCGTTCCCCTGGTGACGGATTGCCAGTCGGTCGTCGGCCGTGCCGTTGGCCGAGATCGCCAGGGTCAGCACAAAGCCGCCGAAGGCCAGCGTGTCGGTGTCAGTAAGCGTGATGGCGCTGTCGATGACCACAGGGGCGGCGTTCTCGGTATATGCCGTCGTGCCGTCCCAACCGCCGATCGTCGTGTTGTGGATGATGTGGATCGTTTTGGACGCGGGAGCGCTCGCCGCTCCGTCGCCGTCGTTCAGGACGACCTCGATGGTCCGCGGCAGGTTGGCAGGAGTCGCCGTCGAGCTGCCGAAGGTGATGTCCCGCAAGAGCGTCTGCGCGACAGCGGCTGTGACGGCGTTCGAGGTGAACGTAATCACGAGAGGCGTGTTGCCATCGCCGCCGGCCCAGGTGCCGATGACTGTCCCGCTAAACGTCACGTTGCTGCCGCTGAGGCCGATCTTCCCGAGTCCGGTTCCCTGGTTCACGATGCGGAGTTGATCGGTCGCCTCAGCGTTGGCCGTCATTTGAACGGTCAGGCGTCCTCCGTTGAAGTCGGCCGAGTCGGGATCGGCCACGGTTCCCATCGCGGCGATGAGGACTGGGGCTCCGCCGCGGGCGAAATTGATGCCGGCCCCCACGACGACGGTCGGGGGCGTGTTTACCGCCTGCACGGTGACGGACTTCGCGACCGTCGCACTGGTTCCGCCGTCCCCATCGGTCAGAGTCGCCTGGAGCGTTCGGGCAAGCATCGTGGGGTTGGTCGAAATATTCGAGAAGAGAACGTTCCGCAGCACGGCCTGCACGGCGGCGGCATCCGCTGCCGCCTTGAATGTGACGACCAGCGGCGTCAACCCGGTTCCACCCGAGAGGGTGCCAATGAGGAGGCTGCCGAAAGTCACATTGGTGCCGCTGATGCCGACCTGTCCCGCTCCGGTCCCCTGGTTCCGGATCGTCAGCCGGTCGTCCGCGTGGGCGTTCGTGCTGATCTTGACAGTCAGTCGGCCGGTGTCGAAGTTGACGGAATCCGGGTCGATGATTGTGGCGTCCGCATCCACCAGAACCGGCCCGCCGGCCTCGACGAACGGCGTGGTTCCTCCGAACGAGGCCAGCACCGGAGCATCATTCACCGGCGTGACAGCGACGGTTTTGAAGACGGGTGGACTCAGCATTCCGTGACCGCTGTCAACCTGCAGCCGAATCTGCTTCGGCGCGGTCAGGGGAGCGTCAGCCGCGTTGGAATAGGTCAGGTTCTGAATCAGCGCCTGGAGGGCGGCCTGTGTGCAGTTCGCATTGAGGAGGACGGAGAGTGGCGTCGCACCGGTCCCGCCCGAGACATGGCCGACAAGAACGCCGCCGAACGTCACAAGCGAGCCGTTCATGCCGACCTTTCCGGCCGCCGTCCCCTGGTTCAGGAGGCCGAGGCAGTCCCCGGCTTCGCCGTTCTGCGTCACCGTGACGACCAGCGAGAGGAACGCGAGGTTTGGGGCGTTGGCGCCGGCGATGGTGACGCTGGTGTCCAGCAGAAGCGGTGTGGCGTTCTCCCGGTAGGACAGAGCGCCGGAGAAGCCGCCGACGGTGACGCCGAAGTGCGATCCAGGAGTGACCGTGATAGTGCTGGTCGCTTTGCCGCTCTGGACCGCCACGGTGCTGCCATCCTGGGAGGACTCGACGTCGAAGCGACCATCGGCAGTGCTGTGAAGCGACGGCAGGAACTTCACGCCGGCCTGGCCTTCGGCCACGGTGAGGAAATCGCCATTGTTGAGGGGCGTCACTCCATCGCTCTTGAGAAGCGTTCCTCCGGTGATTCCGCTGATCCGGAAGTGGGTGACTTCCGTGCCGTCGAGCGGATTGCGATTGAGAAGGATTGCGCCGGAGAGCGTGTTTTCCAGCGTCGTGATGTTCGCCGCTTGCGGAGTGTCGCCGATCGGGGTGATTGTGATCGTAGTGGTCGACCTGCTCGCCGAGGCTGGAACGGTCATACCGTTTTCCGACAGCTCGACGTCGAACCGTCCCGCGGCAGTGCGGTTGGGGGAAGGCAGGAACCGGACGCCGGCCTGGCCGTCGGCCTCAGTGATGAAATCACCGTCATGGATCGGCGTTGAGCCGTCGCTATGGAATAGCGCACCGCCCGTGATGCCGCTGATCCGGAAGTGCGTCGCCCCAGAGCCAGGGGGCGGTGTGATGACGAGGGCGGAGGAGAGCGTGTCTTCAACCGTTGTCCCGTTCACGACGACGGCGGCGGCGCGGTTGCCGAAGTCGCGGCCCGTGATTCCCTGGCCGCCCGTAAGAACGACGTCATGGAAGCCGCCGGCAGGAGCGGACTGCGTGAAGCCCGCCGGGACGATCTCGCGGATGTGATGCGTGCCCTCGCCGATCCCGAAGAACGTGTAATTGCCGTTCGCGTCGGTGACGGCCGTCGGGTCCGGAGTGCCGTAGGAAATCTGAATCGACCAGCTGAGCAGCGTGCCGGAGTTGCCTGCGGCGACGTCGTCGAGCCGCAATTTCCACGTTCCGTTAGGGCTGCCTCCATCAAGTTGCGACAGACTGTAGAACGGCTTGAATACGCCGGCGAACGGTGCGGAGGCGGACGTGATCGATGTCACCGCTTCGTCGTCGAAGACGGTGTTCGTGTAGTTGTCACCGGTTCCTCCCAGGAATTGGGCGAGAATGACGGGAGTTCCCGACGGCGGGAGCAGCGCAAGATTGAGTTCCCCATCGGCGGGATGCGTGATGTTGACGTTGACGTTGACGTCCACGATGACGCCCGATAATCCGGCGATGACGATGCTGGAGGTCGTGTTGCTTTGGTTGGGAATCGCCCTGGGAGTGTCGGCGGCGGTGAATGTCGTGGTGGTCGCGACGTCTAGCACGCTGTTGTTGTTCAAGTCCCGGTAGACAGTCCAGCCCGGAAGCCCCGGTTCGGAGCCGTCCCGCACGCCATCGGCGTCGTCATCGCGAAAGACCGTCCCGGAGATGAAACCCGGCGTATCGAAGGCCTCGGACACCGAAGTGGCACTGGCGCTGCCTCCGTCGCTCGCGCTCAGCCCCATCCCGCGCCGGGCGAACGCGGTCCAGATCTCGGCCTGATTCTGCCCCCCTGTCAGGGCGACATCCGCAGTCAGAATCGCGTTACGTCCGTCGAGGTAAGACGGGTTGGTCCCCTGCAGCTTCAGGGCGTCCATGACCAATTGCAGCGCGAGATTGTTGCCCCCGGCGCCGTGAGAGTAATCGGAGCTGAAGCCGTATTTGTCGACGAGCAACCAGTTCATGTCCCAGAGGGCCGACGCCCAGATCTCGCCCATCTTGTGCCGCGAGGAGCGGGTCGTCGCGTTGTTGAAATCCCCCAAGGTCAGGGGGTTGACGGCCTTGTCGAAGCTGTAGGGATATCGCCGCGCGCCGGCGCCGTTGAGGCCCTGGCCGAAGTAGTAGTTGCCGACCGGATACGCGCCGAGCTTTGAATCCCCCGCATCCTGCGTGAGCATGAGAGCCCACCAGTCGCTCCAGCCTTCCGACATTCCGCTGCTCTGGAGGGCGTTGAGTGCGGACGTGTTGGCCGGGCCGCCCGTCAGCCGCTCCGAGATGCCATGACCGTATTCGTGAATGAGGACCGTGTTGTCGAGAGCAGAGTCGCGGGCCGGGCTGACGGTGGAATTCAGGTACATCGTCATTCGCGGGCTTTGCCCGTCGGGAGGCGTCACGAAGCTGGGGCCGGCACCGCCGTCGCCGTCCTGTAAGTCCGCCATCACCGCATCATTGCCGACGCCACCCTGACCGTAATTGTTGACCTGAAAGTTCCCGGCGGCTTCGGTAAAGCCATACTGGTAGTGAATGTCGTGGAGTCGATTGATCCAGTAGAACATGTTCGTCATCGCCGCCGACTGATAACCGGCGGGATTCTGCGACGTGTCGAGCGGGAAGTCGAAGATCAGATCCTCTCCGCCCGACGGGCGGAATCCGCCCATGTCGTTGCCGTCGCTGTCCTCCTGGACCGAGGCGTTGTTGCCGCGCGTGTCGGTGAACTCCGCTCCGGCAACGCCGTCCGTGTCGTGCCAGCCGTACGGAGAGGCGGTTGGGTCCTGCGGGTCGACGATCAGCGACCGCCCGCCTTCATTGGGGGAGACGATCGGCGAAGCGAAGACGTCGTAGGCGGCGTAGTCGATCCAGTCGTCCGCCGAAAACAGTCGGCCTGAATCGGCATCGACGACGGCATCGTACCAGTGGGCCATGTCGACCGTCTGCACATTGAGTCGCCACGCCAGTTCGAGGCCCTCAGCAGTCGGCACATAGACGAGCTTCGCTGGGACGGTCGCTCGCGCCATTCCGCTCGCCGCCAGTACGGTCGCCAGATCGGGCGAGTCAGAATCCGCACTCAGAACCTGCGGCGCCGCGACAAACTTCAGCCCGACACTTTCGCTCAATTCGGAAAGCGCCTGCAGGGCGCCGATCGGGTTCGTCGATGCCGCTCCGCCGACCAGTTGCGGGTCGCTCAGGAAGCGGCTTGAAACGCTGATGACCTCGCCGCGGGCCGAGACGTGAATACCCAGATCCGCGTTCAGAATTTCCAGACCGCCGTGCGTCTGCCGAAGGGAGATGTGAGTGATGCCCGACGGCTCGTCGGTGTACTGGCTCGAAACGAGAAAGCTGGACAGGTCGTTCGGGTTCAGCCCCAGATCTGCGGCATGACCGTGAAGATAGTCGGTCGCGATCTGAAAGGGATCGCCGATTGCCGGGCCGGTAAGCAGGGTGCCGGCGGCGGCCAGCCTGTGCTGGGCCGGAAAGTAGGTTTCAACGGCGACATCGGTGTGCCCGGAATGCTGGGCGGCAGCCATTGGCACTTCCGCTACAGCAGACAACAACCGCCGGGGTTCGAGACGTTCGCAACGGGAAATCACGGCCATCACGGGCGAACGTCGCCGCTGACATCGCCGCGGGTCTCTCCGATGGCATTGCAAGGCCCAGCAGGCCAGTCGAAGGCAGGAATTCACGAGGGTTCTAAACCGACTCACGAACCGCATCTGCTATCTCAGCATGAGAAAGAATCATCGGGGCATGAAAGAACAATTCATCGCACAGGGTCAGAACTGTCGCGGAGCCACTGCACTTAAATCAGTAAGCCGGTATCGAGTTCCTCTGTGCCCCATGCTCTGTCGTCAACAAACCCGGCAGGGGAGCGAACCTGCTGAAACGTTCGCGGGACCGTGGATTGGAGCGTCCGCGGCAGGCCGACCAATCTGAAATGCGTCCGGGACTTGGACGGAGAAATCAGGAATGATCATGCCCAAAAACGCTCTCCGCACCACCTCCGAAAAACGCCGGCCGGCACGCTCCAGGTTGAGGCTCGCAAATTGTGCGCCAAAATGGGCAGCTGCAAGGGACGTCACGACGGAGAGGCCGAATTCATTGCTTCGGCAGCTCTCCGGTCGGGATGCAAACCAAGTGTGGCGCCGCGTGAGAGAACTCGATGCGACCGCAGACTTGTCACACGTCGTCCGTCTTGAAGTTATCAAATTGCGCCACTCCCATGACGCGTTCTGCTACAGGCCCAAACAGGGCGACTCTCGGAGGAAAGCTTCGATCCAACGCTAACCGTTCACGCCACGGATAGCCCGGATAATGCATATCACGGGAGTTTTTGACCCCGTGGGGTCAAAAAACTCAGCCGCGGCCAAGATTCTCGAGAAATTCAAGGGTTGCAGCTCGACAGGGGACGGAATCTCGGTCGAACGATTTTGTCTCTCCGCGAGGGCAGTCGGCGCTCGGCGCCGACGAGTTTCAGGGCTGAGAATCCCGTTGACAACGGGACGATCGTCATTGGATGCTGAGATCACCTCATGCGATCGGCATCCGGTGAACCATGTTTCTGATCGAGTCCTGGAAGCTGTTGCTCGCCATCCTGGCGGGATGGGTCAACCTGCGGCAGCAACAAGTCATTTCCTACCTCCGCATCGAGAATCAGGTACTGCGCGAAAAGCTGGGCACAAAACGCATCCTGCTGAATGACGACCAGCGCCGCCGGCTGGCCGTCCAGGGCCAGGTACTCGGACGGAAAGGTCTTGAGGAGTTCGCCACGCTGTTCTCGCCCGACACCCTCCTCCGCTGGCACCGCCAGCTCATCGCTAAGAAGTGGAACTACCAGGACCGGAAGGAGAAGAGACCGGGACGGCCTCCCGTGACGGACGAAGTCCGGCAGCTTGTGTTGCAGATGACCCGGGAGAATCCGACTTGGGGCTACGACCGTATCCAGGGAGCGCTGGCGAACCTTGGACACGAAATCTGCAACCAGACCGTGGGCAACATCTTGAAGGACCACGGGATCGAACCGGCTCCCGAACGGAAGAGGCAGCCTTCGGCGAGCACGTGGAAGACATTCTTCAAGTCTCACTGGGAAGCCCTCGGCGCGATCGACTTCACCACGATCGAGGTCTGGACCAAAGGCGGATTGATCACCCACTACCTCCTCTTCGTGATGAAGCTGGCCACTCGCAAGGTCCATTGTGCGGGCTGCACGACACATCCGAACGCGGTCTGGATGCAGCAGATCGCTCGCAATCTCACCGACTCCTGTGACGGTTTCCTCCTTGGAATCCGCTACGTCCTCATGGACCGGGACGCATCGTTCTGTGCCGGGTTTCGGGCCATTCTGGAGAGTGTCGGGGTCGAACCCGTCCGCTTGCCGCCGAAGAGCCCGAACCTCAATGCGCACCTGGAGAGGTTCCACCTGTCTCTCAACAACGTCTGTTGTTGATGCCTCTGTTGTCGGGGTGAATTTGGACGAGGTCCAGGTGACCGATCCGGGGCATCCCCTGTTTGGACGGCGATTTCCCGTCCATGCCGTGACTGGTGGCGACATT
>JADZEF010000308.1 GCA_020850695.1 Planctomycetaceae bacterium | reverse complement strand
TCCGGTCTTCTCCGCCGCAGCGTGCTTCCGCGTCTGAACCAGCACGACGAGCGATCCGAACACTCCGACCGCACACAGCACGACATACCCCGCCTCGACAGAACTCAGCGGCCACGTCACCGCCGAGACCGTCAGATGCATCAGGCACAGCACCGCACCAAAAAGCATCGCCCATTCCCGGTTCAGCAACGTCCCGACACCCGCCACGATCAGGAAGACGCCCGGAATGACAGTCGCCCCCGCGGGAATCGGCGGACCGTACGGGAAGTAACCCGTCTGCAACCGCATCGGGTTAAGCACGCCAAACCCGATCAGAGACGCCGCAACGATCGGACGAACCGCGGCAAGACCGACTCGCGACATGGCAACAGATCCTGCCCGCCCGACATTCTCCGTCCCAACACCCGCACAGAAAAGGGGAAACCAGCGGCGACCAACGCCCGACCACCCGGGTTCTGTGCGCCAAAGGCGTAAGACGCAGTAGCCCAAGGTCGCGAGGCTCGGCGAGCGCACCCTGGGTAACGCCCCCAAACCAAAAACCCCCTCTCCCCCGCCTCGGGGGAGAGGGCCGGGGTGAGGGGGCGCTCATCGACTCTCAACTCCACCGCTCCATCGCGAGTTGAAGGTGAAGTTCTTCAGCTCCGATGCGATAGGGCTCATCATCTCCGAGCAACTCGAACAGCCGCTCCATTGATGCATCGAGTTCGGCGCACTCGGTTCCAGTGAGAATTGCGGAACCGTCGACCGCGACGTACTCTGCAGAAGGTGCGTCGGGATGAAATCCCGGACCGAAGGCTCGCAACAAATCGCGAGACAACGCCGCCCGCCCAACCAATCGACGCCATGCCCACCCCGCGCCGTTGGACCCGCGACGAACTCCTCCTCGCGATGCACCTCTACTGCCGCATCCCGTTCGGACGGCAGCACGCCCACGCCCCCGAGATCATCGAACTCGCCGCCGCCCTCGACCGCACCCCCGGCAGCGTCGCGATGAAACTCAACAACCTCACCTCGCTCGATCCCGAAGAGCAGGCCCGCGGCATCAAAGGCCTTTCGGGCGCAAGCGACCTCGACCGTCAGGTCTGGGCCGAATTCCAAGCCCGCTGGGACGACCTCGCCCTCGAAAGCGAAACCCTCTGGCAACAGCGAGTCACCGGCAGCACCCTGGGTGCTGCCTTGGGCACCCTGGGTGCCTCCGACCAACCCGCGCCCGTACCTCTCCCACCAACCACCCTTCTCACCCTCTCCAACCCTCAACCATCACCGATCGACCATCAACCTCCGCCCGCCACCGAAGCTCTCCGCACCACCCGCGTCCGCCTCGCCCAATCCTTCTTCAGACGACTCATCCTCTCGACCTACGAAACCCGCTGCTGCCTCACCGGCAACCCAATTCCCGGACTCCTTGAAGCCGCCCACGTCGTTTCCTGGTCCGACCGCCCCGAGCACCGCACCAACCCCAAGAACGGTCTCTGCCTCACCCGCCTCCACCACGCCGCCCTCGACCAGGGACTCATCGCCTTCGACACGGACTGCCGTCTCCTTCTCAGCCCGCAACTCAAAGCCCACCTTCCCAACCAAACCCTCCAAGACAACTTCACCCGCTACGAAGGCCAACCTCTCCGCCCCCCGACGCGCTTCCCGCCCGATCCTTCGCTCCTCACCCACCACCGCGAAACCATCTTCATCACCTGACTCCCGTCAGGAGGCCGCAGCGCAAGCAAGGACGGGTCGGGTGGCACGCCCTGAGTCTTCGAAGGGCGTGGTTGGAACCGCCTCTGTACGCCAAAGGCGTTGCACGCAGTAGCCCAGGGTCGCGAGGCTCCGCGAGCGCACCATGGGTAAGGCAACAAAACGAAACCCCCTCTCCCCCGCCTCGGGGGAGAGGGCCGGGGTGAGGGGGCGCTCATCGACGCCCGAAGTTCCCCCAGACCCCAACCCAAATCACCCCCGCAAGCCGGCCGAAAAAGGCCCCGAAGGGGCAGAGGTCAATAGCCGGGGGCAACGCCCCCGGAAGCCGAGCCAACACCTCCTCCCAAGCCCCAACGGGGCGAAGGTGACCCGGCCCCGGTCTTCTCCGCGGCAGCGTGCTTCCGCGTCTGCACCAGCACGAACAGCGATCCGAACACTCCGACCGCGCTCAGCACGACGTACCCCGCTTCGACAGAACTCAGCGGCCACGTCACCGCCGAGACCGTCAGAGGCATCACGCACACTGCAGACGCAACCCAAGTCCCACCACCACGGACGATTTCCGGTCCCGCTTCGACTATATTCAAAGGAAGTGCCGAAAGGCTCCGAGCGACTGACTACGCCTGTCCACTGCCATTTCAAACTCTTGCTGTGCCCAAAAAACTGCAATGACTCGTCACGTACTCGATCGGACATCGCAGGTACGGGACGTCTACCGCTCGCTTATAAATTCAGGGCGGACATACGCGGCGTTCAGAGATGAAGACATCGAGTTCGTTCAGAAGTTGTCCGGACGCGGACCCATTCTCGATCCAATGTCCGGGTACGGTCGAACAGCAGAGTTCTGCGACCAGCTCGGCGTTCCATCGTACTCAGTCGAAATAAACCCCCCGCAGTTTCTATGGCAATTACTGGTCCAACGTTCCAACACCACGTTTTTCTCAGCTTTCCTTGAGTTGATACAAAGAACACGCCGTCGGTGGCCACGTCCTCATACCGTTGCCGTCGCCTCCGACACATTCTTCTCTGCCGAGTGCTCGCAGTTCATCACGCGCCTTCTCGCGCTGCTCGTTGCCCTATCTGAGTCATTCGACGACATCCCATTTTCGGGGCACCGTCCATATGCCCCACTCGCCGTGCTCATTCCTTTTCTCGGCCGCTTGATGTGCGCTTCCCCTGGAAATGTTTCCGCACACATCCGTCGTGGCGGTACGTGTGTATTCTCCGGATGGCAGGAGGATTTCGTAACCTATCTGACGTGCCTTCTCACACGAATCCAGCATCGACACCAAGTCTCAGATATCGGTCCAGAATCGCAAGAGCTCGTACTCGGAGACGCGCGGACAATCAACTTGGGACGACGCCGGTTCAAAGCGATGCTAACGTCGCCGCCATATCCCAACCAAAGAGATTTTCGCGCAATACTGCGACCAGAAAATGAATTCATCCAGCAACTCGTGCTCGCCGGTCAGCTTCCGATGAGCTTCTCGCAGCCCGATTCGATTGGTTCTGTGAAAGTCAAAGGGAAAGCGCCAGCGATCCCACATTCGACCGTTGCTCGCAACTTTTTGAAGCGCATTGTCGGATTGCGGAAAGCGAAGCGCGCCACCTATGACGACGATGTATACTATCTTCCATACTTCCAAAACTATTTTTCCGACCTTGAGCGAGCTTACAGTAACATTCAGAAATATGCGGCGCGCGATTTCTCAGGATACATCATCGTCGTTAACAACACTCACAGAGGGGTGGTGATTCCAGTCGCAGATTTCATTCGCGATATTTGGCAGACCATGGGGTACCACGCCGAGGTTGCACGTACAATCGAGCTGTCCCACGTTGGGGCGAAGAATCCGCGAGCACGCGGAATTCGCGCAAGTCACACCGAGTATGTGATTCACGTATGCCGACGGAAGCACTGAACAACAACTGTGTTCGGACGAAGTCAGGAGTGATCGTCTATCACGATTCATCTCTGGGGACAGTCTGTTTTTCTCCCTTCACGGGGCTCATCTTCGGGCTTCACTCCAGTTTGGAACGGCAGGTCTTCCAATGGCTGAACCATGATATTGCGTCTATTGAAAATGAAATCTGTCGAAATTCTCTCGGACCCGGCTGGGCTACTCCGTACGAAGCCGCTTTCTATCCCTCGCCGCAGCTGCTGCCTAACGCTGAGAGCTGGGGAAATCTCAACGCTCCAGGGCGTCCGTTGCTCGTAAATTGGTTTATCACCGGACGATGCCCGCTCGCATGTGTATATTGCTATGCAGAAGATTTGATGCGCAATGAGCAAGATGAGCCTAGCGCCAATCGCGTCGGAGAAATCGGTCAACAAATACTCAAGTTTCAGCCCGCAGTAGTGGTTATCACAGGCGGCGACCCAGTATTTACGCCTCGTCTCGAAGACGCACTAAGAGTATTGCACGGTAAGACTGGCATCATTGTGGACACAAGCGGCTATACATTGCGGGACGATCAAATCGCAATGTTTAAGCAGTTCGGGGCGACGGTCCGCGTCTCGCTTGATTCGCACATCCCGAGAATACATGAAGCCCAAAGACCTCTATATGACAAATACCCCGGGTTTCAACGGCGCGGAAGCACGCAGGCTGCAGCGCTAGACGCTCTATGTCGGTGCATCGGCGCTGGTGTTACTGTCTGTGTACAGACTGTTGCAACGAAGAAGAATTCCAATGATCTGATTCGGCTAGGCGACGTGCTCTTTCAGCTACGGGTTCGGAACTGGCGAATTTTCAAAGTGGCACCGTCAAAGGCGAGGCTTGACGGATATCGGAGACTCGTAGGTTCGCATAGCGATGATGGCAGGGCATACAGTGGCAAGCGATCGCGTGGTCCTTATGCGCATGCCTTCGAACGGCTCCTGCAGGCGAAGTCTCAGTCTTGGGGTTCCCAGATGGCGGTCCAAGTGATCCACAATGAAACACCGAACTCCGTCATTCTCGTATCACCAGACGGAAAGTTTATGACTGAATCGAACGTTGGAGCTGGAAAGGTCCTGATTGATAAGAAGTACCCGTTTTCGCCGGAACTTGCTCAAATTAGAACTTCGATTGACATGTCAGCTCATGCCAATCGCTATCTCAATATTGCATATGGAACTGGAGCGACAACATGACTAGCACGTCAATTCGTTTCTTGTGCTTCACTGATATAAAAGGCTCGACTGCGCTTACTCAATCTCTTGGTCACAGCAAATACATGCCACTGCTGCGCGAGCATCTCCAAGAAGGAGAGGCACTCGCGACAGCATGCGGTGGCGTCTACGTGAAGAATATTGGCGATGCGCACTTTGCGCAGTTCGACTCAGTCGAATCTGCGCTGAAGTTTGCCACGCAATTTCAACAGCTTGTTACTTCACGAAGCGGGTTACGCGACGATTGCTTTGAGATTCGAATTGGATTGTCGCAAGGGGCAGTTGTACCGACCTCGGGCGACGTCTTTGGGGCAGGAGTTAACGAGGGCGCCCGCGTGCAGGCGGTCGCCGAACCCGGACAAGTCACATGCAATCGTCAGTTTAAAGAAACAGCTCGAGCCGCTTTGTCTGGTGGTGGTGTCGATGCTTATTTTGGATCTGTTGGAGTCAAGACGCTAAAAGGTCTGGAGCCGGAACAGCAAGAGGTGTTTTACTTCGATTGGCAGAAATACGCAAGTGTTGAGCACACACACTCTCTTGCATCCCAAGTTGAAAGCCATCTCGGAGATAGCCGAATAGAGTTGTCGAATGTCAGCACACGTGATCTTGCTACGTCGAGTGTATTGATATGGCCGGTAGTTCCTCGCGAGATTGTTACAGCAATTCATCGTGGGCAATTCGAGGTAATTCGACTCCTTCAGATGCTGGGATGGCGTCTCAGAATCCTGTTGGCTGATTGCGGAGGCGAGTCCCAATACGACAGTAGTGATCTCACATTATTTGAATCTCGTCTACGCCGGTATGCAAACACCCGAGATGTCGTAATCGACTCGATCGAACGTATGAGCGGATTGTACGAACCCAGCCATCGTGGATATGCGCAGTTGCATGCAAAGTTTAGAAGTATAACGTCGAAGATGACAGTCGAGGAGCTTCTTAACATAAACAACAAGCATTACGGTCGTGAGATCACTGACAAGATTGCTAAGCGGGCAACGCTCACATATCTCCGTGCTCCATTGACTATAGCGGCTGTCTTCGGAATTGCCGAGTGCGCTAAAGGTAAGTGTCTCATATTAGCTGGCCAAGACGAGCAGTATCAATGGAGTACCTTGTATAATTTGCGTGGATGCTATGAGACTTTAGGCGTACTGATGATACCGATGTTGAAGGAGAACGATAAGGACCAAGCTCAGCAGCTGAAGAATGGGCCAATTTGGCACTCTCGTGAGCAGTTGGAGAAGGCGATTCGGAGTGATACAGGGAATACTCTATGGTGGCTTTCGATGCTGTTCGGGTTGCTTCCTAGCTTTCTTCGTTCAACCGAAGCACTTCAAGGTGTCACGACGTTGAAACGGCCGGAATTTCTTGGCTGTCCGAAGAATTTTCCTGTGGATGAATTGATCTCGCGGATGTGGCCATTCTTGAATCCTGCGCACTAGATTGTGGCATTGGTCATTTCCAATTCGTTGGGTGGCACTGGAGGCCTTCAGCCGCCAGTGCTCTTCCGATGAACGAGACGGCATCGATCGCGGCGGCAGTGACGTAGGCTGGGCTGACCGAAAGGGAAACCCAGCTTCTCGATTGACCTCATCGCCGTCGCGATTGACCATGTCGATGTCTTGAGTGACTGCAAACGCAGCGCGGTCGGCATCTCGCCGGTTCATGCGGCCTGCTTGGGTGCGGTGCGATTCTCCGTGGGCTCCTCCGTGAAGTGCGTCGTGAGGCCGAGGCAAGCGTCATGAGGGTGGCGGTCTGTGGATTCAAGGCGTTCGCAGGCGTCGCAGTCGCGTAGGGTGGGCCGAGCCGCCTCGGCGCTGGGCCACCATTGTGCGGTGGCGATGAGCGAGAGGGGCGACGCTGGCGGCGGCCGTCATCTGCCGTGGCCCACCGGCCTCTGACCCTCAACCAGAGGCCATCAACGTCCCCCGCCGCGCAACCGCGCGCCGTCGGGTGAAGCCCCTCGTCCCCGCCCGCGGCCCCTAGTCCCTGACCCTCGACCAGTCATCTGTCCCTGGACCCTAGACTCTGGTCCCTCGACCCTCCCCAGCATGCAACCCCACCCCGACAACCCCGCACCCGTCCCCGCCCGCGTTCGAGCGCTGATCGAACGAAAGCAAAGACTCCGCCGAATCCGTCGGGCGATCGCCCGAGCCACCCTCTCAGCCGCCCTGTCCCGCCGCTTCAAAACCCTGACCCTCAACCCCTCTGTCCCTGGACCCTAGACCCTGGTCCCTCGACCCTCCGCCCATGAAACACCGCCGCAAGAAACCCCTGACCCGCCAGCAAATTCTCGACGCCTTCCTCTGGATGAGCGGATCCGACGCGGGGGCCGGCATCTCCGTCGAGCGGTTCTTCGAGCACACCGGCATCCCCCTCAACCAGATCCGCCGGCACTTCGGCAGCTGGGGGGCCTTCCGTGAAGAACTCGGACTCTCCCCGCGCGCCCCCACCCGCAAGTACTTCTCCGACGACGACATCCTGCGCCAGTTCCACCAGTCCGTCGAACGCCTCGGACGCTTCCCCACCATCCAGGAATTCGACGCCGCCACCGGCGTCAGCACCACCACCCTCTACCGTCGCTTCGGACCCCTCGCCCACGTCGAAGCCCGCTACCGCACTTGGCTCGCCCAACAGCAGTTCCCCGACCCGCACGGCCCCAACCGCCAAGTCGAGGCCAACCCGCCCCGCGACGTCATCTGGCTCCGCAACCGCTGGTTCAACCTCCGCGTCGGCTTCGAGCTCCGCTCCTCCGACTTCAAGGGCCGAGAGCCCGACGCCTGCGACTTCCTGGTCGTCCTCGAGCACGACTGGCCCGCCTGCCCCGTCCGCATCCTCGAACTCCACCAAGCCCTCCCCCACGGCGAACCCCAGCCAACGCCCGCCCCCGACACCACCCTCACCTTCCCCCGCTTCACCCCCTGAACGACCAGAATGCGTCGCTCGTGGTGCGGGGCTGCAATCGCACGGTCGGAAGAGCACCGGCGACAGAAAACGGCGGCCAACGCCACCCGACGACGCAACGGCCGCGCGCCGATCGAAACGCCACCCCCGCGTTATCGAAGTTCGATTACGGACAGAGAAAGTCCGGAGCCGACAATTAACTCGAGCCCCTCGGCAGATTCGGCAGGAAATCCCGAAATTTCGACGGGCCCGGAGGATTGACTCAAGTTTCGCGAGGAAGCGACGCACGGTTTGTCCCATCTTCGCCGTCCGGAAGCGGCGGGTTCTCGCGGTGCGCAAGTCCAACCGCGGGTTTTCCCCTGGAGCCCCGCGAGTCATGATCCTTCGCTCTTGACACAGTTGGCTGTTTCATCGAAGACGCGGCTTCAAATGGCCGCAATCTCATCGTTCGATCGAGTGGAATTCCTCCGCGGACGCCATCGAACGCGATTCGAGTGATCAAGTCGAGCAATTCCGTTGTGGGAGGCAGGGATGCTGCAGGGGCCAACAGAGACCGCATTCGCGACGCGGGTCCAGACCGATACAGATTCGGAACGGCGGAAGCGGATCTGCCTGCGCGCGGCCTTCGCGGCCATTTTTTCGTGCGCGACGGCATGCGTCGCGTGGGGCTATTCCGCCAACCAGCCGCTGGCATTCTTTGGCGGGCTCGCCGCCTGCGTCGGCATTGCTGCCGGATGGCTGAGAATGGAAACCGCGCCCATCCAGCATGTTGGCTGGATGGTATGGCAGCGCTGCGCTGCGGCGATTCTGATGCTGGGCATCATCGAGTCCGGCTATTGGCTGCATGCCCGTCGCGCCGCCGCCCAGTCCAGCGCGTCGAGCCAGTCCGCGGCGGCCACGCTCCAACCGGTGTCGTTCTCGCAGGCCAAAGGAGATCCATACGCGTTTTCACAGTGGTGGTTCGCCTATGCCGCCGAGTGGTATCGCGATAAGGATCGGATCCAGGAGTGGACCCCGGACAAGCCGTATCCGTACGTCTTCAGGCCGAACACATCGCGTCCCTTCGTCCGCGGCACGGTCAGCGTCAATAGCCACCAACTCTGCGATCGCGAGGTCCCCTTCGACAAGGGGGACAAGTATCGCATCGTGGTGATGGGCTCGTCCCACACGCAATGCCCTCCGGTCGAGGCGACCGACACCCCTTGGCCGTCCAAGCTCGAACGGCTCATCCACGAACGCCTGGACAACGGCCGTCAGGTCGAAGTTCTGAACGCGGGGGCCGCCGGCTACACGATGATCGAGAACCTGCACCGGCTGAGGGACGTCGTCCTGCCGTTGAAGCCCGACATGATCATCACGTACTTCGGTTACAACGAGTTCGGCGAGTTCCGCAAGGAGTTCAAACTCCAGGCCAGCGTCCCTTCGCTGAAACCTCGGCCGTCCAAACTGCTGGGCAAGATCGACTGGCGGATGAAGAAGTGGCTCGCGAAGGCCCGCGTGCAGACCGAACCTCTCGAGAATCTGGACGAACTCGCCCCCCGCCTCGCCGAGTGCCGACTGGCCAATGTCTATCGCGAATACCTGAAAATCGCCCGTGACAACGGCATCTCGCTGGTCGTCTGCAACTTCAACATGGCCGTCGACGAGAACAGCCCCGAGGAAGTCATCCAGTTCTATGAGGACGGCTTTCCCAAGGTGCGAGGCATGGTCCAGGCCAACCGGCTGAACACCGCCATGCTGCCGCTCATCATCGGCAAGGAACCAGGCTCCCGACTGATCGACGTCCACGAAGGGCTCAACGGCCACTGCGAGCCGAATTATCTCGACCTCGTCCACCTGAGCGAACCGGGCAAGGCACAGCTGGCCGAAAACGTCTACCGCGGAATCGTCGACCTGCTGCCGAAGGCTTCGAGCCCCGCTTCTCCGGCCCCGCACACCCGCCTCACCGACCGCGTCGACGCCAATTCATCGCAGTTGCGGTAGTGCCTGTCGGACTCCCGGGAGACGCGGTGACGAACGCCCGCGCGTCCCCGCACACGGATCGGCCCACGCCGAGGCCGCGCCGAACGACTGATTCATTGCCGACAAACCATCGAGGCCGCCATGGTTTTCAATTCGTTTGAATTCCTGATCTTTTTTGCGATCGTGCTGGTCCTCTACTGGGGACCGCTGCGTCGCTCGCTGCGCGGGCAGAACATTCTGCTGCTCATCGCCAGCTACACCTTCTACGGGTGGTGGGACTGGCGGTTCCTCGGGCTGCTGTTCGTCAGCTCGATGATCGACTACCTCGCCGCCCTCGGCATGCAGCGCACCGAGTCCCAGAGCGTGCGCCGGACACTGGTCATCATCAGCATCCTCGCCAACCTGGGCATCCTCGGGTTTTTCAAGTACTACAACTTCTTCGCGGCTTCGCTGGTGCAGGCGCTCGAATCGGTCGGCATGCACGCCGACCTGTTCGTCCTGCAGGTCGTGCTGCCGGTGGGCATCAGCTTCTACACGTTCCAGTCGCTGAACTACGGCATCGACGTCTACTCGCGAAAGATCGAAGCCGTCCGCGATCCGATCGTCTTCCTGGCCTTCGTCAGCTACTTCCCGCACCTCGTCGCCGGCCCCATCCAGCGGGCCATCGACCTCCTCCCGCAGTTCCTCGTCCCCCGCACCACGTCCTGGCAGCAGATTCAATCCGGCTGCCGCCAGGCGCTGTGGGGGCTGTTCAAGAAAATGGTCGTCGCCGACACCGTCGCCGAGCACGTGAACTACGTCTTCGCGAATTGCGGCGAACTCGACGGCGTGAGCCTGCTCATCGGGGCCTTCCTGTTCTCGATGCAGATCTACTGCGACTTCTCGGGCTACACCGACGTCGCCATCGGCACGTCGCGGCTCATGGGCTTCGAACTCAAGCCGAATTTCGCGCTCCCCTACTTCTCGCGCAACATCGCCGAGTTCTGGCGGCGGTGGCACATCGCCCTGTCACTCTGGTTCCGCGATTACGTCTACATCCCGCTGGGTGGAAACCGCGCCGGCAAGCTGCGGACGATGCTCAACATCCTGATCACTTTCACGCTGTGCGGGCTGTGGCACGGGGCCAACTGGACCTTCGTGATGTGGGGTTTCCTGAACGGTGCGGCCTTCATCCCGCTGATCCTTCTCAATCGCCATCAGTCCGACAAGGAGATCGTGGCAAAGGACCGGGCGTTGCCTACCTTGGCGGAAGCCGGCGGCATGTTCCTCACCCAGTGCTTCGTGCTCGTCAGCTGGGTTTTCTTCCGGGCCGAGACCATGACGCAGGCCTGGACGTTCCTCGGGCGGGGTTTCACGCATCCCTCGCTCGGCCTCGACTGCGGCCGCTACGTGGAAAGTCTCGTCCTCTGCTTTGTCCTGCTCGCGGCCGAGTGGATCCAGCGTCGCAAGGCCTTCGGGCTCGAGCTGGAAGGCCGCCCGCTGCTGATGCGGTACGCCGCCTATGCGGCCCTGCTGGTCGCGATGGTGGAACTCGGAAGCCGGACGGCGGTGCCGTTCATCTACTTCCAGTTCTGACGGCGGGGTCTCCGGAAGCGTCGTCCTTCCCAAAAATGATCATCCCATGAGGGGCGCCGGCAGCCGCTTTGGACGGCCGGCGCCCTTTTTTCGTCGCCCGCACGGTTGGCGCGCTCCGAGTCATCGGCCGGCTTGGCCAAGTCATGCGGGCAGCACGACGACGACTAAGTCGCCTGCGAATTCTTCGACCGCCATTGGAAGAAGTGAGCGGGAACCCGGTCGCAACCGCAACCCTGGCATCCGGAAAGTCGAGGGGGCAGGCGTAGGCTGCGGTTGAACGAAGTGAAACCCAGCATTCGACGACGACCGGGCCCACCTCCGAGAATCACACGAAGCTGCGTTTCCCGTTGGTCAACCCAGCCTACGCCACTGGCCAGGTTTCGCCGTCTCCCGCAGAGCAGCCGTACAAGCGTGCCAGCGTGCGCACGAGGCGGGGGTACGCTTGCTCGAAACGGCGCAACCGCTCGAGGAATTGGCGAACTCGCTAGGAGCATCAAGCCATCCTGTTGCGCACGTCTCGGTATCTGCAGTCCGTTGCATCCGCGCACCTCGCGAAACGAGCCAGGAATCGAGAGCAACAGCCCTTCCAGATTCCCCGCACGGTTGCGAAGGCACCGGCCCGGTGAGAGACGTTGGGAGCCGGGGGTGCCAAGCTTGCACCTCTGGGCAAGCATGCGGGCGACGGACAAGCCGAGCGACGTCAATCTTGCACCAATCCCATGCTTGCCCAGAGCTGCAAGCATGCCACCCCGCCACCCCGCCCGAAGTGCTATCACTCATCCTAGCTCTCAAAGACTTGCCGAACACGCATTCGTGTATCCAGCTTCAACGCAGCAATGGTTTCAACCATATCCGCGCGAAACTCAACCTGCGCCTCACTCCACTTCCTGAGGATCACTGCGACGGCTTCTCTCGCATCGGCATCGGCAACGCGGGCGATCTCACAAAGCCGTGCGGCCCATACATCTAACGTCGACCTTCCTGCTGCCGAATTTCTCCACACCTCAACAGCAGCCTTGTTCTTGCCGGAAAACAACACGCTCTGAAATCCATGAACGATTCGTGCTGGATAGCCATGTGAGGCAGCCTGAGCTACACCTTCTGCAACACCGATCAGAGCACCCGACAGACCCTCTTCTTTATCTGCGTAGTATATAGACAAGTTCAGCGCTATCCGAATTACAAATGCACAATACTCATTCGCCTGACGCAGCCCATTCACTCTCACCCAGTAAGCCGCATCCTCGCTAACCGTATCCGCCGCGTTCTCAACTAATGCGTCTAGCAGCAACAAAAAATGAGAAGTAATGTCGGCTCTCTGCATGCCGACGAACCGCACAACTGCCAATGGCCCTCCACCTAGTCCCAGATCAACGCCTTGAATGTCCTCACGAGTCCACCGCATTGCGGCTCGCGCAATTAGAGACTTGCGTGCGCGTGATCCGCTTTGACACAGGTAAGCAAGACACGCTAAAGCATCAGCTTTGTTCACAAAAGGTACAGTGGCAGACTCAACAACTTCGATCAACGCCTTGCATAGTTCCTTCTCGATGGCAGGCCACGAAACCCTTTGCACCAATCCGGAGAACAGATCTGCCCCAAGACGATAATTCGGGCCACGCTCCTCAAGTATTCTCTTACATTCTCCGATTATCGCCTCTCGCAGAACATCGCGAAAGCCACTGTCATCAACTGGAACCGTCGCCTTACTATTGCGGTGACGTAGCACGAAATGCCAGTATTCACCAACGATCCGTCGATTCTGGTAATTTGACGCCAGTGCCCCAAGCTTCTGGAAGCAAATCTCAGCAAACTCAGTGCGAGCATTTGCAACATTGTAGAGTATCGAAAATCGGTACTCCGTATGTGCCGGGTTGTCCCGACCAGAAATGATTTTTTCCAATAACGCAGATGACTGCGCATACTCGCCATGCACAACACACTCGATCAACAGGTCATGTAGTTCCTGCCAACACGCCGGCTCCGAAGCTCGCACAAGCAACGCGTCGAATAGTTCAGCAATCACGCGTTGTTTCTTGGAACAACGATGGAGCAGTGCGCCCCAATACGCTAGGCTAGTAATTCGCTGCTGGGCCGATTCCCAAAGAGTGGTCAGGCGACGCGGCGTGCAGGCCGTTGGCGGCCTTCAATTTTCGCTTCCTTGCGAGCCTGTGCTTCGAGCGCTTTCAACTCCCGGAGCGCCTCCGGCGGCGTCCAG
>JADZEF010000307.1 GCA_020850695.1 Planctomycetaceae bacterium | reverse complement strand
GTCCCGCTCCGTACTTTGGCTTTGAGATCCCCGACAGTGCGGGCGACTACTGGTACGTCTGGTTCGACGCCCCCATCGGCTACATGGCCTCGCTGGCCGAGTGGTGCGAGCACCAGACTCAAAACGGCAACCCGCAGCAGTTCGCCGACTGGTGGCCGCAGGGGCCGGACGCCGAATCGCAGGGGGCCGAGATTCACCACTTCATCGGCAAGGACATCACCTACTTCCACACGCTCTTCTGGCCGGCCATGCTGAAGGCCGCGTCGTTCAAGCTGCCGGAGAAGGTGCACATCCACGGCTTCCTCACCGTGGGCGGCGAGAAGATGTCGAAGTCGAAGGGGACGTTCGTCATGGCGTCCACCTACCGCAAGCACCTCGATCCGTCGTACCTGCGGTACTACTACGCGTCGAAGCTCGGCTCGCGGCTCGACGATCTTGACCTCAGCCTCGACGAGTTCGTCTCGAAGGTGAATGGCGACCTGGTGGGCAAGGTGGTCAACATCGCCAGCCGCACCGCACGCTTCGTCGAAGGGAAACCTCTGTCGAATCCTTATCCGGCGGATGGCGGTTTGTTTCTCGAAGCGGCCACGAAAGGAGCCACCATCGCCGACGCCTTCGATCGCGGCGATTACAGCGGGGCCGTTCGCGACATCATGGCGCTGGCCGATCAGGCGAATCGCTTCATCGAAGAGAAGCAGCCCTGGACGATCAAGAAAGATCCGGCCCGCCAACAGGAACTGGTCGACGTCTGCACGATCGGACTGAACCTGTTCCGCCAGATTGTGGTTTACCTGACGCCGGTCCTTCCGCGACTTGCGGAGCAGACCGGCCAACTGTTGAATTCCCCGATCCAATCGTGGGACGACGCTCTCCGTCCGCTGGTCGGCACGACCGTCGCCCCGTTCCAGCACATGCTCGTTCGAGTCGATAAGAAGCAGGTTGACGCCATGGTTGACGAAAGCAAAGGCGAACCGAATCTGGCCAAGACAGCGACCCCCGGGACGCAGTCGAAGCCGCAGCAGGATCAGGCGGCTGCCCAGGCCGAGTCGGCGGCCACCACGCCGGCCGTCGGCACAGCGGCCGAGATTCAGCTGGAGAATGCGGGCGCGCCCTCGACCGGCGGCGACAGCGCCGAGTCGCTGGAGAAGGAACCGCTCGTCGCCGAGCATTGTTCGATCGACGACTTCACGAAGATCGACCTGCGCGTCGCCCGCATCCTCGCGGCCGAACATGTCGAAGGGGCCGACAAGCTGCTGCGGCTGACGGTGACGCTGGGCGGAGACACCCGCCGCAACGTCTTCGCCGGCATCAAGAGCGCCTACGCCCCCGAGTCGCTCGTAGGTCGGCTCGTCGTCATTGTGGCGAACCTCGCCCCGCGCAAGATGCGGTTCGGACTGAGCGAAGGCATGGTGTGCGCTGCCGGCGCTGGTGGTAAGGAGATTTATCTCCTCTCGCCGGACAGCGGCGCGAAGCCGGGCCAGCGCGTGCATTGAGGTTCGAGTCATCAACCAGTGACTTCGAACCGGCGGATTCCCTCGATGAGATCAAAGTGAGGATCGGAGGTCGCCAGCATCAGGTTTCTTTCGAGGACAACGGCTGCAGATGTCAGGTCAGCCAGGGCAAGCGCATGACCTCGCGACCTGAGCTTCCTGCCAATTGCGGCCGCGCCGGACGATTCACTCCACGTCGGTTCGATCCATAACAACCCGCGCAGCGATGATCCCACCCATTCGGCCTGCGGATCGCGTTTGAAACCCATCAGGATCTCCGTCAGGATGACGCCGGTGATGGCGGCACAATCCTGATCGATCAGGTCGCTGATAATCGTGTTCGTCGGCGAGTTGGGACGGTTGAAGAAGGTGGCCCCAGACACAGGTGTCAACGACGACGATGTTCGGGGCCACCATGGGTCAGGCTTTCGTCTCGGCGTCATCCAGCTCTCGCCAGGAATCGTCCATCTCGACTTTTCCCGGCAATTCGAGGAGTTGCCTGCGCCGGAGGTATCGAAGGAACTCGTCAAACGTCTTGCGGACAGCGACTTCTGCGTCCTGGCACGCGGACCATCGTTTGAGGTCTTCGATTTCGCGGTCCGTCAAATCGAGCGCCGTTTGCATCATCAATGAAACCGAGTGGGGAAAAAAACGGGACTGGTCGCTGTGAATCGCGCATCAGCGATAGGAAAGCCTCGTTTTATGATACGAAATTCCGCGATTCGCAAACAATCCCTGATCCGTCGAATGCATGACTGCTCCTCCCCTCGTCCTCCTCACTGAAGACCGATACGAGCGGCCGGCGCATGTCGACTGGTACGTCGGCAACATTCTTCAGGAAGACGCACTGCTCGCCGAGGCGCTGGCGAAGCGCGGCATCGCGACGGAGCGGGTTTCGTGGTCGCGGCCGGACTTTGACTGGTCGCTACCACGAGCGGTCGTCGTTCGATCGACCTGGGATTACTTCGATCGTTATCCCGAGTTTTCCGCCTGGCTCAATCGGATCGAGCCGCTGGCCGCGCTGATCAATCCGATACGGCAGCTCCGCTGGAACGCAGATAAGCATTACCTTGCGGATCTTCAAAAAGCCGGAGTCGCCATTCCGCCGACGCGATTTATCGAGCCGGGCGAGTCAGCCGCACTCACGGATGTCCTCGCCGAGTGTGGATGGAGCGAAGCAGTTCTCAAGCCGGCAGTCTCTGGGGCGGCGCGGCATACCTATCGCATCACACCGCAATCCGCCGCCGCCCATGAAGACGTGTTTCGCCGGCTTCTCCTCGACGAGTCGTGGATGCTTCAGCCCTTCCTCAAGAATGTCATGGAGGAAGGGGAAATCTCGCTGATGGTCTTCGATGGTCGCTGCACGCATGCGGTGCGGAAGCGGGCGAAGGCAGGCGACTTCCGCGTGCAGGACGATCACGGCGGCACCGTCCGCCCACACAATGCGTCGCGCGAGGAGATCGAGTTCGCCGAACGCGCGGTGAGGGCCTGCGAGCCTCTTCCTGCTTACGCCCGAGTCGACCTGGTGCGGGACGACGACGGCCGACTCGTCGTCATGGAGCTTGAGTTGATCGAGCCGGAGCTCTTTCTGAGATTCCATCCGCCCGCGGCCGATGCCTTCGCTGAGGCCATCATGGAACGAATCTGATTTTTCGCCCTTCGCCCGACAATTCGGAGGGTTTCCCTGTCGGCCCTCCGAGCCGTCGACTGATCGCCCAACTCCTCTCGACATCGTCATTCCCGCCTTGCGTCAACGAGCGGGCCTGAACAGAATACTCCGAAGCGACTGTTCGGCGGTCTTTCAGGCCCGCATCCGGGGGATGAGATCATGCGGCGGATTACCGACACTCGTAACGGATTGCAGTTCCGATGGTCCGGGTGTGTGGCGTTGGCTCTCCTCGCGCTTTGCGGGTCCACAGGTCGCGCCGATACCCCCGTCGAACCGGCGGCGGCCGAAGCCGAGATCCCGCTCGAACGCTCGCAGATCGAGCGCTGGCTGACCGACCTGGGGCGAGCGGATTTCGGCACGCGCCGCGAGGCGACACGTCGCTTGATCGAAGCCGGACCGCAAGCCGTCGACGCGGTGGCCCGGGCGGCGGCAACGAGCGACCTGGAAACCGCCGCGCGGTGCATCGACGTGCTGAAGCGGACGATGCTCTCAGACCGATCCGACGCGCGGGGAGCGGCGGAGGACGCGTTGCGAAAGCTTTCCGAGAACGACAACCTATCCGTGGCACAGCGGGCGGCCGACGCGATTCGCAAGCCCGATCCCATCGCCAGCCGCCGTAACGCTTTTGGAGGTGGGTTTGGCGTCCCCGTCGCCGTCGCGGTTCCTCCCGTCGCCCGGTTGGCGGGGCCGCTGACACGGGAAGCCACGGTCAAGAAAGATGGCAAGACGATCCATGTGAAGGAAACGGTCGGCCCGGGTCGAAAGATCGAGGTGACGACGACCGAAACCATCAAGGGGGAGGCGAAGACAACCACCGTGACGGCGGCGAATCTCGCCGAACTGAGGCGCGTGAGCCCGGAAGGTTTCGAGATCTATCTCGCGCAGGTGGTGAAGATGCCGCCGCTCGGCCCACCCGTTCCGGCTGTGGCGCCGGTCCCCGCAAGAGCCGCGATTCGTGTTCTGGCGCCGGGACTACCCGGCGGGCCGGCCGTTCCGGGTGGCCCGATCCAGGCGCGAAATCTGCAACTGCGGGTCAAGTCCGTCAACGGACAGCGCACGATCGAGGTGGAAGAGGACGGACAGAAAGTCGAGATTTCGGACAAAGACGGTAAGGACATCGTCGTCAAGGAGACCCGCACCGTCGACGGCAAGCCGAAGACGACCGAAGCGAGCGCCAAAGACTTCGACGAGCTGAAGAAGAATCATCCCGAGGCGGCTAAGGCGTACCAGAAGTACGGCAGCGGCGCGGAGGGCAACATTCGCGTGTTCGGAGCGGGCCCCGGCGCACAGATCCAGGGAGAGATCCGCCTCGAATTCGGTCCGCGACGTCTCCTGGCCCCTCAGGCCCTCCCCGCCGGGCCGCTCCCTCCGCGGGAGCCCCCCACCGAGCCCCGGTTGCCCGAAGCCGCCCCGCCTGAGAAAACTCCGTGACACGTCGCGGGAATTCATGAACCTTCTGCGGTCCTTCCGGTCGCCGCAGGGGTTTGTTCAGGCGAAGAGAACAGGTTGCGGACGCTCTCCCGCCTCCAAGAGGAACTCGGAATCAACTCGAGTGAGGTTTCGCATGAAGGCGACTCTCCTGCGGCAAAACCGCGCCGGCCGCTGCGCGCTGGCGATGGCGCTGACCCTGATGTCTTCGTCGCTGCTCCTTGCTCAGGGGCGGGAAACGCCGCGGGCTCAGGTGCGGGGCGTCGTCAAGTCTTTCGAGGCGGGCAACATCACGCTGGCTGCCGGCATCGGCCGCGAAGCAGCAACGGACCGCACGTTTGCTGTCTCGCCGAATGTTGAAATCGTCGTCGGGAATCCATTCGTGGGGCGCAGTGGGTTGTTCCAGGAAGCAAAGGCTGCGGACGTGACCCCGGGCGCCACCGTCGTCCTGTCGCTGTCCGCCGATGAGAAGACGGCGGAAGCCATTATCGCCGAAGAGCCACAGGTGCGCGGCGTGCTGAAGCAGGTCGACGTGACGGCCAGGACGCTGACCATCGAAACGCAGGCCTCACGCCGCGATGAGCCCGCCGAGGCGATGACGTTCACCATTTCGGACGACGCCGAGCTCGCGATCGATGATGGCCGCAGCAAGCGATTCTCGATCAAAGAGGCGAAGTTGACCGACTTTGCCCCCGGAGCGATGGTCTCGGCCACGGTTTCGCTCGATCGCAAGACGCTTCGCAGTCTGCTGGCGGAAGGCCCGCTGGTCTCCGGTGCGGTGAAAGCCTACGACCCCACGTCCCGAACGCTGACTCTCACGGGGCGGACCCGCGAAGGCATGGAACAGGATCGCGTGCTCGTGGTCGCCGAAGAGGCGACGCTTCTCGTGGACGACGGAAAGGGGAAGCGGCTCTCGGTAAAGGCCGGAAAGCCGACCGATGTGGCCGTCGGCTCCAACGCCACCGCACGATTGTCGGTCGATCAGTCGCGCGTGATGCAGTTGCGGATCGAAGGCCCAACGGTCTTCGGCCAGCTCAAGTCGGCCGACGAAGCCAATCAGACGATCACGATCACGCTGTTCCGCAATCGGACCGAGCCCCCCGAGGAGCGGACGATCAAAGTCGCGAAGGACGCCCGGATCACCAGCGATGGCACGGAGGCAAAGCTGGGCCAGTTGAAGGCCGCCGAAAACGGCCCCTTCGTGCAGATCCGCCTGTCGCTCGACCAGTCGACTGCACAGTCGATCGTCTCCCGCAGCCCCGATCGCCGCTGACACAGTCGACGGGAACGTCACGTCGGGCAAGTGACAGCGGCCTCAACGAAAAGAGAATCGCCGCCCTCATCCAGGGCCGGCGATTCTCTTCGTTGTTTCACAGTTCACCTTTGCCGGCCTCAGCGATACTCAGACCGTCGTCGCCATGGCGACCTGGCCCAGCTTCTTCGCCGCGCTGCGGATCAGCCGCTCGGTTTCCTCCCAGCCGAGGCATTCATCGGTGATCGAGACGCCGTAGGCGAGTTCCGCGGGGTTCACCAGCTTCTGGTTTCCTGGATTGATGTTGCTCTCGAGCATCAGCCCGACGATCGAATCGTTCCCCGCGACCCGCTGGTCGACGACGTCGTCCCAGGCGATCGCCTGCTTGCGGTAGTCCTTGTTCGAATTGGCGTGGCTGCAGTCGACGAGAATCCGCGCGGTGAGCTTCGCCTTCTTCAGCCGCTCGGCCGCGTCGCGGATGTTCACGGCCGAGTAGTTCGGACCCGAGCGGCCGCCGCGAAGAATGAGATGGCCCCACGGATTCCCTTTGGTGTGCACCACGCACGTCTTGCCGTCCTGGTCGATCCCCAGGAAAGCATGCGAGCTCCCGGCCGACTGCATCGCGTTGAGCGCGACGTCGAGGCTGCCGTCGGTCCCGTTCTTGTAGCCGACGGGCATCGAGAGCCCGCTCGCCATCTGACGGTGCGTCGGCGATTCGGTCGTCCGCGCCCCGATCGACGCCAGCGTAATCAGGTCGGCGATGTATTGCGGCGTGATCGGTTCGAGCATCTCGGTTGCCGCCGGAAGGCCCAGCTCGGCGATTTGCAGCAGGATCCGCCGTCCGAGCCGCAGCCCGTCCCCCATGGCGAAGGTGTCATTGAGGTGAGGGTCGTTGATCAGACCCTTCCACCCCACCGTCGTGCGGGGCTTCTCAAAATAGACCCGCATCACCAGCAGCAACTGATCGGACACCTCGTCCGCGAGCGCCTTGAGCCGTTTCGCGTAATCCATGGCGGCGTCGTAATCGTGGATCGAACAGGGTCCGACCACGCACAGCATTCGCGAGTCTTCCCCCATCAGGATTCGCTTCACCTGCTCGCGATAGCTGTAGACGGTATCCGCCGCCAACTCGGAACTCGGCATCTGGTCCTTGAGTTCCTGGGGGGAGACGAGGGGAACCAGCTTCTGGATGTTGACGTTCTGGATCGGGTGCATGGCGAATCTTCGGCAGGATGGCGAGCCCCGGCCGATGGCGGGGTCGGAGGGTGGGAAACCGCCAGGGGGACGGTCTCCGGAATCATCGTAGTCGACACGACGGCGACAGGCGAGTGCGAATGGGGGTCGTTGTCGCTCGTTCGAGTGACAGAGCGCACGTGACACCAAAGAGTTACGCAGGTTCGCGGGGGATTTCCGCCGCTTTTCAGGGGTCGATACGAATGTTCACATCGGGCGAGGGGTTTTCCTTCGGATGGTAGTCGCGAACCACCATCCGCTGCTGGGCCAAGACGTCTCCCGCGGCGTAATCCGTCGCCACCGAATCGACGCGGGCGATTCCAAAGGGGATCTCGGGGCAGAGCATCAGGTTGGTCTGCCACGAGATTCGCCGCCCGTCGGCCGACGTCTCGACGACGCGCGACGCCGCCGGCTGGCCCGTGAAGGCGCGCTGGCGGGCCGGCGTCCGGACGTAGCGAACGGTTCCTGCGTTGTAGGCGCGGACGGTTGGCAGCCCCGTCAGCAGAGGAATGAGCGCATCACGCTGTCCTTTGTCGGCCGGTTCCACCAGGAATCGTTCCGGGGGCTCACCGGACTCAAACGCTTTGCGATCGATGATGAACACGTCCTCCCGCGGAGCCTCGCCTTCGATACCGCGCACGAATCGAACCTGCGGGCGTCCGGGTTCGCGATGGGCCTCGCACGTCAGCCGCCAGGTGACGACTCGGCCGAACGGATCATGGCCCGCCAGCTCGATCCATGCGGGTTCCCCTTCCTTCAAAGCCGGAATCGAACCAAACCACGTGTGCAAAGCGTGAGGGAGCGGCTTCCCCGGAAGCCGTTTGTACTGAGTCAGCCATCCCCAGTCCTGCATTCGCTGAAACAGCCAGGGCTGCCGCCAGGGGTTGTTGAGGTTCGCATGGGCCGAGTAGACCGACACGGCCAGCAACGCGAGCGAGACCGCACGGAAGTAGCGGCAATTGCTCCACAACTCGGCGGCGGGAATCAATGCCAGCAGCCAGAACGGCGTGATCCACAGCATCCATCGCAGGCCGGCGCTGTGTCCGCCGTAGTTGTAGTTCTCGGTGCGGGTGAGATAGAAGCCGAGAACTACGAGCGTCAGAATCGGCCCCATCGCCAGCAATGTCCGCAACGTGTGGTCCTTCGTACGTCGCATGAGGCACCAGCCGGCGATCGAGATCAGCCAGATTGGACTGAGCGAGACGATTCCGTGATGTCCGATGGTGCAATGCATGAGATACACGAGCGGCGAGTCGACGACGCGGTCGGTGCCGGTCGGATTGCTCCAGTAGCTGGGGACACCGTCGATCTCGTAGACGTATTTCTCGGTTCCGTAGTAGGCATAGAACGGCTTGATGCCCCCCGTCACCGCGATGTTGAGCGCGACGGACGCCCCCATCGGGATGAGTGCGGCGGGGGCGAAGGCGAAGAGGGCGACACGCCAGTTGGTCCGGAGCATCACGAGAAACATCAGCGCGCCGAACAGCGCTGAGGGGAGCTCGCACGTGTAGGTGAAGCCGGCAAAGAAGCCGCTCAGGGCGGCGGCCGCCCAGGTCGATGCGGCGGTTGGGGCCGTTACGGGATCGATGGGGGTGTGGAACCCGGCTGGGCGGGGCTCGTTGCACGCCGCAGCGTCCAGCACGCGAACTGCGAAGTACAGCGAAAGGATCAGGCTGACCGCGGCCACCGAATGATTGTTGAGCGTCGGAATGAAGGCCGTGATCAACGTGCCGAAGGCCGCAGTCACGAGGAACAGGATCCGCGCGGACTCCGCCCGGATGAAGCGATCGGCCAGGCGGGCCAGCAGCCATAGCGCGATGAGCCACGGGACCAGGTGCGTGAAGAACAGGATCGCCCGCGATACGGCCGTGACATCGCCGGGCAGCGTCCACCCCGTGACGGCTTTGATGACCCAATACGCCCCCGCATACAAGGCGGTCAGCAGCGGCGGTTTTGAGGAATAGAAGTGTCCTTCGTGTCGGACCTTGTCGATCGTCGTCCAGTCGGGGCGCGCATCGATCTCGTCGATCTGCCAGGTGCGGCGCTCGACGAGGGACCAGATGGTGCTCCAGCGCGATTTGTCGTTCGCGCTCTGCAGCGGTTCGGAGTTGAGAATGGCGGCCGTCAGGATGCCGGCCACGACCGTCAACAGCGCCGCGTCGAGCAGCCGCCGCCGGTTGAGGTCGGTCGCGAACTCGGACCCGCACCCGGGCTTCCCGGTTGACTCGATATCCACAATCGGCAGCACGGGGATGACGTTCCTCTCAAAGAATGGAGCCCTGTTGGTCCGCACGAGGTTCAAGCCGATTCCACCATTGATCGGGCGTGCCGGACAACGCTCAATCGCGCAGGAGAGCGGCTTTGAACCGTGATTTGAATGGCGCGTCTTCTATCGTCACTCTCCGGACGGCGTCCCGCGGTTCAACATCTGCACGAAGGCCATCCGCAGATCGTGCAGCGTCGAATCGAGGAACTTGTGCTCGTCGGGCTCGAGGTTGCCCATCGTTTTCTTGTCGATGACTCCAAGCAGGTCGATGAAGTG
>JADZEF010000306.1 GCA_020850695.1 Planctomycetaceae bacterium | reverse complement strand
TGCCGAGCTGGTCGACCAGGACGGCGCGTACCCATCCCGATCGGAAGGCCTTCCGAAGAAGGTGACGCAGGGACTTCGCTCCTCCACGTCGGCAAGCACCGAAGAGCGCTTCCCGCACCGCCTTGAAAGTCGCATCCCTCGCGGCGACACCGGTCGGTCGCGCCTGAGCGACGACGTGCCGACGACGAAGACACGGGTCCGGCGTTCGACTTTCGACGCCGACTGGATCGGCGAAGGGGAACTTCCCGAGGAACTCCCCGTCACTGGCGACGAATGACATCCCATGGTTCCGTGCCAGGTCGCACGGGACCAATGCCGATCCGAGGGTGGTGTGGAGAAACATTGACGAACAAATGACTTGCATAGTTTACGGCGACTGGGTCTATTGGGGCGGCTTGAAATCTCAGCCGCCCACTCGAGACCCGCAGCATGCGAAGCTCATGGATGTCGATGTCCCTCGGGTTCTTCCTCGCCCTCGTCAGTTCCTCAACGGCGAGCGCTCAATGGTGGGACGCGTGCTCGTACGACAGTTGGAGTGGGACAGGGCCAACCTGGTACGACTCCTGGTACAGTCCAGGCGTTGATGCCTGGTACGAACCGGGGTTCCGCATTGAGCGACGGTCGAGCGACTTCGGTCCCGTCGGCGGATGGTGCGAGCCACGCATCCTGCGTTCCGCCCCGCGGTTTGAACCTCTCGTTACGCGGCGAGCGAATGCGCCGTGCTTCGCTCCTCCGCATCGCGAGGTCCGGAGGCCGATTGATAATTGTGGCTGCGGCCCCGATCACATCCGGCTGTTGACGGTGCGTCAGGGCTCTGTGGCCTTGATTCCCAACCCCCACGGGCCTCCGCACGGTCGCGTCCTGCTGGAATGGTGCGGCACGTTCTACGATGGGCGGGCGATCCGATTCGCCTCCGATTGTGACTTTGAGTACTACCGGCTCGGACCGCAACCGCACGGTCCTGCTCCGGGTGAGCGTTCGCCGGACGACTTCCGTGGGCCCCATCGTCCGGCCCCCGAAGGACACATGGTGCAGCATCCTCCTGTGACGAAAATTGCGATCCGGACCTCGGGAAGCAATCGCGAAACGTCACTCTGGATCAAGCGGCCATGCGACCGCCGATACTTCCGAATCGGGACCGCTTCGGTCCGATGCATTCATCGCCCCATTTCCCCGCCCGGCCATGAATCAGGTCCGTCCGGCCCTCCCGGCGGCCATCGGCCCGAGCCGGTTCCGCAGGACGAGGGTCATGCTTACGACGAGGCACGCCCTCCCGTTCACCGCCCCGAGCCATCGGACGACCGATTCATTCCCCGAGAGCGGTTCGAGCGGAGGCGTGACAACGAGCCCATGTCGCCTGGTCGCGAGAGCCCGGGCGAAAGTTCCCGACCGGACGAACGTCCGGAACCGCGCCGCGAGGTTCCGCCGGACGAAGGTCGTGAACGTCTTCCCAACGGCGCTGCGGAGACGCCTCCCGAAACGGGGACTCGACCGGCGACCCCTGGAGAGGGAGACAGCCGATTCCTTCGTGTGAAGCCCCGCACTCGCCCGGAACCGACGGACGGACGCGACCCGTCGCCCCCGCGCGAGCGTCCGCAGGTGGCGCCCATGGATCCCCCTGACCTTCCGCCCGGTGCGAGCGACAACCCGCGTTCCGATTCAACGGATCGGCGGGAGAGCGCGGTCCCCTTGTCATCGGCTCCGAACCCCGTTGTGACCCGCCGGGCGACGCCCGCGTCCGTCGCACCAGTTTCCGGAACTCAGGCCGCCAACGTGGAATTCCACGCTCCGAAAGAGTCGGCGGCGGAAGCCGAGATTCCAGCCGGAGACAGTCGTGCCGTTCCCATGTCGCGCGATCATCTTCGCACTTGGAGCCTCCCCAGCGAACCGACGCGGATTCGCGTCCGCAGCAGTCTGGGAAGCAGTGTTGCTCGGCGGTCGCGCGAGGCTCGCCAATCGGAGCAGAATGGACCGCTTGAGATCGTCTCGCGTTGATGCGGAAGCGACGCCCGCTCCATCGCCCTGGCCGACGGCTCAGGGTTTGACGGCGGCTCACGCTCCGTCGCGAAGTTCTTCCGCTGCCGACTTTCGAACGTAGTATGGTTCCAGGGTGGCGGGATCGGCCCAATGGCCTTTCCTGTCTGTTTCCAGTGCAAGCCGCGCGATGATCGCAGCGCGCGGCAATCGGACGTCAGATGCCGCGAAAGTCATCCCGAAGTGACCCGGCAGCTTGTCGACGCCGGGTCCGGTGACGACGTCCCCTTCCGCAACCATCGTCTGCCATTCGATCATCGGAAGGATGGCAATCTCGTGCTCTACGCGGAGCGGTCGTCCGGGAGCCGTACGAGCGTAGCATCCGGCGTAGACGTCAGATCGTTGGGCGTCGCTCAGCACCCAGATTCGAAGGGCATCCCCCGGAGCCGCCTCCGCAATCGCTTCCAAGGTATTGACCGCGACAAGTCTCGCATGGGTGGCATAGGCCCACGTCTTGGCGAAAACCACTCCTACCCGCAAGCCGGTAAAGCTCCCCGGACCAGCACTCACGCCGAGGATCCGCACATCGTGCGGACGGACGTCCGCTTCCCGTAAGACCTCCGCCACTTCAGCCACAAGCGACTGGGCATGCCGTCTCCCTGCCTCAGCAAGTGTCCGCTCGACGACGACTTCAGTGCCTCGACAAAGCGCGACGCTTCCCGAACGCCCGGACGTTTCCACGCCGAGGATCAATTCGCCGTGCGGCAGGTCGGGAAGGGGATGCGACATGGCGGTTGAATGATTGGAAAGAGCGCAGAAAATCGCCTCGAACCGGTATCCCGGCTCGAGGCGTTGCATCCTGGGTTCTTCGCCTGCGGCCACGACTCGGCGTTAATGCTTACTTCGATTCTTCGGTCGGCGACGGCGGTGCTTTGGCCGGTTCGGACGGCTTGGCCTCGGTCTTTGTCTCCTCCTTGTGGTCGTGATCATGGTCGTGTCCATGATCGTGGTCGAGGTGGTGCTCGATCTCGCCCGTGTAAGGTTTGCCGTCGATCGTCACGCTCAACCGGCCCTGGAGGTCTTCCTCGTCATGGATTTTTTCCGCGACAATCAGGTCCCCCGCCAGTTCGAACCGCGACGACTTCCCCTCCGGGTCGTCCTTCTGAGGAGCGGGTTTCAACTCGAAGCTTTGCGGCTGCTTGTCGACCATCAGGTTGAGGGTGACTTCGTTCCCTGCGATGGCCAGCGGCTTCGAAAGCTCGTGACCGTAGAGATAGACGGTGATTTTCTTTTCCTTGGCGTCGAACGTCACTTCGCCATGGTATTCGTGCTCCTTGCCGAGTTCGACGAGGTGGCCCCCGTGCGGGCCGTGCTCTTCGTGTTCATGGGCTTCCGGCTTTTCCTGCTCCTTGTACTTGCCGAAGCCTTCCTTCTTGGCGTCCTGCCCGCAGCCGGTGAGTAGAGCGAGATTCAATAACACGAGGGATGCGAGCAGAAGCCGGAGCATAGCAGACGCCTTTCTGTGCGGGGCGATCGGAGGGGAACACGGAGATGGAGAAGTGGGAGCGGGTTTGCCGTCACGATAGCGACCGCCGGTCTTTCGTCAACAATCGCGGGTGTGCAGTTTCCCCCGATCGGTTTGCCGCCCAATGTTCGAACGCCTATCCTTACGCGGGATTTCGCCGAGCCGATCCGCACCGTCCCGTGGCGCCGGTGGATCCCCTCGGCGCCTTTGCGATCGGGTTCGATTTGACATGGCCGAGTTTGTTGCGGTTGCCAAAGTGGGCGATATTCCTCCCGGCGAAGCACGGACGTATCCGGTTGGCGGGAAGCTTGTTGCGGTGTTCCGTGTCGGTGACGAATACCACGCCATCAATGATCTGTGTCCCCACATGGGGGCGTCCCTGGCGACCGGTTGGGTTGAAGGAAACGCCGTCACCTGTCCCTGGCATGCCTGGCGATTCTGCATCACCGACGGATTGTGGCTGGACAATCCCAAGTCAAAAATTCGAACGGACGTGTATGAGGTCCGGGTCGTCGGGAACGACATTGAAATCCGAGTCCCCGAGCCGGCTCAATCTCCTCCGTGAGGGACATGCAGTCGAGTTCGCGGCTTGAGGCCAATTGGAAACGCTCCGCCCGACGATTCCCTATTCCGGGAATTTTGACAGTCTTCGTTGCGAAAATCCGGGTGCCCGCCTACGATACCATGGTCGGCGGGATCGGACGCCCCCTCTGTTCCACGCCATCTTTTCCAGCCTTAACTCATTCCTTACCAAGGAATAACGGCAGGCGACGCCGGACAAGCCAATGCGCAGCCATCTCGATCCAGGCGACCGTGATTTTCTGGAGCAGATGCACCGATTGGGGTCGGGCACTGTGCAGGAAATCTGTGCGCACCTCGGGGTGACGGCGACTGCCGTGCGGCAGCGGCTCGGACGGCTTCAGGATCGCGGCCTCGTTGCTCGCGAAACGGTTCGAGCGGGCCGCGGGCGTCCGCACCATGCCTACCAGGTGACAAGCGCTGGACGTCGGGAACTGGGAGAAAACTACACCGATCTTGCTCGAATCCTCTGGAATGAACTGAATCGGATTCCCGATGTGGCGGTGCGGCGGCGGGTTCTCGAAGGGGTGCGAGAATCGCTTGTCCGCAACTATGGGGCGGAAGTTCGCGGAGCCACCCTCGGCGAGCGGATGCGGGAACTGTGCGGTGCGCTGGCAGACCGCGGCTACGATGTCGAGCTGGTCACGCATACGGGCGAAGGGCCGGAAACGCTGTCGAGCGAATCGCTCCCGATTCTGAGGGAGAACAATTGCCCGTACCTCGAGCTGGCTTCGAGCGATCCCTCGATCTGCGAACTCGAGCAGGAAGTCTTTCGCCAGATTCTCGGAACGACCGTGACGCTGACGCAATGCTGCCTCAGCGGAAGCCACTGCTGCGAGTTCGAGGCGACGGTGACGACTCCGGGTCAGGGCGATATCGCCGTCACGAGTCCCCGCCACCCCACGCACGAGGTCGCGTCGCTCGCCTCCGCAACGGGTTAGAGATCGTCATAATCACGATGCAACCCCCGCTCATGGATGTTCGCGGGCCTTGTTCAGATCGAATCGGAAGAGTGCTCACCCAGGATCATGTCGAACAGTCAATCAAGGATCAGGACGTATGAGCTGGATTGAAGGCCGCTTTGAAGAAAACGTGATCGTCACGACTCTCGAACAGGGGATGAACTGGGCGAAAGAGTCCAGCATCTGGCCGATGACGTTCGGCCTCGCCTGTTGTGCGATCGAAATGATGGCTGTCGGCGCCAGCCGTTACGACCTCGACCGCTTCGGGGCCGGAGCCTTCCGTGCCACCCCGCGTCAGGCCGACCTGATGATTGTCGCCGGCACCGTCACCTACAAAATGGCGAGCCGCGTCCGTCGGCTCTACGAGCAGATGCCCGACCCGAAGTACGTCATCGCCATGGGTGCCTGCACGGTCGGCGGCGGCCCGTACTTCAAGTACGGCTACCACGTCGTGAAGGGGGTCGACCTCGTCGTCCCGGTCGACGTCTACGTTCCAGGCTGCCCGCCGCGTCCCGAAGCGTTGCTCGAAGGCATCATGCGGATTCAGGACAAGATCAAGGCCCGCAAGCTGGGCAAAGGACAGGTCGAAGTCGTCCCGGTCCCGCACCACACCGGCTGTGCAACGGTTCCGGAACTTGTCACAGCCTGATTTCATGACATTGAAAGATCGAGGAGATCGAGGCGGACGATGGCAACGGCAACCCGACTGATCACTGCCGAGCGCTTCGCGAAAATGCAGTTCGATCTGCCCGTCGAACTCGTCCGTGGAGAGGTTGTCGAAATGCCCAGGCCAGAACTTCGTCATGGAGTGGTCTGCGGAAATGTCGGCTTCCCCCTTTCGGCATGGGCCAGATCGGCGGGGAATGGTCTGGTCGCGTTCAATGATGCGGGAGTCATCACACGGCGCAAGCCGGATACCGTTCGCGGGCCGGACGTCATGTTCATTCCCATGGATCGACTGCCTGACGGGCGGGTGCCGGCGGGACTCTCCGATCTTGTTCCGAGTCTGGTTGTTGAAGTGCGTTCGCCATCGGATCGCTGGAAGAACATTCACGAGAAAATCAGCGAATACTTCGAACGCGGTGTCGCAGAGGTCTGGGTTGTCGATTATCTGAAGCGTCGCGTCCATGTTTTTCGAGCTGACGACGACCCGATCATTCTGGCCGAAGGCGACATCATCACGAGCGAGTCGGTTCTCCCGGGGTTTTCCTGCGAGGTCAGTGGATTTTTTGCAGGTCTCTGACATTTCGATAGTGTCATTCCAAAAAGAGGAAATCGAACGTCGTCGGGCGACGTTCGGCATCTTCCTTCACCATCACGTTCACAGCACTACAACGCCGGATTCCATGTCCACGCTGACCATTACGAATCTCCACGTCGCCGTCGATGAGAAGCCAATTCTCAAAGGGGTGAACCTCACCATCCGGCAGGGCGAAATCCACGCCCTGATGGGGCCGAACGGGTCCGGCAAGAGCACGCTCGCCTATGCTCTCGCCGGCCACCCGAAGTACGAAATCACCGACGGCTCGATCGAGATCGACGGCACGCCGATCAACGAACTCGACCCGTGCGAGCGGGCTCGGCTCGGGCTGTTCCTCGCCTTCCAGTACCCGGTGGTCATCCCCGGCGTGAAGGTCTCCGACTTCCTGCGGCACGCCATCACGAACATCCGCAACCCCGACCGCAAGGAAGGGGAGGACTCGTGCCCATGAAGGACTTCCGCAAAGAGCTCAAGTCGCGGATGGAAGAGCTGGGCATGGATCTCGAGTTCGCCCGCCGCTACCTCAATGAGGGATTCTCGGGAGGCGAAAAGAAGCGGATGGAGATCCTGCAGCTCGCGCTCCTTCAGCCGAAGTTCGCCCTGCTCGACGAAACCGACAGCGGCCTCGACAGCGACGCGGTGCGGATCGTCAGCGAAGGGCTCGCCAAGCTGACCGGCCCTCAGATGGGCGTCCTCATCATTACGCACCACGAGCGGCTGCTCGAATTCAACAAGCCTCACTTCACTCACGTCATGCTGGCGGGCCGCATCGTCGAAACGGGCGATGCCAGTCTGGCCCACGACCTGCACGCGAACGGATACGCCACCGTCCGCGAGCGTCACCCGGCCGAAGCTCAGGAAGAGCAGGCTGCAACGACTGCCAAAGCGCCTGTGACAGCCGGAGCGTAGTTTCTGGTTTCGATTCGATTCTTCTATTCTCCGTCCGATGTGATTCGATGTCGTCCCAGGTCGTTCTAGATTCCGAACCGCTGCTTGAGACCCCTGCTGGGGATCTGATGACGGTGCGTGACCTGATCGACCGCCTCGGGTCGATTTCGCCCGATCGCATCCGCCTGCATCCCACACCAGGGACGGCCGTTGAAGCAGACGTCGTTCGGTTGAACGAGGGCAAGGTTGGCTTGTTCGAACTCATCGATGGGACCATCGTCGAGAAGGCGATGGGGATCTTCGAATCGCGACTTGCCATCGTGTTGTCATGGGCGATTGAGCGCTATCTTGAGTCAAACCCGATCGCCTTGACGTTTGGTGCCGATGCCATGTTCCGGATGGCAATGGGCAACATTCGATTGCCGGATGTTTCTGTGGTTTTGCGAAGTCGGTTTCCCGGCGGCAAGCTGACGAGAGTTGCAGTCGGAGCAGTGATCGTCGATCTGGCGGTTGAAGTACTCAGCCCATCCAATACTCGCAAAGAGATCGACCAGAAACGACGCGAACTGTTCGCCTCGGGACCTCAATTGATGTGGGTTGTCGACCCGGCTGATCGAACAGTTCGCTGCTACTACTCAGTGGATGAGCTTGTGGAACTCACGGAGGCGGACAGTGTCGATGGGGGAGCGCTTCTTCCCGGCTTTGTCTTTTCGATTCGGGAGTGGTTCGCGAAGGCGGAATAGAACATACCGGTAAGGATTCGGTTCGCCTCTTAGGACTCACGACGACGAAATCTGACGCAACGAATTCTGACGGCGACTTTCAATCGCCGCTGACTGAAGCAGGAGCAACGACCATGTCCACCGAAACCATCGCCAAGCCCGATGTCGGCGTCGGCGATTACCAATATGGTTTTCACGATCCGACCGACAACTACGTCTTCACCGCCCGCAAGGGAATCGATGCGGACATTGTCCGTCAGATCTCGGAGATGAAGAAGGAGCCCCGCTGGATGCGCGAGTTCCGTCTGAAGTCTCTCGAGATGTTCTTCGCCAAGCCGATGCCCCACTGGGGCGGCGACATGAGCGAGCTCGACTTCCAGGACATTCACTACTACGTGAGGGCGTCCGACCGGCAGGAACGCGACTGGGAGTCGGTTCCGGAAGACATCCGCAAGACCTACGACCGCCTCGGCATCCCCGAAGCGGAGAAGAAGTACCTCGCGGGCGTGAAGGCCCAGTACGAATCCGAAGTCGTTTACGGTTCGCTGCAGGAAGACCTCGAAAAGCAGGGGGTCATCTTCACCGACACCGATTCGGCCCTGCAGCAACACCCCGAGTTGTTCCGCGAGTACTTCGGCACGATCATCCCGCCGAGCGACAACAAGTTCGCCGCTCTCAACTCGGCCGTCTGGTCGGGCGGTTCGTTCATCTACGTCCCGAAGGGGGTGAAGATCGAGTTCCCGCTCCAAGCCTATTTCCGCATCAATTCGGAAAACATGGGCCAGTTCGAGCGGACACTGATCATCGTCGACGAAGGGGCCTCGGTGCACTACGTCGAAGGCTGCACCGCCCCGACCTACAGCAGCGAGAGCCTTCACTCGGCCGTCGTCGAAATCATCGTGAAGCGCGGCGCCCGTTGCCGCTACACGACGATCCAGAACTGGTCGAACAACGTCTACAACCTCGTCACCAAGCGGGCGATGGCCTACGGCAACGCCCTCATGGAATGGGTCGACGGCAACCTCGGTTCGAAGCTCACCATGAAGTATCCGGCCATCTACCTGATGGAGCCGGGCGCTCGCGGCGAGACCCTGTCGATCGCCTTCGCCGGCGACGGCCAGCACCAGGACGCAGGGGCCAAGATGGTCCACTGCGCTCCGCACACATCCAGCCGCATCATCTCGAAGAGCATCTCGAAGGCGGGCGGCCGGGCAAGCTATCGCGGGCTGGTGAAGGTCCAGAACGGAGCCAAGCACTGCAAGTCGAACGTCGTGTGCGACGCCCTGATCCTCGACCCGCAGAGCCGCAGCGACACCTACCCATACATCGAAGTCGACGAAGACGACGTCGCGGTGGAGCACGAAGCCAGCGTCTCGAAGATCGCCGAAGAACAGCTCTTCTACCTGATGAGCCGCGGCCTGACCGAGGCCGAAGCCTCCTCGATGATCGTCACCGGCTTCATCGAACCGCTCGTCAAAGAGCTGCCGATGGAGTACGCCGTCGAAATGAACCGCCTGATCGAACTGCAGATGGAAGGTTCCGTCGGGTAGTAGTCACTGCGTGTGGCTGTTGGTGAGTTGCCCCCATGATCACGCTCGAAATCCAGAGATACGCCGTCGAAGAGTACCTCGAACGGGAGCGTCACTCCGACGTCCGCCACGAGTTCCTCGGCGGCGAGATCCGGGCGATGACCGGAGGGAGTTCGAACCACAGTCTCATCAGCGTCAATGTCGTCGCAGATCTCCGATCTCAACTGAAAAGCTGCGGTTGCCGAGTCTATAACAACGACATGCGAATCAAGTGCCGCACAGGCCTTTACACGTATCCGGACGCCAGCGTCGTCTGCGGGCCGCCCGAGTTCGAGAATGACCGCAACGACACATTGCTGAATCCGGTTGCGATTTTCGAGGTCCTCTCTCCGTCGACTCAGGCTTACGACCGGGGCGATAAGTTTTCGCACTACCGCACCATCCCCTCGTTGAAAGAGTACGTGCTCATCTCGCAGGATTGGCCGCTCGTCGAGCACCACATCCGTGACGACTCAGGGAAGTGGACACTCTTCACCACGACAGATCGGGCGGGGTCTGTGCAGCTTGCTGCGACCAGGGTCGAGTTGCCCATGCCGGAGATCTACTACGGAATTGAGTTCGCTGCCGATCCTCACGACCATGGCACCAATGGCGCCCACAAGTCGTGAGCCATGAGCGCCGCATTGGCGGCAGTCGTGCTGCTTAACGGACGAGTCGAGCAGCCACCGATTGAACAATTCACGATCATTGAATACGAATCTGCACAGGTCTTCTGCTTCTCATGTCATCCACGATCGAATCAGTCCCTCAGACAGGTTTTGACGCCGAGCAGTTCGAGGCGTTCGTTGCCGCACGCCAGGAGCCAGAGGCCGTCGTCGAACTTCGGCGGTCCGCGTTCGAAATCTACATCGAGAAGAATCTCGCGCCGCTCGATCCCGAAGAGTTCAAGCGGGTCGACCTGCGGGCGTTTCGTCCGTCGAAGTTTTCCATCGCTCCGCCCGCCGCGAATGAAGCCGGCGCGAACGCGCTCGCTTCGTTCGGAACGCTCCTTCGTGACCGCGCCGAATTCGCCGGAAACGTCTCGCATGTCGATGGCCGGTGCGTGCGGTCCGAACTGAGCGAAGACCTTCGCAAGAAGGGTGTCCTCTTCGGCGACCTGTCGACGCTGCTCAAGGAACATGCCGACAAGCTTCTTCCGCACCTGATGACGAAGGCCGTCACGCCGGACCGCGACCGGTTCTCGGCGTGGCATGCGGCATTTTTCACCGGCGGGACGGTCCTGTATGTTCCGCGGAATGTCGAAGTCTCGGCGCCGCTCCACAGCTTCATCGGACTGGCTGCCGAAGGCGCGGCCGATTTCAGCCATACGCTGATCGTCCTCGAAGATGGCGCTTCGGCGACGCTTCTCGAAGAAACGGCCTCGCTCAGCGAGACGAACGCCGGCCTGCATGTGGGAGCCGTCGAACTCATCCTCGGCCGCGAAGCGCGGCTGCGGTACGTCCAGTTGCAGAACTGGAACGAGAAGACATGGCACCTCGCCCACCAGGCGGGGCGGGTCGCATCGAACGCCTTCCTCCAATGGACGGTCGGCGGGCTCGGCTCGAAGCTGGCCCATATCCACCAGGACATCCATCTCGACGGCAAGGGAGCCGAAGCCCAGGTGAACGGCGTCACGTTCGCCGTCGATCGCCAGCACATTTCGTACTACACACAGCAGGCGCACAACGCCGAGTCGTGCCGCAGCGACCTGCTCTACAAGACGGTGCTCCGAGACAAGTCGCGCGTCGTCTGGCGCGGCATGATCCGCGTCGAAGAGGCGGCCCAGAAGACCGACGGCTACCAGCGGTGCGACTCGCTGATGCTCAGCGACACCTGCCGCAGCGACTCGATCCCCGGGCTCGAAATCGAAGCCGACGACGTGAAATGCACGCACGGAGCCACGACTGGTCGCGTCGATGAAGAGCAGGTCTTCTACTGCATGAGCCGTGGCATCACGCGCTACGAAGCCATGCACATGATCGTCGAAGGCTTCTTCCAGGGAGTCTTCGACCGCATCCCGGTCGAGGCCGTTCGCGAGACACTGAGCCAGGCGGTGGTGAAGAAGCTCGGATTCGGGGAATGAGCCTGCTATTCGGACACGAGCAATGTCGACGATCGAACTGATCACTCCACCACCGGCAATCGACGACGAGCCCGCACTGCGGCTCTGTGCCGAGTCCAACGGCCTGATCCTGTCGCCCGAAGAATTCGATGCGGTCGAGGACTGGGACGAGGACTACCGCTATGAACTGATTCGGGGGGTGGTCGTCGTGAACCCGATTCCCGCATGCGGCGAGCGCGGCCCCAACGAAGAGCTTGGTTACTGGCTCCTCGGCTACCGAGACCTCAATCCCAAAGGATCTGCGCTCGACGCGACGCTGTCGGAGCAATTCGTTTACTTGCCGGATGGTTCGCGTCGCCGAGCCGACAGGTTGATCTGGTGCGGGTTGGGCCGACTTCCGAATCCCAAGTCAGACGTCGCCACCATCGGTGTCGAGTTCGTGTCGAGGCGGCGGCGAGACTGGCGGCGAGACTTCATCGATAAGCGAGGCGAATATCGGGGCGTCGGCATGAAGGAGTACTGGGTGATCGATCGATTTCGTCGGAAGATGACCGTCTTCCTGCTCGACGGATCCGAAAAGACGATTGACGACAACACGACCTATGACACTCCGCTGCTGCCGGGCTTTCAGTTGCCACTCGGCCGCTTGCTCCAGATCGCCGATCAGTGGGCTGAGCGGGAATAAGCCGCTTCGCGAGTCTGGCGTGCATTCTTGATTTTTGGACTTTTCGGATGAACTTGTTCGAACTGGTCGCCTCCATTTCTGAAATTCCTGCCGGCGGGCGCAAGTCGGTCGTCGTTGACGACGTTCCGGCCCTGCTCCTGCGGGTGGGGGATGACTACTATTGCATTGAGGACACCTGCACTCACGATGGTCAGGCGATGACCGACGGCGAACTGCATGGATGCGAGATCACGTGCCCGCGGCACGGCGCTCGCTTCGATATTCGAACGGGAAAGGCCCTGTGCATGCCGGCGACCGAGCCAGTGGCGACCTTCGAAGTCGAAGTTCGAGCGGACGGCATCTATGCCCGCCCGCGTTAAGTCGATCTCGCTCTCCCGCGAACTCCTGCTGCCCCCGAAGCATTCCTGCCAAGACACAGACTGATTCGAGACATGTCGACCGAGACTCCCACCTCCAATGCCGCAACTCCTGCATCCCAGCTTCCCGTGACCACCGCTCCGCACGAGCATTGCGGGTCGCATGGAACATCAGATGCTGCCGCCGGCTCCTGCTCCCATCCTGATATGGCCACGGCGGCGTCGTGTGACGCAGCGAAGGGCGTTCCCGCGGAGGTCCCGCTCTCCGAAGCCTCTACAGAGACGCGGCTGATCGAGGCGCTCAAGACGGTCATCGACCCCGAACTGATGGTCAACATCGTGGACCTCGGCCTGGTCTATGCCATTGACCACACCGGGAATAAGGCGTCGATCGAAATGACGCTCACAAGTCCCGCGTGTCCCGCCGGTCCGCAGATCATTCAGCAGGCGCGGATGGCCCTGGAGCGGCTTCACGATGTGGACGAAGTCGAAATCCGGCTCGTCATGTCCCCTCCGTGGACTCCCGAGCGCATGACCGACGAAGCCCGTGACATGCTCGGCATCTTTTAGGCCGCGCGGTTTTCGACTTTGTCATCCGATTCCACATCGCGCTGCGAACATTGCTGCCATGTCAGGTCAGACTGAGTCATCACCAGTTCCTGTTTCACTCAAGGGAGACGCTCAGGGCCTCACGATCGGCTGGAATGACGGCGTTGCGCATCGACTCACCTGGAAGCAGCTGCGTGATGGGTGTCCGTGTGCCACCTGCCGCGTGAAATCGGAAGAGGGGCCGACGGCGGAAGCAAAGCCGGCCTCGCTGTTCACCATTCTGACTGCTGCCGAGGCACAGCCTCTCCGCGTGACGGCGATGCAACCCGTCGGGAACTATGCTTACGCCATTCAATTTTCTGATGGCCACAGTTCGGGCATCTACACGTTCGACCATCTGCGGCGACTGGGCGAGGAGACGCCGGCCGCATGAATGAGGTCGAAAGCGAATCGGCGTGGTTGACCGCGGCATTGGTTGCCGTCGGCAACACCCGGAAACGTTGAGCCAGTCGTCAGTCGCCGAAGGGCTCGTTCGATGTCTGGGGCGGGCTGGGAGCAGCACCGTCTGTTGGCTCGCTGATCGCTGCCGGAGCGATCGGGGCCAAGGCAGGGATGTTCGGAGCGGAACTGCCTGAAGGTGGAGACGGCGCGAGTTCCGCTCCGTCGCCAAGATCGACATTCAGGCTTCTCGGAGGACTCGCGGCCGCGTCACTGTCGTAAGGGTTCGGCTTGCGGTCGCCAGGCCGAGGCGCCGGAGACGGCGGCGGAGCCAATTGCTGGTTCGGCGGTCCCGCTGGCTCCGCGCCCGAAGGCACTGCTCCCGGCTCGGTCACGCCCATTGATTGCATGCCCACCGGCTGCATCACGCCGGGTGCGGGACGGGCGAAGGGGGCGGGCTCGCTGTCGAGCGCCCATTCGCCGTCGAGGGCATGGCTGCGGGCCCAGGCCCGGCGGAGAGCCTCCTGATAGGCCGCCCGATCCCAGCCCGCCTCGCTCAGCTGCACGTTATTGTGCTCGAGCAGCGTCTCCTTTCGGAGATGCAAGCCAGCGACCGACTTGTTGTATTCGACGACGCTCCGGTAGTACTCGTTGTTCGCCTGAGCGCGGCTGATCTGCGCCCGCAGCAGCAGGTCGACGGCGGGAAGCCGTCCCGCCCTGTAGTCTGCTTCAAAGGCCTTCACGCGATCGTCCGAGGCCTGGAACCTCGAGAAGTTGGTCCGCATGACCTGATTCCAGCGGGCCATCGATTGGAATGCGTTCGACAGTTCGTGGCTGACTTCCAGTTCCTGCGTGGCCAGTTGCGAGCGGGCCCGCGCCAGCCGGAGTTCGATATTCCGCTGCTGCGCGTGCGCCGCGCGGAAGCCCAGCGGCATGGAAAACTCCATCCCCATGTTCCAGCCGGTCTGGTCATTCTCCGTGAGTGATTCGTAGGCGCTCTGCAGCCCCTGACGGGTGCGGCCGTCATAGTCCTCTTCGCCGAAAAGCTGGTCGCCGAAGCCGTTGACGCGGTACTTCGACACGAAGTCGAGCCGCGGCCGAGTCAGGTTCTTGGCCGCCACGAGTTGAAGTTCGAGGCTCTTGATCTGCCACTTCTGGCGGCGCAGCTCCGCACGCCGCGTGAGCGCTTCGCACAACGAGAGATGCCAGTCGGGATGGTATTCAGCCAGCATCGGGTCGTCGCTGGGCCGGATGACGCGGCCGTCGTTCACCTGCAGTCCGAGGATGCGGCGCAGGTTCGTTTCGCGCTCGTAGACGTCGGCCAGCGCCTGCTCGGTGCGGGCGCGGGCTTCGAAGTAATTGTCTCGGGCCTGCGATTCGTCCGCGGCTCCGCCTCCGGGAAGCCCCGCCTTCTCGCGGCCTTTGACTTCGCGCCAGGTCTGCAGCGTCGAGTTCCTTGCGATTACTTCACCGTCGTAGACCTGGTACGCGAGATACAGGTCCCAGTAGAGGTCTTCAACGTCCTTCAGCAGGTTGCGGACGGAGGCCTGGAATTCGGCGATGCTGATGTCGGAGCGAATGCGGGCGATGAGCACGCCTTGGTCGAGACTCTGCGTCGCACGGAAGGGATCGCGCCGCAGATACGGTCCCGCAATCCGTGTGAACTCCGTGCCATACCCGGCCAGCAAGGGCTGGCGATATTCCGCCTCCAGCTTTCCGATGTAGGTCGACCCGAAGAGCCGGCCCGGCTGGTTGTTCCACTGGTAGTCCCAGTTGTGATTGAGCGCCACCTGGCCGCCGTTCGCCATCTGCTTCTGCAGGCGCGAGTTGAAGGCGCCGGTGTCCTCGAGCAGCGTGCTTCCCGGGGCGAGACCGCCCGATGTGAAGAGGTTGTTCTGAATCCGCTCGTCGTGCCCCCAGATCATGCTGGTGCTGAACTGCGCATCGAATTCGGACAACGCCGCTTCCACGCCCTGCTGCCCCTGCACCGTTTCGGTATCGATGATGGCGGGATCGAAGACGGTCGATGAGTCGGAGAGCAGCCCTGTCCCCGCCCTCAGGAACTGGGCTCGGTTGCGGACGACGGGGTTGTTCTCCAGCGCCAGGCGGACCGCTTCGAACAGCGGCATGTCCCAGAGATCGTCCTTGGCCGGAAGTCCGAGGCGTCGCGGCTCCTGGGTGAGCAGGGCGGCATCGTTCTTCGCCGTGTGGACGTCCGGGTAGTCGATCTTCGTCGCGGACTTCTTGTAGTAGTTGAGCTCGGCACTCCCCAGGTAATGCACTTTGTCCGACTTTGTGCAGCCTCCGAGCAGTCCCAGCGACGCGATGGTCGCGAGGCTCCAACGTCGAAAGCCAGAGAAGGAACGGGGCATGGCCGGAACTCTCGATCTGTCAGTTGGGCGGCAGGATCCGTCGCGCTTTCGGCAGGAGCAGCCGGAACGACCGGTCGGGCGGGAGTTCGCGGAATGACTGTCACACCGCGCACCGACGGCACAGACCTCATGTCGAGTATCGGCGGAGCATTCGTCAGGCCTGTACCCTTTCACTGGTATGCGCGGCATATCCCGCACAGGGGGCGCGTTACAGATTCGCGCCGACTTCGCGCGCCGAGGAAATCCGTCCCCGGTTTGCCCCTCATCTCGTCGCGAAATCGCACCGCCGGCTTTTCTTCAGGAAATCCCGTCCGATTTTCACGCTCCGTCAGAATCTGACCTATGTTTGCACAGGGACCGGGCGATCGGTCAATCGCGCTCTTCCCGTCGCGCTTCGGTTGCGGGCCTGTGCAGATCAGGGTGCTCCATGTTTCCGTTCTGGATTGAAGTCTCTTCGTCGACGCTGCTGCAGGGGGCGCTCATCGGGGCCTCCGCTTCGTGGATGTTTCTGACCTGGCTGGGGGGCGCTCGCGCCTGAACCGCCGGTTTTTCGAGTCTCTCCTTTCCCCAGGATTTGCCTCAGGACTCTCCCATGGACTTCGAATCGTTCTTTCTGACCAACTGGCCGGTGAAGCTCGTCTGCTTCATCCTGATCGTCGCTGCGTGGATCGACGGCAAGCAGCTGAAGGTGCCGAACTGGATCACCTTCCCGATGGTGCTGAGCGGCATCGCCTACAACACGTGGATCAACGGCTGGAGCGGCCTGGGCGAAAGCCTGCTGGGCATGGTGGTCGGCCTGGCCTGCCTCCTCCCGCTCTACTCGGTGGGCGGCATGGGCGCCGGCGACGTGAAACTGATGGGGGGCATCGGCGCGTGGCTGGGCGTCAGCGTCACCTGGTGGGCGTTCGTCGTCTCGACGGTCGTCGGAGCCGTGATGGCGGTCCTGATGGTCCTCTACAAGCGGGCCTTCGTGAAGCACTGGGCCAACGCCATGCAGATCCTGCATGAATGGAAGACCATCAAGAACCCCGAGAAGCTGGCCGAGATCGCCGCTCAGCGGAAGCCGACCATGTTCCTGCTGCCGTACGGCATCCCGATCTGCATCGGGTCGATCGCGTACTTCCTCTATGCCGGGATGATCTACTGAAGAAAAGCAGGGTGCGAAAAGGTGTGAAGAGGTGCGAATGGGTGCGAAGAGGCTGGACGGTCCGAAAATGTCCTGGTTTTCCGTCTCGCAATGCCCTCGCCAGTCTTCCCGTCCTTCCTGCCTGTTCGCACCTGTTCACACCCTTTCACACCTCTTCGCACCGGTATTCTCGCTACAGCCGTCATAGGCTGAATTTCTTGCCACATCCGTGCCGATCAAAGGACTGATCGAAGCGGTCTCGTCTCGGATCGTCCCGACGGGATTCGCCTCCAGAAGGCAGATGTGGCACCCGGCCAGTCGACGCAAGTCATGGCCAAATTCCCTGTTGCAACATTGCCATCCCTTTCGTCGGCAACCCGGATCGGGTGCCGGCGGACGGAATCTGGGGCGAACCCGGAGGTTCTGCGATGAAGATGAAGTCCGTCATTCTGTTCGCCGTCGCCATCGGAGCGGGTCTGGTCGCCATGCTGGGCGTTCAGAAGTCGCTTGCACGCGATAAGGGCGCGAAAAAGGAAGACACGGTGAAAGTGCTGGTCGCCATCGCAGAGGTCGAGCCGGGGGTTGCCCTCGACACGTCCAACGTGGCGTTCAAGTCCTGGCCGAAGAGCACCGTCCCGGAAGGGGCGGTGACGAAGATGGAAGGGATCGACAACAAGAGCCTGCGGGCCCGGGCCTATCCGGGAGACGTGATTGTCGAAGCCAAGTTGAAGGACGGATTCGGAGTCGATATTCCGCCGGGTTATCGCGTGGCGACGATTCCCGTCGACGCGACCAAGACGCACGCGGGGCTCATGCTGCCGGGCAACCGGGTCGACGTCATCGTCACCTACAAGTCAGTAAAGCCGAATTCGCGCCAGCAGGTGCAGAAGACGAAGACAGTGCTGGAAAACATCAAGGTGTTCGCGACCGACAACCGTCGCGAGTCGAGCAAAGGGGAAGCGGGGGAAAACGCGGCGAAGACGGTATCGCTGCTGGTGCTGCCGGAGCAGGCCAACCTGCTGATGCTGGCGGAGAGCAAGGGCAAACTTCACCTCGCCCTTCGCGGAGATGCGGACAAGACGGAAAGCACGACGGACAATGCGGTGACGGAAGACATCTTCGAGGACAGCGTGGTCAGCTCGGGCGATCCGAACGGGGAAGCGGCGGACGAACACGACGTGCGGGCGTTTCTTGAGAAGGCTCAGGAACCCACGCCGCCGCCGGCCGCTCCTGCGGCGCCGGTCGAAGTCGAAAAACCGAAATGGCGGATGAGCATCCATGTCGGTTCGGACGTGAAAGTCGAAGAGGTCGATCTGCCGGAAGAGCCGGCTCCGGCCGCGACGAAGGAAGTCACCGAAGAAAAATCCGCGCCGACGAGCACGACGCGAGCAGCCATCAAGGACTACATCATCAAATTCTTCGCGGGCGTCTGAGGACCAGGTGACAAACCGTCGCCAAACGACGGGATGTCCGCGGCCGTGCCGGGAAAAGAATCGGGCCGAGGTAAGGGGGGGAGTGCGACGAGCCATCGCCGCACTCGCGTGAGAAGGACACTTTCGATGGACGGTCGGGACGACCGTGCTTCGAAAGCCGTCGGTCTGACCGTACGAGGTGCAGGGATGCCAGGTCTCGTCTGCCGTTGCCGGATCGGAATGCTGGGGTTGACCGCGCTGGTCATCGCCGCGGCGCCAGTTCTGGCTCAACCCGGGGCCAACCGGCCGCTTCCCAACCAGACGGCGGCGAATGCCGATCCCGTCTTCGTTGTCACCTCGCCGAAGAACAACGAGATCACGATCACCGAGCACTTCTCGAAGGTCGTCGAGCTGAAGTCGCGCATCGTGCGCGTCGACGGCTTCGACCCGGAAGTGATCGGTGTTTCGGCGTTGACGCCCAACCAGATCCGCGTCCAGGCGCTGAAGCCGGGCGTGACGACCATCGTGCTCGTCGACGAATTCGGCGCGACGATCACCGTGGACGTCTTCGTCGTCGGCGACGTGCGGCACCTCCAGGCCTACCTCTCGCAACTCTTCCCGCGATCCTCCGTCGAGGCCATTGCCGTGAAGGACGCCGTCGTCCTGCGCGGATGGGTCGATCAGCCCGAGCACATTACGCAGATGGTCGACGTCGCCGAGCGATTCTTCCCGACGGTCCTCAACCAGATGCGCGTCGGCGGCGTGCAGCAGGTGTCGCTGAAGGTCCAGGTGATGGAAGTGCAGCGGGCGAAGATCCGCCGCCTTGGCCTCAATTTCCTCTACAACAACAAAAACGCCTTTCTGACGAACACGGTCGGAAACCTGACGCCGCTCGAATCGGTCGCCCTCGCGGTGCCGACGGCGGGTGCGGTCACTCCGCCCGTGACGGGACTCGTTCAGAACTCGCTGCGGGGGACTCAAGGCGCTTTCGGCATCGTCGGCCCGAGCAATGCCTTCCAGGCCTACATCGACGCCCTCAAGACAGAGACCCTGCTGAAGATCCTGGCCGAGCCCGAGCTCGTCACGACGAACGGCCGCCCCGCCAACATGCTGGCCGGTGGTGAATTCCCGATCCTCGTCCCGCAGAGCCTTGGAACCACGTCGATCCAGTGGCGCGAATTCGGCGTCCGCATGGAAGCCGTGCCCATCATTCTCGGAGCGGGTCGCGTGCGGCTCGATCTCCAGCCGGAAGTCAGCGAGCGCGACTTCTCGAATGCGGTCGCCGTCAACGGCATCACGGTGCCGGGGCTGACAACCCGCCGCGTCAACACGCAGGTCGAAATGAAGTTCGGCGAAACGTTCATGCTGGCCGGACTCCTCTCGATGCGGAACACAGCCCAGACCGACAAGATCCCGTTCCTCGGCGAACTTCCGTACGTTGGCGCGGCCTTCCGCCGCGTCCGCTACGAAGAGGCCGAAACCGAACTGATCATCATGGTGACGCCGGAACTCGTCTCGCCGACCGATCCCGCCTTGCTGCCGCCGGGCGGCCCGGGCCAGTTCACCGACGTGCCGACCGACAAGGAGCTCTACGGGTCGGGCTTCCTCGAAGTGCCGAAGTACAGCGACGCCAATCTTAACACGACTCCGACCGACTACGGTGTTCCGGGCGGTAGACCGGGTCCGGGCGGCCCCGGCCTGATCGGACCGGGGCCAGGCGGTCCGATTCCGGGCGGACCGCTGCCGCGAGGCGTGCTCCCACCCAACGGAGAGCCGATCGAAGGACAACTTCCGCCAGGAGCCGTCCCCGGATCGCCCTTCCCGAATGGTCGGCCGGGATTGATCCCGCCGAGCGAGACTCCCAGCGCGCCAGACTCAGCGATCCAGGCTCCTCCACCGCCGAGTGCGGGCAAGTCGGGGAACATCGAACGAACGGGGGCCTTCCAGTGGGCTCGTCCCAAGGGAGACAACCGACCGAAAGAGCGGGCGACGGGAACCAGCGGAGCCGCGGGAAGCAACTCGAAATTCCCCAATGTCGTTCGCAGTCCTGGCGCCAAGGCGGCCGCCGGCCAGAAGCCCGGCCTGATCGAACCACAATGAGGCCGAAGGTCGAAGCCCGAAATTCCAATGTCTAAGGAAATTCAAACTTCCAAACATCAAAAGGACTGCAAGCGACGCTTTTGAATTTTGTCGTTTGAGATTTCCTTAGGCATTGGGATTTAGGGTTTCTGTCTCGTGACATTCATCCTGTTGAATCGACACCCATGACGACCTGCCTTGTTGAGTGAATTCGTTGAACCCCTCCCCCTCCCCGGGGAAGGGACGCTGGACGAGGGGGCACGCGTGGGGCTCCCTGATTCCATTTCGGTTTCGCCGAAACTGTTCGACGACTCGCCCTTCTCACCGCGAGCGACCCATGAAAAACGTCCTTCGAATTGCCGTCGTCGACCCCGTGGACGCCACCCGCAACTCGCTGAAAAAGCTGTTGCTCGGCATCGACGTCGTCTGGCTGGAAGCCGAGTGCTCGCGCTACGAGTTCTTCGCCGATGTCGTCGGACAGACTCAGCCCGACATCGCCCTCGTCTCACTCGACGCCGATCCGCAGAAAGGCCTGCAGCTCGTCGGCCGCATCACGCAGGACATGCCGAACTGTGCGGTCCTCGTCATCAGCAGCTCCACCGAAGGGAGTCTGATCCTCCAAGCAATGCGGAATGGAGCGCGCGAGTTCCTGAACCTCCCGCTGAAGCTTGAAGACTTCCTCGCCGCGCTCGATCGCATCCGCCAGGGACGCGGGCAGCGCGAAGGGGAAGGCCAGGTCCGCTCGTGCCAGATGATCACGGTCGTGGGAGCCGCGGGGGGCGTCGGCTGCACGTCGCTCGCGATCAATCTCGCCTGCGTATTCGCCGCCAATCCCAAGAATAGCGTTGCGGTCATCGACCTCGACCTGGCCCTCGGCGACGCCGACGTCTGGCTCGACATCATTCCCGACTACACGATCCAGGACGTGGCCGAGAACATCACGCGGCTCGACTACTCGCTCCTCAAGCGGTCGCTGACGCGGCACGATTGCGGGGCGTTCCTGCTGCCGCGTCCCGTGCAGATGGAAGGCAACCTCTCGATCACGCCGGACGAGTTGCGGCGCGTCCTGGCGCTTCTCAAAGCGACGTTCACGCACCTCGTGCTCGACGTCAGCAAGAGCTACGCGGCGCTCGACTACGCGGCCATGGAAGCCTCGAACACGGTGCTGCTGGTGACTCAGCTCGACCTGCCGTGCCTCCGCAACGTCGTCCGCCTGATGCAGGCGTTCGATCAGCGGGAGGGGCTGTCGCAGAAGGTGAAGGTGACGGTGAACCGCCTCGGCCTCGAGGACACGCAGATCAGCCTCAACAAGGCTCTCGAGACGATCGGCCACGAGATTTTCTGGCAGGTTCCGAACGACTACGGAACGATGGTCGAATCGCGCAACAACGGCGTGCCACTCATCACGCAGTCCCCCAAGGCCAAGCTGACGAAGTCGATCGAGATGCTGGCCCAGGCCATCGACAAGTCGGCCGCCCCGCCGGCCGAAGGGGAAGACAAGGACAAGAAGCCGAAGAAGCGGCTCTTCAGTTTCCTCGGCGGCGGCTCCTCGAAGTAATCGCCGGACCAAGATGGCTGCCATCATGAGGAGCGTTCCGCGCCTCTGAGAAGGAGCGACGCGAAACGCTCCTCTGGCGTTTTCACCGGCCGCGACATCGACTCTCCTGCGGCGCACGGTCGAGAGGCTTCCCCCATCGGACAGGCCCGATGGCGCCAGGCGCGTGCAGGGCCGTGGACGGACCTGGGGGAGGATCCATGTGGAGTTCCTCCACTGCGCGATCTCTTCCTGCACGACGCATCTGCTATCATCCGAGAACATCGCGGAAGATGCCTGATCCACTCCGTCCCGGAAAAACGCGTGGCCCCTCAACCACCGCTTGGAAGAAATTCTGCGGCCGCGAAGCCTGGTCCCAAGCCGCCCGAACCCACCGGCCTGAACCGGAAGTACCTCCGGATCCAGGATCTCCGCCGACTCAGCCGCGTCGCCTTCGCACCGCGACGCCGCATCGAGGGGCTGTACGCCGGCCGCCACGCGACGCCGATGCGCGGGCAGAGCATCGAATTCCGGGACTATCGGCAATACATCCCCGGCGACGACGTCGGCGGAATCGACTGGAAAGTCTACGGCCGCAGCGACCGGCTCTACATCCGGCTGTTCGAGCATCAGGCGGAGATGACCATCCATCTCCTGGTCGATGGATCGGCCTCGATGGGCTACCACGGCCTCTCGACCCGCCCCGCCGTGAAACCACGCAAGGGGCGTCGACCCCCTCCCTTACGGACTGAACTCAGCAAGTTCGATCAGGCCTGCTTCCTCGCTGCGGGCCTCGGATTCGTCCTCGCGAAGCAGCACGATCGCTTCAGCTTCGGCATCGCCCAGCAGGGACTATCGTCTGCACGCCCCCCCGGCAACTCGCTCCCACACCTCGTCGGAATTCTCAAGACGATGGAGCAGACGACGCCGTACGGCCGATCGGCACTCCCCGCAGCGATTCGCTCGCTGGCCGCCACCGCCGGCCGCCGAGACCTGCTGATGGTCTTCAGCGACCTCCTCGACGACCGGACCGCACTCCAGGAAGCGTTTTCGTCCTGGCTCCATCGCGGCGGGGAAGTCATTGTCTTTCAAACGCTGCACGAGCACGAACTGACGCTGCCCGATCTTGAGCATGGCGTGTTCGTCGACAGTGAAACCGGTGCGACCATCCGACTGAACGTCGACGACGTTCGCCAGGAATACGAGTCGCGGATCACGGCGTTCCTTCAGGAATGCCGCAAGGGATGCGGAGCGCGCGGGATCGACTACAACCTCGTATCGACCGCCGATCCTTATCAGAAGGCACTCGAACGGTATCTCGTCAATCGCGCTTCGCTGTGATCGCGAGAGTCGCCTCCTTGCGGGCAAGAAGGCGACTTCCGCAGCCACTCGGTCGACCGGCGCACTCAGCCCTTGAAGACTCGCTGCAGCTCTTCCAGGGAAGTCTTCCCCTGGGCCACCAGCCGCAACCCTTCCTGGGCCATCGACTGCATCTTGTCCTTGCGGGCCTGGGCCTTGATCGCGTCGGGGGTTGCCTTGCCGCTCGCGACAAGCTGTTTCATCTCCTCCGACATCCACACCATTTCGTACATCCCGGCCCGCCCCGCGTAGCCGACGTCCCCACACTGCTCGCACGGCGGCGGCTCGGGGTCGCCCGGCTTCTCCGGCTCGAACGGCGCTGGCGGACGATAGAGCAGCGTCGTCTCCGGCGGCAGCCCCATCTTGGCGACGAGCTTCGGATTCGGCTTGTAGGCTTCCCGGCACGACGAACAGAGCGTGCGGATGAGCTTCGGCATGACGACGCCCTTCAGATGCTCGGCCGTCGCCGCGGCACCGATCCATTGCGTCATCTGCTGGATGGCGCCGGCCGGATCCTTCGCCGGAATCTCGCAAATGAAGCAGAACTGGTCGGCCCACTCGGCGTACGTCTTGGCCGTTTCGGCATCCTTCAGAGGGTCGGCGAAGATGATTTCCGCCTCGATCCGCTTGATGCGCTGCAGGGACTGGGCCAGCGTTTCGCCGGCCACTGGTTCGTACTGCGTGACGCCCCGCAACTCGCGCGTGCCAACGTCCGCAATGCTGTAGATGTTGTAGAGATAGGCATCGACCGTTCGCAGCACGACATACGAGGTCGTCGTGACTCCCGTGAAGGGAGCACCGCAGATGAGCAGAAACCCCTGCTTGGCCCCGGTGATCTCACGGATCTTCTCCTTCAGCCACGGCGTAAAGCCGAGGTCGTCCGGAGTGTCCATTTTCACCTTGAGATTGCGGGCATTGATCGTCAGCCGTTCTCCCTCGGGCGTCGGCGCGACGGCGACCGTGAGTTCGTAGGGGACTTCCTGGAACTGCGCTTTGATGCCGCCGGTCTGCGGCTTCTTCCGCTCCTTGATGTCAAGCCCGGCCAGCAGCTTGATCATCTGGACGACGGCGACCGCCTGCTGAGCGGGCATCTTGCCGCCCGAATAGGCCTGCCCGTCGACCGAGAGAGTGACGACCCCGGCTTTGCCCTTTGGCTCGAGACGGATTCGCTCGGCCCGGCGGGAGAGGCCGTCGGTGACCAGTTCCTTGGCCGGAATCAGGGCCGCTTCGGCAAGCCGGGCGTTCGCTTTGAGGTTGACTTCGGTCCCGTTGACGGGTCCGTTGAAGAGGACGTAATCGATTTCCTCCTCTTCCTCTTCTTCGGGCTCTTCGTCCTTACGCTTGCCGAATCCAAAAATCACCGGAATACCCCTTGGGCCGACGGGAAGAATCTGTGTCGAGACGTCGAAGAATGCTGCGGACGCGCGGAAGGCGGAGCAGAGTCCGGCTCCGCTCCAGTCATTCTATCAAACCATGCGGCTGACGCGCTGGGAAGGGCGCGGGTAGTGCAAAGAGAGTGGCAGAGCGGCACAGGACTTCGTCTCGCGAGACCGCTCGGCGAACCGACAATCCACGCCAGGCCCGCTGACGACCGCAATACCGCAATACCGCTCGGAACGGCAGCAATCCCGTCACTGGCCAGAGTCCCTCGAATTTCTCCGCAGTCTCGATCGGTCGAGTCCACTGTCGATCCGACTTCCGTCGTCGGGTATGATTTCGCTAGTCAACGTCCTCCGTGCTCTCGAGGCGATGCGCATGACCCTCCCCGACGCTCAAACCCTGACCGCCCTGGCGATCGTGGCGGCGGCAGGGGCCGTCCTCGTGCGGCGCGGGATCCAGGTAATGCGCGGTGACAAGGGGTGCGGGAGCGGTTGTGGCTCCTGCCCGGGCGGAACGTCGCAGGCGAAGCCCGAGGTCAACGGTTTCGTCTCGCTCGACGACCTTCGGGGACCGCGCCGACAGCGCCCCTGAGGGTCCCCGCCATGGCCGACCGCACCGGAAGTGCGGGGACCTCGACCGAGAATCCGCACGAACCGTAAACCTTTTCACAATCGGCCCATTGACGACACCAGCGGGTTGCGTAGACTGTCCGCACACTCCCCCGCCGCGCCGTGAAAACCACCCTTTCGCGGCCGGCCCGCCGTCGGAACGGGCGCGCCCGGCCTCGCGTCCGCTCTCCCTGCGTCGACCGAGCCGTGGAAGGTCTTGTGGCTGTGTCCCTCAAGCGCGTCGAACTCTCCAACCAGATGCGAAGCATTCTGGTCGCAGTGCGCCGGCTTGCGGTGGAAAACGAGGCGGAATCGGTCCTGATCCTCGCCGAGCAGCCCTACGACTTCAGCGCCATCAGCCAGTTCCTCAAGGATGTCAAGCTGATCGTGGCGTCCGACAAGCCCGACGTGCAGCGGGCCGCGACCGAGGATTCCGTCGCCCTGGTCCCGCTCCTCGATGAACCGCAGACCCGGCAGACGCAGCTCACCCAGGCGCTGCTGGAAGCGATCGCCGACGAACTCATCAAGTCGGGAGACAAGATCGTCGCCCTGTATGCCGTCTTCGAACGAGCGAACATCGACACCGTCAGCCTGATCAATCTGCAGGAACACCGGGCGAAGCTGACGTCGCGCGACGTGCGTCGTCTCGAGACGACGGTTCCCCTCGAAACCTTGCGGCAGGTGGTCGACCTGGCGGTCGAGATCGGCAGCGAAGGACGCGAAGGGAAGCCGGTCGGGGCGCTGTTCGTCGTCGGCAATCACCGCAAGGTGATGCAGCTGTCTCACGAGCAGGTGCACGACCCCTTCCGCGGATATCCGCGCAGCGAGCGTCTGATCCGTTCGCCCCGCGTCCGGGAGAGCATCAAGGAACTGGCTCAAATCGATGGCGCCTTCGTCATCTCGTCGGACGGCGTGGCCATCGCGGCCGGACGCATCCTGAATGCGTCGGCCGAGAATATCATCCTGTCGAAGGGGCTTGGAGCCCGGCACTGGGCCGCCGCCGCGATCTCCAAGGCGACGAATGCGGTGGCGATCGTCGTCTCGCAGTCGACCGGATCGGTCCGCATTTTTCAGAATGGGACCGTCGTGCTGCGGATCGAGCCCATGGACCGCGGCATGAAGTGGAACGACTTCGACTCGGAACCGCCCGACGGGGCCGACTGAGCCGCCCTTCAGAACTTCCGGGAAGATCGCGAAGGATCGCTGATCGTCGGCACAGAAACTTCCCCCCCCACGACCTTGAAGGTCAGTTCCCCTGCGACGAGTCCGGCTTCGTCACTCCGACGAAAAGCCGCCCATCGGTCCGCCAGGGATCGCCGCCGCCGTTCTTTCCTTCGCGGACCTCGTGGAAATTGTCTTCCGAGTACTGCTCGATGATCTGGCCGCCGGTCGCCAGATCGTTAAAGAGTTTGTTGCGTTCGGCATCGACGTCGGCCGCCGTGTGATGGGTGACGGCTCCCGTCCGATGACTGAGGCCGACGCGGTCGTCGTACACAGCGGCCCCGATCCACAGGGGCCGGCCGTCCCCGTCAAGCTTCTCGGTCAGCCAGAAGCGGACGTGGTGCCGTTGCCTCGGGTTGTCGCCGACCGGTTGTTCGAACGCAAGGTCCTCTTTCCGACCGAAGAGGTACAGACTGCTGACGGGGGCATCCACATACGGTCTTCGCAACACGCTGGCCTCAGCGATTTCGAGGCTGCTCTTGAGCGACAGCGGGTCGGCGGGATACCAGCGGGCGGCCAGCAGCGCTCGAATGACCTCGGCCTTCGTCCCAATCAGTGCCGAGTTGAGCGGGTCGGCCGGAATTCCACCGCCCGTGTGGGTGACGCCTGGGAGATCTGCCAGCGAGGGATGTTTGCGGAAGTAATGTTTCCAGTACTCGGGCATCGCCAGATAGGCGCCGATCGCCCAGGCAACGACGACTCCCAGCGCCACCAATCCTCCGGTACGGAGCCGACTGCGGCGTTTCGTGTGAAGAGGCGGATTGGACATATTTTCCTGGGCGGAAGGCTCGTTCACGGGACGTCTCGGCGGAAGTTCGAACGGCGAGTCGACTCAATCGCACGGCCGTCACTTTACTGTCAGGCGGGGCCCTTCGCACACAAATCGCCGAATGGTGAGCCACCCGGCAGCCGATCGCGACTGACGGCGTTTGTGATCGTCTCACACGTGCGGCAGCAGCCGAACCCGTTCCATGCGAGAAGTTTCCCAGCCCGCGAACGCCTGGGCCAAGAGAATGTCATCCCGGGCATCGGCGGCCGTCATCCATCGCCGGCCAGACTGTCGCCAACCAGTCACGTCCGGCTTGCAGGGCGTCCTTTGTGTCGAGATACTTTTGAGGCGATCTGCCCGGGTCTGTCCCAAAGGTGGAACGTTTTCCGGAATCGGAGTGTCGCGACTTGACAGATAACAGCCCCAAACCATGCGTCCAGTGAAATGTCTCCATGAACCCTGGGACTGGACGACTTGGTTAATGTCTCATGAAACGTCGGTTCACTGGATCCGTTGAAGGTGTTGTCGGCGCGAGAGCAACGTGGCGAATATCTCCAGTCAATAGCCTGACCTGTAAATCATTTGCGCCCGTAGCTCAGCTGGATAGAGCAACGGATTTCTAATCCGTCGGTCGGAGGTTCGAATCCTCCCGGGCGTACTTTTCTCAATGGTTCGCAGTCGTCGTCATCTTTCCTCAACCCCTTATCCGACCTGTGGTTGCCGCTCCGCTCTCGCGAGGTTCGACGAGCCGGGGTTTCATCAACCATCGTCAATGCCATCGGCTTTTTGTCACCCATTGGGCCCAATTTTGGGCCAATGGAGGGGCCAATGGAACTGTCCGCAACCGCTTTGAGTCCCGTGTTGTCGGATGAAGTCGTCGAGATAGCGACCGTTGATTGGGGGGCCAGCGCGGGCAGCGTTTCAACGGCGGTCGTCAGATCGCGCAGCTTGCAGTGGCTGTAACGATCCATCGTGAGCGTGATCGTCGAGTGTCTCGCCAGTTGCTGGGCCAGCTTCGGATGAACACCGGAGGAAGCCAGGAGCGTGATGAACGAATGTCGGAGAGCGTGGAAGTCCACGCTCTCGTCCGCCGCCGATTTGCAGGTGAGGAATTCGCT
>JADZEF010000305.1 GCA_020850695.1 Planctomycetaceae bacterium | reverse complement strand
CTGGTCCCCCAGGTCATCGAGCACTGACCGCGGTGCAACGGCTTCGTCGCCCGGCCTTCCAAGGCCGGGAGATTTTCGCAGAGTCCCGTGGTCCCCGGCCTTGGAAGGCCGGGCTACGGTCGAGAGACGCGTCCAACCGTGTTCTGCGCCTTGGAGTCGCTCCCCCTCCGGTCTAGAATGGGAGCGGACGAATCCCGACCGGTTGGCCGCGCCGGTTGTCGCCGCAGCGTCGGACCGATCCCTCCCAATTCCCGCCCATGCCATCCCTCGACGAACTTTACGACGATCACATTCTCGACCATTTCGAGTGCCCTTATCACAAGGGGCACCTCGCGAACCCGACCTGCACGCACTGCGGGAAGAACCCGCTGTGCGGGGACAAGGTGACGGTCCAGATCCGCGTCGACGACGAGGGGAAGATCGTCGAGGCGTGGTTCGACGGATCGGGATGTGCGATCAGCCAGGCGGCCGCGTCGATCCTGTGTCAGCACATCGAAGGCAAAACGGTCGACGAAGTGGAGAACCTTCAGCCGCAGGACATGCTCTCCCTGTTGAAGGTTCCGCTGACCGCCACGCGGCAACGGTGCGGGCTGCTGAGTTTTAAGGTCCTGAAGACGATGCTGTACTCGCTGGATGGAAAAAGCGTGGGATAGGCTTCCCGCCTGTCAGTGTGGCACGAGACTCCGTCGCGTGAATCAGCGCGGCAGAACATGAACTTCGGCCAAAGCGAGTCGATTCGGATAGGATGGATTTGGGGAACGCTCCACACGAATTCACGACATGGAATGTCGTGCTACTCCGACAGCCTGTCAGAGTGGCACGCGACTCCGTCGCGTGAATCGGCACGGCAGAACATGAACTTTGGCCAAAGCGAGTCGATTCGCGTCAGATGGGTTTGGGTAACGCTCCGCACGACTTCACGACATGGAATGTCGTGCCACACTGACATCCTGTCAGGCATTCGATATCGTCCTTCCAACGATGAAGATCGATCGCTGTGGTTGACAGGCTGGAAGCCTGTCCCGCGGCCGAACCTGGAACTGACATGACTCTCGCTACCCCCACCCCGGTGCGGGCTTTTGACGTCGCTGCGGTCCGCCGCGACTTCCCGATTCTTTCGCGAAAGCTCTCTAACGGTCACCAGCTTGTCTATCTCGACAACGGTGCCTCGGCCCAGAAGCCGCAAGTGGTCATCGACAAGTTGACCGAGTGCTACGAGACCTACTTTGCGAATGCCTATCGCGGCGTGTACGAGTTCGGGGCACGAGTCGACGAGGAGATGGAAGCCTCCCGCTCGAAAGTGCAGCGGCTGATCGGAGCCCGCGAGCCCGAAGAGATCATTTTCACCTCCGGCACGACAATGTCGATCAACCTCGTGGCCCAGGCGTGGGGGCGGAGGTTCCTGAAGGCCGGCGATGAGATCCTGCTGACGGTGATGGAGCATCACGCGAACCTCGTCCCGTGGCAGATGATCGCCCGCGAGAAGCAGGCGACGATCCGCCACATTCCGCTCACCGCCGACGGCCGGCTCGACCTGAGCAAGCTGAGCGAAGTTCTCACGCCCCGCACGCGGATGGTGGCCGTCACCGCCATGTCGACCGTGTTGGGAACGATCAACCCCATCGGCGAACTGGCCGAGGCCGCCCACAAAGTCGGTGCGCTGATTCTCGTCGACGGTGCTCAAAGCGTCCCGCACGGAATGGTCGACGTCCGCGCTCAGGATGTCGATTTTCTTGCGTTCTCGGGGCACAAGCTTTACGGCCCGACCGGCATCGGGGTGCTCTACGGTCGTCGCCATCTCCTTGAGGCGATGGACCCGTTCCTCGGCGGCTGCCACATGATCGATGAGGTGTTCCTCGATCACTTCACACCGGCCGAGATCCCGGCGAAGTTCGAAGCGGGAACGATCCCGATCGTCCAGGCGATCGGCCTGGGCGCCGCAGTGGACTATGTCGAAAGCGTCGGCTTCGACGCGATTGTCGCCCAGGAAACGGCCCTGCTTGAGGCGGCGTTCACACGCCTCAGCGGCATCCCGGGCCTGAAGATCGTCGGTCCAGACATTTCGCATCGTGGAGCAATCGTCAGTTTCGCGGTCGACGGCGTTCACCCGCACGACATGGCGTCACTGCTCGACGAGCGCGGCGTGGCGGTGCGGGCGGGACATCACTGCACGATGCCTCTCCACGACTGGCTGCATCAACCGGCGACCACCCGCGCGAGCTTCTCGTTCTACAACACGCTCGACGAAGTGGACGTGCTGGCCGATGCGATCCGCTACGCCCGTCGTAAATTTCGACTGGCCGACTGAGTGCGGCCGAAATGCGCCGTAGCACGGGCACTCCTGCCCGTGCGAAAGACCGAGATCCGCAAGCCGGGGTTAATATCGGAGCCATTGAGACGTAGCACGGGCAGGAGTGCCCGTGCTACGTTCGCATGACGATCCTGCGGCGTTGGATTATGCTGCGTGACGCAACATCTTGATCCGTCACGCAACGACATCACGACAGTCCGGCAGGAACCGCGTTATGCAACTGGTGAAGTGCGCTCTCTCGAATGGCTCGGTTCGCGTCGGTTGTCTCGACGGCGACAGCGTGATCCTGTTTGATCTCTCGAAGGGGAGCGCCGGGCTCAAGACGCTGGCCGACATCCTCAACATGGGGGCGGCCCAAGCCTACCGGCAGTCGCAGACGCTGAAGTCTTCGTCGACAGAGACGGCCAAGCTGAAGGATGTCAAGCTGCTCGCTCCCGTCGATACCCAGGAGGTCTGGGCCGCCGGCGTGACCTACAAGCGGAGCCAGGTGGCCCGCATGGAAGAGTCGGAGTCGGGGAAGTCGCACTACGACAAGGTCTACACCGCCCCGCGGCCGGAGACGTTCTTCAAGGCGACGCCGAATCGCGTCTCGAACCCCGGCGAGCCGGTCCGTGTCCGGTTCGACAGCAAGTGGTCGGTCCCCGAGCCCGAGTTCACGCTCGTCATCAGCCCCAAGGGGGAACTGGTCGGCTACACCGTCGGCAACGACATGTCGGCCCGCGACATCGAAGGGGAGAACCCTCTTTATCTCCCGCAGGCCAAGGTCTACAAGCAGTGCTGCTCGGTTGGTCCCTGCGTGCTTCTGGCCGCGAGCGGCAAGCCGCTCGACCGGGCCGCGACGAAGATCGTCATGACGATCGAACGCGGTGGGAAGGAAGCGTTCAAGGGAGAGACCGACCTTGACCACATGAAGCGCGGGTTCGAAGAGCTGATCGGCTGGATCTACCGCGAGAACGAATACCCGAACGGCTGCCTGCTGCTGACCGGCACGGGAATCGTTCCGCCGGATGACTTTACCCTCGAACAGGGGGACGTCATCTCGATCGAAATCACGGGAATCGGGACGTTGACCAACCCCGTGGTCAAAGATCGGGCGTAAACTGGATTAGGGGAAGGGGCCAAGGGGCAGAGGGACAGAGGAGCAAAGGGAAATCAGGCAGGAGCGTTGTTTTCTCTCCTTTCTTCCCTTTGTCCCTTGGCCCCTCTGTCCCTCTGCCCCTGAATTCCTGCGGAACCGCGACTCGCAGCAAACCAGCGACGACCGATGAATCTGTCCGCTCCTTTCATCCGACGTCCGGTCGGGACCACGCTGCTGACGGCCGCGATCACGCTGGCCGGCATGCTCGGGTACCTGATGCTTCCGGTTTCGCCGCTCCCGCAGATCGACTTTCCGACGATCATGGTGAGCGCGTCGCTTCCGGGGGCCAGCCCCGAGACGATGGCGTCGGCCGTGGCGACTCCGCTCGAACGGCAGTTCGGACGGATCGCCGGCGTCACCGAAATGACGTCGGCAAGCGGGCTCGGGTCGACGTCGATCACGCTTCAGTTTGATCTCGACCGCAACATCGATGCGGCGTCGCGCGACGTCCAGGCAGCCATCAACGCTGCCCGCGGCCAGCTTCCGGCGAACCTTCCGAATAACCCTTCGTATCGGAAGATCAACCCGGCTGACGCCCCCATCATGATGCTGACGCTGACTTCGGACACCTACACCAAGCCGCAGATGTACGATGCGGCGTCGACCATCCTGCAGCAGAAGTTGTCGCAGGTGGAAGGAGTGGGGCAAGTGCGTGTGGGCGGCGGGTCGGCCCCGGCGGTGCGGGTCGACCTCAACCCGACCATCATGAACTACATGGGGGTGCGGCTCGAAGACGTCCGCACCGCCCTCAACAACGCGAACGCCAACCGGCCGAAGGGGCAGATCTCGGACGGCGAACGTTCGTGGTCGATCAGTGCGACCGATCAGCTGTTCGAGGCGTCCGAGTACGGTCCGCTAATTGTCGCCTGGCGGAACGGCGCGCCGATTCGATTGAAGGACTTCGCCGCGGTGACCGACGGCGTCGAGGACACCCGTGCTTTCGGCGTCGCAGACGGCAAGCCGGCGGTCAATATCATCATTTACCGGCAGCCAGGGGCGAACATCATCTCGACCGTCGACCGCATCCGCGAGATGCTGCCGCTGTTGGACGCCCAGATTCCGGCCGACATCGACCTCAGCGTCGCCAACGACCGCACCGCCACGATTCGCGGCTCGCTCCATGACGTGCAGTTCACGCTCGTCATTTCGATCGCCCTGGTCATCCTGGTCGTGTTCGCCTTCCTGCGGGACGTGCGGGCGACGCTGATTCCGAGCGTCGCGGTTCCCGTGTCGCTCATCGCGACGTTCGGCGTGATGTATCTGGCCGGGTACAGCCTCGACAATCTTTCGCTGATGGCACTGACGATCGCCACGGGATTCGTCGTGGACGACGCGATCGTGGTGGTGGAGAACATTGCGCGGCATTTGGAGGAAGGAGTGCCGCCCGTGCAGGCGGCGCTGCTCGGAGCAAAAGAGATCGGCTTCACGGTCCTCTCGATCACCGTCTCGCTCGTGGCGGTGTTCATTCCGATTCTTCTGATGAGCGGAATGATCGGCCGCCTGTTCCGCGAGTTCGCCGTCACGCTCTCCGCGGCCATCATCATCTCGCTCGTCATCTCGCTGACGACGACGCCGATGATGTGCGCCCTCTTCCTGCGGTCGAGCCACGACAAGCCGCACGGCCGTCTTTACTGGGCGAGCGAGCGGTTCTTCCAGTGGATCAACTGGCTCTACGAACGCTCGCTGGCGTGGGTGCTGCGGCACCAGTTCAGCACGATGATCGTCACGCTTTCGACCATCGGTGTAACCATCTGGCTGTACGTCATCGTTCCGAAGGGATTTTTTCCGCAGCAGGATACCGGCCGCCTGACGGGAAACCTGGTGGCCGATCAGGACGCGTCGTCGCAGTCCGTGGCTGCGCTGCTTCAGGAATTCGCTGCGATTGTCGGCGAGGATCCCGCCTGCCAAAACCTCATCGCCTTCACCGGCGGGCCATTCGGAGGGTCTTCCAATTCGGCCCGCATGTTCATCACGCTCAAGCCGCTGCGCGAGAGGAAGAAATCGGCCGATGAGATCATCGCGCGGATCCGCGCAAAGACGTCGAAGATTCCCGGGGCGATGCTCCTGCTGCAATCGGTGCAGGACATCCGCATCGGCGGCCGCGCTTCGAGCGCCCAGTATCAGTACACGCTGCGCGGCGACAGCATCCAGGAATTGACGACCTGGAGCGGCAAGCTGATGGCCGAGATGCGGAAGATTGACGGCATGGTCGACGTGAACACCGACCAGCTCAACAGAGGATTGCAGTCGCGGCTGGAGATCGATCGCGACACCGCGGCCCGGCTCGGGCTCACGTTCCAGCAGATCGACAACACGCTCTACGACGCGTTCGGCCAGCGGCAGGTTTCGACGATGTACAAGTCGCTCAACCAGTACCGCGTCGTGATGCAACTTGAGGAGTCGTTCGCTCAGAATCCCGATTCGATCCGGCATCTGTATGTGCGGGGGGCGAGCGGCGGGCAGGTTCCGCTCCGCGAGCTTTACACCCAGAAGACGGTCAACACGTCGCTGGCGGTGAATCATTCGGGACAGTTCCCGTCGATCACGCTGTCGTTCAACCTCACTCCGGGAACATCGCTGAGCGACATCGTCGACGAGATCGAGCAGGCCAAGCTCAAGCTCGGCATTCCCGAAAACATACAAGGGACGTTTCAGGGGACGGCTCAGGCCTATCGCGATTCGCTGGGCAACCAGCCCATCCTGATTCTCGCGGCCCTCGCGTCGGTCTACATCGTGCTGGGAGTGCTTTACGAAAGTTACATCCACCCGCTGACGATTCTCTCGACGCTTCCGTCGGCGGGAGTCGGAGCGCTGCTGGCCCTTCTCTTTTGCGGGGTGGAGCTCAACGTGATGGCGTTGATCGGCATTCTGCTGCTGATCGGAATCGTGAAGAAGAACGCCATCATGATGATCGACGTCGCGCTCGAGCTCGAACGCAACCAGCACAAGTCGCCCGAGGACGCGATCTTCGAGGCGTGCCTGCTGCGGTTCCGGCCGATCACGATGACGACGCTGGCGGCGCTCCTTGGCGGGCTGCCGCTTGCGGTCGGCTTTGGCGAAGGGGCCGAGCTGCGGCGGCCGATGGGCATCGCGATCGTCGGCGGGCTGATCTTCAGCCAGATGCTGACTCTGTATACAACCCCCGTCGTCTATGTGTATCTCGACCGCTTCCGACTCTGGGTGACCGGCGGCAAAGAGCTCGAACCGATCGAGCATCTCGGAGCGGCCGGACCGACGCTGGGTCACGCGCACGGCCCCCTCTGAGTGTAGGATTTCCAACCGCACGGGAACCGTCGGTCATGTTTGAGACTTTCGACCACACCGCCGACCTGGGATTGCGGATCACCGCCCCTGACGAGGCCGCACTGTTTGCCGAAGCCGGGCGCGCGCTGACATCCATCCTGGTCGAGAATCCGGACGATGTCTTGCCGACGATGCAACACGAGGTCGAAATCCAGGGAACCGACGTTGAGTACCTCTTCTTCGACTGGCTGAGCGAGCTGCTCTACCGTTACGAAAGCACGCATTTCCTGGGAAGCCGGTTCGACGTGACGCGAACCGCGGCCGGGCTGAAGGCCACGCTGCATGGAGAAACCATCGATCGCACGCGGCATCGTCCGTCGCATGAGGTGAAGGCCATCACCTATCACGGGCTGAGTGTCGCCTCGGGAGCGGATGGCTGGTCGGCCGAAGTCATTGTCGACATTTGACCGGTCTGTCACCGCCACCGGCCTCGTTGACGGAAAGTACGCGGAGACCGGCAGACGGCGTCGAATGCAACGTTTCCGAAAGAAATCCGCCGGCCGGCCGCCGGCCCGCGGAACCTGACCTACGCTTGGATACCCCTTGCTCCCGGCGAATGCCTGCGGAAAGCGTCGTGGACGCGATTCGGCATGCCTGCAATAATCGGCACTGGCGTCACAGGCCGTGCGATCGGAACGTAGCCGGGCGCAGACTCCGCACTCTGACTGCGATCGGACGTTGCCGTCATGACGGTCCTGCGCGAAATCGTCGACTTCATCCTCCACGTCGACCTCCACATTCCCGATCTCACCGAGCGGTTCGGGCCGTGGATCTACGCATTGATGTTTCTCGTGATCTTCTGCGAGACCGGGCTGGTCGTCACGCCATTCCTGCCGGGGGACTCGCTCCTGTTCGCCCTCGGGGCTTTCGCGGCGATCCCCGACGGACTCAGCCTTCCGCTTCTGCTCGTACTCCTGTCGATCGCCGCCGTACTCGGCGACTCGGTCAATTACGCCATCGGCGCCCGTCTTTCCGCACGCCTGGTCCGGGGCGACAAGGTCCGGTTCATTAACCAGAGGCACCTCGACCGCACGCACGAATTCTTCGAACGATACGGCGCGAAGACGATCATCCTGGCGCGGTTCGCGCCCATCGTGCGGACGTTCGCCCCGTTCGTCGCCGGCATGGGTCAGATGACATACCGTCGATTCATGGCTTACAACGTCATCGGCGGATTGATCTGGGTCTGGCTGTTCCTGTTCCTCGGATACTTCTTCGGGAACATCCCCGTCGTCAAACGCAACTTCACGCTGGTCATCCTGGCCATCATCGTGATCTCGTTCATTCCGCCGGTCGTCGAGTTCATTCGCGAGCGCCGTCGCCTCCGGGAAACGAGCGAACCAAAGCGAGAGTTGCAGACGACTTCGGCTGATGACGCGAACTGAAAAGGGCAGGGTGCGAATAGGTCTGAAGTGGTGCGAAGGGGTACGTATTGGCTGGAGCACGACCCTCGGTTCCATTCGCCCACACGGAAGCTCTGGCCTCTTCGCACCTCTTCAGACCTGTTCGCACCCTGCCTTTTTTCGCACCCTGCCTTCGTTTCCCATGATTGACGCCTTTCGGTGCCGCGGTTAGTTTGATCGAACCGCCGCGAAGCGCGCTGGATGGTGCGCCGCCGGACGACAGCCCCCTTGGGACATGTCGGCCGGACAGGAGGATGGATGCTGCTGCGGATTCGCCGATAAGGAGATGTCGGTTGGTCAGGTGGGCCCCTCCGCACCGTCATGTACCGCGCACTCGGGAAACTTCTCCCCCGCTACTGGCTGCCGATCCTCGGCATGTGGGTGCTGGCGGCCGTTGCGCTGATGGCGCTGGCTCCGCCGTGGGATTCGGTCGTCCATGACGGCGAGTTCCACTTCCTGCCGGATGACGCCCCCAGCCATCGCGCCGAGGAGCTGTTCGAGCGGGCGTTCTCGCACGATTTTCTCGGGAGCAACATCGTCGTCGTGGTCCGGCGCGTCGGCGGAATGCGCCGCGAAGGGCTCCGCAAGGAAGACCTTGATCACTTCATCGAGAAAGTCCTGAAGCCGCGGATCGAGCAAATCGCCTTGGATGACGGCGGATATTCGGACGACGATCGCCGGGGCAGTCCTGACGACGATGCTTCTGCCTCAACCGTGGTCGACGCCGCCGGCACGAGCTCGGGCACAGCGACACCTTCAAGCCGCGCGGCCGGCGGTGATCGCAAGCGGCCGCGCCGCTCGGTCATCACCGCCGTCCGCACCCATACCGATCTGTCGATCGGCCATCTCTTGCGAAGTGAGGACAATCAAGCCGCGCTGGTCATGGTCAACCTCCGGACCGAGCTGTTTGCCGATGAGAATCGCGAAACGCTGGCCCGCATCGAACAGTTGATCGCCCCCAACGGGACGCTGCGGGACGAGCATCTCGTCCCGGCCGGCATTGATCTCAGCATCAGCGGTTCCGCGACGATCGGCCGCGACATGCGGCAGGCGGAAGTCGAGTCGGCCCGCTCGACCGAATTCTGGACGATCTTCCTCGTCGTTTCGCTCCTGCTGCTGATTTACCGGTCGCCGGTCCTGGCCTTCATTCCGCTGGTCACGGTCTTTCTGGCGGTGAAGTCCGCCCTGTGCGTGATTGCGCTGATGGCGGGGCAGGACCTCATTCACCCGTTCGGCGGCATCGAGACCTATATCACGGTCGTCGTGTACGGGGCGGGGGTCGATTACTGCGTCTTCCTGATGGCCCGCTACAAAGAAGAGCTGGATGCGGGGGCAACGATCGACGAGGCGGTCTCTGCCGCGGTGGAGAAGGTGGGAGCGGCCGTCGTCGCCAGTGCCGCAACGACGATCACCGGCATCGGCATGATGATCTTCTGCCAGTTCGGGAAGTTTCAGCAGGCCGGCATCGGCATGTCGCTGAGTCTCGTTTTCGTGCTGGTGGCTTCGCTCACCTTCACGCCCGCCCTGATGATGCTGTTCGGCCGCTGGGCCTTCTGGCCCAACATGCGAAGCGAACGGATTCGTGCGGGAGCGGGCTGGCTCTCGCCGACGCGGTTCGTTTCGAGGGTTCTCGAGCACGACCTCGTCCTGCGGTTCTGGGAACGCGTGGCGGGCGTCGTCCGTCGCAGCCCGGGACGCGTCTTCGCGGGCAGTTTCGCCGCCATGCTCCCCTTTGCCGTCATTGCCGTCGTCTGTTACGACAAGCTCAGCTACGGCCTCCTGTCCGAGCTTCCGCCGGATAATCCCAGCGTGGTCGGGACGAACGCCGTCCGCGACCACTTCTCCGCGGGACTGACGGGCCCCGTGACGCTCCTCATTCACAGCCCGAACCTCGACTTCGGCGAGAGAGTCAACGAGAAGGACATTCAGGAATTCACCGAGCGGCTCCGCGAGCGGATGGACGAGCTTGGGCTGGACGACATCCGCAGCCTGTCGCACCCTTTGGGCGTGACGTCCGCCGCGACTCGGGCCGAGGAGGAGAACGACGCGCAGCTTCGTGAACTCCCCGCTCCGCGCCGTGTCTTCGAGCGGGGAGTTCGTCGGCGGAAGATCGTTCAGCACTACGTCAGCGACAGGAGCGTCTACGCCGGCCATGTGACGCGGATGGACGTCGTTTTCAAGACCGACCCCTTCTCGCGCGACAGCATCCGGCGATTTGAGGAGTTCCAGCGGGCGGTGCCGCGGCTGCTTCCGGACGCGCTTCAGCCCGCTTCGGTCGACCCGCGGAGCTTCACGCAACTGTACTACCTCGGCCCGACGTCGAGCATCCGTGACTTGAAACGAGTGACCGGCCAGGACCAGATCCTGATCAACATCCTGGTCATCGCCAGCGTGTTCGTCGTGCTGGTGGCCCTCGTGCGACACCTGGCGATCGCCGCCTATCTGATCGTCAGCGTCTTCTTCAGCTACCTGGTGACGCTGGGGCTGACCTACGCCATGTTCGGGTTCGCGGGTCTTGACTGGAAGGTGCCGGTCTTCCTGTTCACGATCCTGATTGCGGTGGGGGAAGACTACAACATTTACCTGATGGCGCGGATCGAGGAAGAGACGCGGAAGTTCGGCCCGATTCGCGGCACGACCGAGGCCCTGACGAAGACCGGCGGTATCATCTCGACCTGCGGGGTCATCATGGCGGGAACGTTCGCCTCGCTGATGAGCGGCGCATTGACCGGGATGAACCAGCTCGGCTTCGCCCTCAGCTTCGGCGTCATGCTCGACACCTTCGTGGTGCGGCCGATTCTCGTCCCGGCGTATCTCATACTGCTGCACACAGGGCGCTTCGGCCGCCTCGGCCAGTTTCTCGGCGCCGCCGTGCCAGGCCGTGCAGAACTCCCGCCGCTCACCGCCGTCCAGGAGACGACGTCGACCTGAATTTCGGGTCGACGCCTCCCTAACTCCCTTCAACTTCTCCGACGCGCGAACTCTCCGTCCCCCGGGCAGTCGGCCGCCGATTGACCAGCGCGATCCCCACCGCCACGCACACGGCCGACACCACGAGCCACGGCGAAAGCTCGTCCCCCCGAAAGACCCACGAAAAATACAGCCCGAACAGCGGAGTCGACACGCTGTAAATCGATACCTGCGAAGCCGAGTAGGTCCGCAGCAGCCAGGCCTGCAGGGCGAAGCAGAAGCCTGCCACCAGCACGCCCTGGTAGAAGAGCCCCGCCGCCGCGGGCCAGGACGGCATCCGCCACGGGACCGTTTCGAACGCCGCGCTCCAGGCGAAGAACAGCATCACCCCGAAGACGTCGTGCCAGAACATGAGCGTTCCCGAAGGAACCTTCCGGATGGCCCACTTCGTATAGACGACTTTCACGGCCAGGAAGACGGCGCTGGCACACATCGCCAGATCGCCCGCCAGCGACGCCGCATCGCGCGACGTCCCCGACCGGGACTGAGCGGCGAAGATCACTCCTCCGCCAATCGCAGCGAAGACCAGCCCGAGCCCCTGGATGGGCGAAAGCCGCTCGGTTCGCGTTACGAAGTGCTCGATGGCCGCCACCCAGAAGACGAACGTGTTGATCAGCACCGTCGCGTGCGACGTGCTCGACCATTTGATCGCCACGTGAAACAGCGCGATCTGTCCGAACAGCAGCGCCCCGAGGATCCACGACGGAAGAATCTGTCCTCGCTTCAACCGCAGGTCGCAGCCTTCCCAGCGGCACCAGAACAGCATGAAGACCGCTGCCTGGGCGAACCGCACTCCCGCAGTGAAAACGGGAGGAAACTGGTCCTGCGAGAAGCTGACGGCAACTGGCGTTCCCCCCCACAGCGCAGCCGTCACCAGCGAACCGAAGGCCGCGCCGAACGTCATCGGCGGCGCGCCGGCGGGAATCTGGACCTGGGGAGTGGCGTCGGTCGAATCGGAAGCGGCGTGCGACATGGGGACGCTACGCTAATGCCCGGCGACGAGCTTTGACAACCGTGCGTTGGCCCATCGAGACCCCGCGACGGTTTCGACCAGGCTCCGATGCGAAATCCTTCTCGACGTACGGACCTTCTCATGTCACTGACTGCTTCGGCCGGTCGACTTTCAGAACGCAACTTCCGTGAACCATGCGGGCCGGCAACGAGCTGCTGGGCGACGTCGGCACGATCTGGTCTCGAGTATCGAACACCGCGCCGACTTGACCCATTCCCGGGTTGAATCGCGCGGTATTTCGCATTGCGCGGGCTGTAACCACGCCGTTGGTCGAACAGGCTCCGGCTTGAAAGGCACGTTGCCGCAACGATTCAATCCCTCGCGCGCCACGGATATCCACGGCGGCCCATCCGTCGCCTGATTCGGACGCGAAGCATGGCATCGTCGCCGAAACGACTGGAGCCATCGCGAATGCGGCGCTTCACTTCAGCCAACACCTCGCGCGCAAAGTAATTGTTCGCGATTGAGTATCCCACACCCTGCGACGGGATTTGAGGTTGCAAATCCTTCACTGGCACGCGGGCTGCATTGGCTTCCCTCATCAAGGATGCGGGCGACGGACGCCGGCATCGCAGAGCCTGAGGACGGCACCCGCAACGCTCTGAAGCTGAGCCAAGCTTACTCGACTGTGCCGCGAACGGATTCGGTCATGTCACGCATCGCTTTCTCTCTCACTCTCGGACTCGGTCTCGCCGGCGGCATGTTCCTCCAGTCGTCACGGAGCCCGCTCGAAGCCGCGACGCCCGAACGCAGCACAATGACGACGGCGCCGCGTGCGGTGGCCGTCGCGTTCCGCGAGGACGGCCACGCCAAGCCGTTCATCGAGGCCCCGCACGTCGACGAATTCGACACCTCGCGGACCGGCCGGATGTTCGAAGAGGACAAGTCGTGGACGCCTGGCCGCTCGACGCTCAGCCGGTCAACGCTTTCTCGATCGACGTCTCCCCGCACGACGCTTCCTCGCACTCCGCGGGCCACGTCGATCGGGAAGGTCGAACGGACGGCGGACGCCCGCAGCGAACGGACGAGCCTGCCGACGCCGCGATACACCTCGACTTTCGCCGCTGATGACGACGGCGGCGTGTGGCGGCGCGGGGGGAAGTTCGACGACGAGGTGCCGGCCCGTCCGCGCGAATGACCGCACGGCATGGGTTCTTCCCCGAGGCAGCGTTCGCTAAGATCCACGCGTGCCAGCCAGGCCGCCGATCGTGCGAACTCTTCCGCCTGCCGGAGCATGAATCCATGCCGTCCTTCCTTGCTTGTCTCTCCCGGCGAGTCGCCGGTGTCACCTTGGTTGCTGTCGGATTGCTTCTGACGGTGGCTGCGGAGTCCGCCCGGGCTCATTTCCTCTTCCTGAGGTTGGGCGAACACGCAGAGGCCGGCCGGTCGGTCGATGTCTTCTTCAGCGAATACGCGACGACCGGCGACCCGAAGTTTGTCGAGAAGATCGCCGGCACCAAGTTGTGGACGCAGACCGAGCCTGGTCAGTTCAAGCCGGTGGAAGTCCGCCGCCTGCCGGACCGTCTAAAGGCGCTCGTTCCCTCGAACGGTCCGCTGAGCGTCATCGGCCGCTGCGACTACGGCGTCCTGACACGCAAGGTGCCCTTCCTGCTGCGGCACTATCCCAAGGGGATCGCAGGCGACCCTGCTCGCCTCGCCGCGCTCACACCCAACAAGGACATCCCGCTCGAAATCATGGCGGGTGAGAAGGACGGCGCGGTCATTTTCACCGTGATTCAACGCGGCAAGCCCGTTGCCAACGCAAAGCTCACCACGGTCGACGACGACCTGACGAACGAGGAGTTCGAAACGAATGAGGAAGGCAAGGCGACGTGGACGCCGAAATCGCCGGGCTACTACTGCGTCTACACCGGAGTGACGCTCCCGCAATCGGGCGAACATGACGGCAAGGCCTATTCCGAGATCCGGGAATTCGCGACCGTCTCGTTCCGCTGGCCGCTCGTTCCAAGAGCGGACGAGCAAGCCGTCGGACTCTTCGAGAAGGCGCTCGCCGCACGGGCTGCCTGGCATGACTTCCCCGGCTTCTCGGCCAATGTGAAGGGGGCGTTCGATGGTTCGACTTTCAACGGGACCGCCAATGTCCGGGCCGACGGTCGCGTGACGTTGACCGGAGTGACCGCGGCGCCGGCCGCCGCATGGATCGAGGAGCAACTTGGCTCCATGGTTCTTCATCGCAAGGCCTCGCCGCCTTCCAAAGAGCGACCGGTCCTGTATTTTGCCGACGACGACACACAACACCCGCTCGGCCGACTTCTGACGTTCTCGGGCGGCCGCTTCGCGTCCAGCTATCGCGTGAAGAACGATCAATTGTTCGTCGTCAATCGCAGCTTCGGCTCGCAGAACATGACGATCACCGTCGACGAGAACTCGAAGAACACGGAAGGAAAGTTTCTCCCGCACGCCTACACCGTCCACTACTGGAACGCCGCGGACGGCAAGCTGCAGCGGGTGGAGACGGCCCAGAACCGCTGGATCCGCGTCGGTTCGCTCGACCTGCCGACACGCATTGCCGTGACCGCAGCCTCGGAGACCGGTCTCTCCGTCCGCACGCTCGAACTCTCCAACCACGCTCTGCTGAAGTCCGAGTCGGAGAAGTAGCCGAAAGTTGCTCGACCACGCCGTCGCTCTCCCCTGGTCATCTTCGAGGTTCCCATGCGTCGCGCCCCCGCATTGTTGAACGTGTCGATGCTTCTGTTCGTGTTCCTTGTCCGAGCCGCGTCGTCGCACGCGGTCGAATGGCCGCAGTTCCGCGGTATCGGTGGATTGGGAACCGTCCAGGTGAAGTCGCTCCCGGTCGAATGGGATGACGACACCAACATCGTCTGGAAGGAGAAGCTGCTCGGCCCCGGCGGATCGAGCCCGATCCTGTTCAAGGACGCGATCTATCTCACGTGCTACACCGGATTCAACGTCCCCGGCGAAGAGGGACGCGAGGAAGACCTGCAGCGGCATCTCGTGCGTCTCGACCGCAAGACCGGCAAGCAGAAGTGGGCCACGCCCCACAACGCGCGGCTGCCGGAACAGGAGCGAATTCGCGACGACCACGGATACGCCACCAGCACGCCCGCCGTTGACAATGATCGAGTTTACGTCTTCTACGGCAAGTCGGGCGTTCACGCCTACGACCACAACGGAAAGCACGTGTGGGAAGCGGACGTCGGCGAACGGCTCAACGGCTGGGGCTCGGCTGCGTCCCCGATCCTTCACAACGACCTGGTCATCGTGAATGCGAGTATCGAAAGCGACTCGCTCTACGCGCTCGATCGCAAGACGGGCAAGCAGAAATGGCGGGCGAAAGGGATCAAGGAGGCGTGGAACACTCCCGTCCTGGTGAAGACCCCCGGAGGAAAGACCGAGCTGGTGGTCGCGATCTTCCGGAAGATTCTGGCCTTCGACCCCGACACTGGGGACGAACTCTGGTCGTGCGACACGGGCATCGATTGGTACATGGTTCCCGGACTCGTCGCGAGCGAGGGAGTGATCTACTGCATCGGCGGCCGCAGCGGCGGTTCGCTTGCCATCAAGGCGGGCGGCAAGGGAGACGTCACGGAGACGCACCGTCTCTGGACGGGCAAGAAGGGCTCGAACGTCTCCTCGCCGATCCTCACGAACGGGCTTCTCTTCTGGGCGAACGACGCCCAGGGCATTGCGTGCTGCGCCGAAGCCAAGTCGGGCAAGCTGCTCTATGAAGAGCGTCTGCCGCGGGCGGGGCAGGTGTATGCGTCCGCCGCATTCGGCGACGGCAAGATCTACTACACCAACCGCACCGGAAAGACCTACGTCGTCGCCGCCAAACCCGAGTTCGAGATCCTGGCGACCAATGACCTCAACGACCGCAGCCTGTTCCACGCCAGCCCGGTGCTCGACGACGGCCGCGTCTACATCCGGTCGAACAAGTTCCTGTACTGCATCGGCTCCAAGTGATCCGTGCCGCACAGTCCGGAAAAACTCCCTGGACCCGAGAGACTTTCCCGGGCCTCAGGTGTTTTTCAGGGAAGCCATCGGAGCATGTCCGTTGGCTTCCCACGACATCCGACGCTGCGGGAGTTGATGTCCGATGCGCTTCGCTTCGCACCTGTTGTTCGCCGTCCTGGCCTGTGGAGTTCTCAGCATGGCCCCCCGCGCGTCGCCAGCCGCCGAGCGGACGGTTCCGATCACCATCAAAGGGGGACATGAAACCGATCCGAAGGACGGCGGACGTCCGGTGGTGCTGGTTGCGGCCGGACTCGGCGTGAAGCCCGAGGTCTTCCGCGAAGCGTTTCGCGGGGTGACCCCCGCCCGCAACGGCCGGCCGACCGGCGAGCAGGCACGGCAGAACAAGGCGGCGCTCCTCAAGGTCCTCGGCCCGCATGGAATCACGAATGATCGACTGGATGAGGTCTCGGACTACTACCGCTATCGCCCGCAGGACGGCGAGCTCTGGACGCACAAGGACGCGAAGGCGCATGCGGTCGTCGTCGACGGCAAAGTGACGAAGATCGTCCTGGACGAACCGGGCGCGGGCTACAGTTCACCACCGACCGCCACGATTCAGGGAATGAATGGCGTCCGGCTGGCGGTGTCGCTCTCGTTCGGAAAGGACCTGAAGACGAACGGCTCGATTCGCAAAATCGAGTTGGCAGGCCCGGAGAAGACTGCCAGGTGAGCCCCGCGCCAGGTCGTCGCTAACTCGCAGCCCGCTCCTCCGCAAAGGCGAACGTCCCCTGCTTGACCGCCGCATTGGACACTACCCGCACCCTCAGAGGCCGGTCCTGGTCCGCGGTTTGAAGACGGGGTGGGCGTTCCCACGATGAGAGAACGCGGTGGGCAGCCTTCTGGGCCAGGTCCGGGCGGTTGCACTGTCGGCTCAGGTGCAGCTGCACAATGTTCTTGAGCCGGCTGCTCCCCGTCTCCTGAACGATGGCCGCCACGAGTTCAGCCGCCTGCTCGTTGGACAGATGGCCGTAATCGCCCAGCACCCGATCAATCAGCATCCGGGGCCGGCCGCTGGCCCGCTGCATCTGGACGTCGTGGTTGAACTCGACGGCCAGCAGGTCGACTCCGCGGACATGCTCGACATGCTCGCGACGCCACACTCCGAGATCGGACAGAAATCCCATTTCCCACGGTCCATCGGTTGACGCGGATCCGCACGCAATGCGGAACCCGAACGTCGCCGGGGCATCATGCGAAACGCGGATCGCCGACACCGCGAACTTCTCGCGGCAGAGACTGGCCGTCTCTCCTTCCCTGTAGTGCTCAACCAGTCCTTCGCGCTGAAGCGACCGAAACGACGGCGACCAGGATGTCAGGTGCGCCGCGTGATCGGCGTGAATGATCAGCGGAATCCGCTGTCCGACCAGCTGCTTCAGCGTCGCTTCCTGCCAGTGGTCGGCGTGCGTATGCGTCAGCAGCACGGCCGACACATCGTTCCAGGTGCGGCCGTGGGTCTTGAGCCGCCAGGCGATCTGACGCGGTCCGAGGCCGCCATCGATCAGCAGTCCGGCTCCCTCGACGCGGAGCAGGCTCGCATTTCCCGAGCTGCCGCTGCCGAGCACCAAGTAATCAATCTCCATGCCCTTCCCTGCGGCCCGATTCCACAACACAAAAAAATCGAGGGGCGGAAAGCTACCCCCGCATGCACCTGAGGACGATCGCTTAGGGCTGCTGGTGTTACCCCCTGACCCGGTTCACAACGCCTCACCGCACTTGGGGATAGCTTTGCACCCCTCGTCGTCGCAACGGTTTCGGACGTTCTCCGCACAATCGCTGCGTCTCCGTATTATGAGAGACGGGAACGCCCGGTCAAGTCACTCACCCAACTCGTGGCCGACAGGCCGACAGGCAGATGCGTCGGAATGCCTTTGAAAGAGACCTCGCGACGGGAAAGACCGAGCCGGCTGCGGTCTGGGCCAAGATGGATTACATTCATGCGAACATGGCACGTTGCGGGAGTTGTGCCAGCAGGCGGTGGACTGGCCTGGACCAGCGTCAGCGAATGGGAACGACCTGGACGGGGCTACTGCGGCTGAACCGAGAGTAAGGGCCGAGGACGGTCGCCGGTTAGCGGTTTGCTTGCTTGCCAGAAGCTGCAAGCATGCCGCCCCTGGGCCGTCCAATCGCTCTGGCTTCGTGGTCGAAGAATGAATCTGGTGGGCCTGCCCACCCTACAGGAATGACGAGTTCTGCATGGCACTGGTGAGTCTCAGGGAGGTGACGCTCGGGTATGGCGGTCCGCCGCTGATCGAGAATGTCACGCTCCAGATCGAACGCGGCGAACGGATTGCGCTCCTCGGCCGCAACGGCGTCGGGAAGTCGACGCTGCTCAAGCTGCTGAATGGCGAGGTCGCTCCCGATGGAGGCGATGCGGTCCGCGCCCCCGGCCTTCGCACCGCACGCTTGCTCCAGGAAGTTCCCGTCGGAAGTCACGGGACGGTGCATGATGTCGTGATGGGCGGGGCGGCGGAGGTCTCGTCCGAGCGGGCGGCGTGGCAGGTCGAGCAGCAGGTCGACCAGGTCATCTCGCGGCTCGGGCTCGATCCGACGCGCGAGTTCGAGTCCCTGTCTTCGGGAATGAAACGCCGCGTGCTGCTGGCACGGACTCTCGCGTCCGAGCCCGAAATCCTGCTCCTCGACGAACCGACGAACCATCTCGACGTCGAGTCGATCCTGTGGCTCGAAGAGTTCCTGGGCCGCTTTCCCGGAACGCTGATCTTCGTCACGCACGATCGCGTCTTCATGCAGAAGCTCGCCACCCGCATCATCGAGCTCGAGCGCGGGCGGGTGTTCGACTGGACCTGCGACTATCCGACGTTCCTCAAGCGCCGGCAGGCGATGCTCGAGGCCGAGGCCAAGCAGCAGGAGAACTTCGACCGCAAGCTGGCCGAGGAAGAGGTCTGGATCCGCACCGGCATCAAGGCCCGCCGCACCCGTAACGAAGGACGCGTCCGCGCCCTCGAAGAACTCCGCAAGCAGCACGCCGCCCGCCGCCAACAGATGGGGACGGTGAAGGCACAGGTCCAGGAAGCGGAGAAGTCGGGACGGCTGGTCGTCGATGCGAAGAATATCAGCTTCGCCTACGAGCAACGGCCGATTGTCAAGGACCTGTCGATCACGCTGATGCGGGGGGACAAGGTCGGCATCCTGGGGCCGAACGGGTGCGGGAAGACGACGCTGCTGCGGCTGCTGCTGTGCGAGTTGAAGCCCGACGCGGGAACGGTGAGGCAGGGGACGAAGGTGGAGATCGCCTATTTCGACCAGTTGCGGGCGCAGATCGACGAGGAGAAGACGGTCCAGGAAAACGTCAGCTCGTCGCAGACGGTGGTCATCGACGGGAAGACGCGGCACATCATCGGCTATCTGCAGGACTTTCTGTTCTCGGCCGAGCGAGCCCGCAGCCCCGCCCGTTACCTCTCCGGCGGCGAACGCAACCGGCTGCTGCTCGCAAAGCTCTTCACGAAGCCGTCAAATGTGATGGTCCTCGACGAGCCGACCAACGACCTCGACACCGAGACGCTCGAACTTCTCGAAAGTCTGCTCGTCGACTACGGCGGCACGGTGCTCCTCGTGAGCCACGACCGCGCCTTCCTCGACAACGTCGTCACGAGCGTTCTTTCCTTTGAAGGAGACGGCATCTTCAAAGAGTACGAAGGGGGCTACGACGACTGGCGACGCAGCAAGGAAGCCGCCGCAAGGATCGCCGAGGAAGCGGCGCGGTCTGCCGCAGCCGCGAGCACGTCCTCGACAGCAAAGCGCAAAGACGACCGGCCGAAGAAGCTGAGCTTTAGGGAGCAGCAGGAACTGGAGCGTCTTCCCGATCAGATCGCCTCGCTCGAAAGCGAGCAGAAGTCGCTGCACGACACGATGGCCGATCCGGCGTTCTACAAGCAGGACAGCGGGAAGATTGCCGTGACCGTGCAGCGGCTGGAAAAGCTGCAGGCGGAACTAGCGACGGCGTATGAGCGATGGGAATTGCTGGAGGAAAGAGTGTCCTGATCGGGCGAAACACGCTTCGAATTTCCCTTTGCCGCCGTTTCGTCACGGGATTAAGCTCGGAATCGGCCCCGGACATTCTGTCACGGGTCCCTTCGTACTATTCCCGTGCCGCCTCAGCCGGGCCAGGGGAGCTTTCTGCAATGCGTGCACCCCTCACATTCAGTCTCATCGCGTTCGGCATCGTCCCGATCTGTCAGGATGGCTCAGCTCGCGACACGTTGCCCAGGACCCCGCCGTATCACTCACCGACCCCCGCCGCGCCGAAGTTTTCGAAGTTCGTCGCTCGGGCGCGCGTAAAAGCGACGGATATTGCGCAGCCAGCGAACGTCCTGGATGCCGTCGTGAGTGATCAGGACTTTTCGGTGACTGCGACGGTCGAGTTGAATGAGGCCCTTCCGCACGATTTTCCGTTCGGCAACTTTCAAGTCGTCGTAACGCGTGGCGAAGATGAGATTATCGCGCAGGACGCCAGAGCCCGTTTCAAGGAAGTCTCTCCTGGAGTCTTCCGTGCCGAAAACAAGATGAGGGTACCGCCGCCATTGCTGGGAAAAGTGAAACTGCGGCTGCGCGTTGCGGGCGAGCGACTCACATCCATTCCACTGACCATCAAGCCGAAGTGATGTCGGACGCTGTTGTCCGGCCTCCGTTGCGGGTTCTCGGGATGAACCGATGTTGAATACATCCACGCCGCCGTGCGGGCGTCGACATCGAACTCGACTGCCGCACTGGGGCTGGCTCTTCCTTCTGGGAACGATGCTGGTCACCGGCGCCGTCATCCTGTCGATCTCACTTCCGACGATCCGGGCGACGCGCGCAATCAGTGCGATCCGGCTCGAAGGGGGAGGGGTCGGTGTCGGACAGGGTTGGCGCCCGAAATGGCTCCCGCCGTGGCTTCAGGATCAGACCCCATTCATTCCGTTCCTCGACTCTGTGGAACAAATCAACGCGAGGGCCGGCACGGAGTCTGCCGCGCTCGACCTGATCGACCTGGGTCCCGGGATCACCTCTCTCACGATCAACTTTGACAACGTGTCGAGCGCCGAATTGCTCCGACTTGCTCAGGCGCGACAGCTGACCCGACTCATTCTCGAAGCGCCTGAGTTGACCGACGAAGACCTGTGGACGCTCCGCACCCTTTCCTGCCTTGAACGTGTTTCGATCCGTCGCTGCTCGGCCCAAGGGAAAGGGCTTGAGGCCCTCGCCGCGGACACGTTGGAGTTTCTTGGCTTTGAAGGCTGCGGCCAGGTCATCCAACCAGGAGCCTTGTTGCCATTCACGCGGCTTCCGAGTCTGAAGGGGGTTGGCTGGGCCGAAGTGGCATTTTCGGACGAGGCCATATCCGAGTTCGTCCAATGTCCTCGACTTGACTCTCTGGCGTTCGAACAGGTTCCGCTCACTCCCTGGCAGATTTCCCAAATTGGAAACCTGAAGACCTTGATTTACTTGAGAATCAATGATGTGTCGTTCGATGGCATGGATCCGGCTTCGTTTTCGAGCCTGACGAAGCTCGAGAGCCTGGACCTTACACGCACGACGGCGAACGATGGCGCGGTTGCTGGTCTCAAGAATCTTCCGTCGCTGCGGTTCGTCAACCTGTCCGACACGCCCATCGGCGACAACTCCGCGGAAGCTCTTTTTGAGTGTCGCGAGCTTTACAGCGTGGGTCTGGAAAGAACCGGGGTGACTGATCTGACACTGCAGCTTCTCGAGCATCATCCGCAATTGCGGTTCATTGACGTCACATCGACGCGGTGCACCCGCGACGGAGTCGAAACGTTCCGTACGATGCGACCCGATGTGCATGTAAGGTTCGGGCCCCCCTGAGGCGGGGTCTCAGGGAGAGGGACGTCACCGGCTGATCCGGCCGTGATGCCGCCTCCCGGAAATGATGACGCGGACGCGCGAGACGCCGCATCGGCCGACGTTCAAACCGTCCCCATGCCGCGGTCAAAAGCGTCGAGATCTCGCATGTAGAGGGCCAGAGCGCTCTGCAGCGTCTCGCGGTTCACGCGCCAGCGTGGGGTCTGCTCGGTAAAGCGGTTGCAGTGCTCGACGAGCAGGCGGTAGAGGAACTTGAAGAGGTGCCGCGGGACGCGGAGCTGCGAGAAGATCCGGATCAGCTCGGCCTCGGTGATCGTGTCGTCGAACATCTGCTGGATCGAGACCGGGTTGCTCGGCGACTTCACGCACGCCCGGATGCGATTGTTGGCCACGTCGTAGAGCGACTCTCCCGTCCACTCCAGCGAGAGGATCAGGTTCTGCTTGTCGAGCCGTGACCGCTCATAAAACTCCTTCTCCTCGCGCTTGAGGTAGTAGGTCACCTCGGACGGCAGCAGCAGCTTGAAGCCGATGCCGATGTGCTTGAGGAACTTGTTGTCGAACAGCGGCCAGACGAGGTCCTTGATGCGCTCCGCGGAACCGTTCACGAGGTGCGGCTCGTCGACGCGGTCGACGAGGACCAGCATGCTGCCGAAGCCGAGCGTCTTGAGCAGATTCTGCAGCTTCGCGAGAAGCTCGTAGCGGTCGTCGCTGCGGTCTTTCGTCGGCATTGGCTGGCCGGCCAGTTCCTGACGCTCGAAGCGTGAGAGGAGCCGGCGGAGCGTGTTGGTCAGGTGGTCGAACACCCGCACCTCGCGCGAGACTCGATAAGACTTCCAGAGGAGCCCAAGCTGGCGTTGCAGCCACGGTCCCCAGCCGGCGGCGAAGATGCCGCCCAATAGCCATCGGCCTGTTGTGTCTGGGGGCCAGAAGTAGGCCGCGGCTCCTGCCACGCCGGCCGAAACGACCGCTCCGAAAATCAGGTCCCACTGAGCCCACCACGAATTGAACCGCAGCTTCCGCCGCAGCGCGTTCCAGCGCTGCTCGGCCGGTTGGCCCAGGGTGTGGTCGTACAACGCTGCCAGAAGAAGCAAGTCGCGCCGCTGGGCGCGGGACAGGTTGCTGATGGTATCCGCATTGATCTTCGGGTCGTCGACGCGCCCCTCGTCGAGAATGAGGTTGATCAGTTTGGTCGTCGCGAGGCACAGGATGGCGTCCATGTGGTCCCACAACCGCCACCGGGACAGGGCCCGCGTCGGCTTGCGGTTCCACGACCTCAGTCGTGAGACGAAGCTGTCGAGGAACGGGTTGAAGTCGTCGTACTCGACGATGAAGACCTGACGGTCGGGGTGCGACTCGTTAAACCGTCGCAGTTCTCCGACGATCTGCAGCCGCAGCGCCGTCTTACCGGCCCCCTTCTCGCCGAAGACGACCGACGTCGACGGATGCTCGGGGTTGCCGAAGATCTTGTCCCATGCGGGGTGATGGGTGGCGGCGAGGCAGTGATCGCGAAAGACGTGGTCCGTCTGGGCGTCTTCCTGGGCGAACGGATTCTCCTCGATCCCGTAGTGAGCCAGAAACTGCTGAACCTTCATGGGGCTTCCGTGAGCAAAGACGAACGGACGGACCGCGAGCGACCCCTCGGTCGACCGAGAGTCGGCGCGGCCCTATGGTGACGTCTGCCCCGGCTCGTGCCAAGGGTCTGATGCGGCAATCTGGGCGGGATTTGCGGGCCAAATGCACCGCCAAGGCCTTGCGAACCTGCAAGCGACCTGGAGCGGCGATTGCGGCAACGGTCGCCGCTTGCGGGTTCGCGATGCCTTCCCCCAACGCCCCCTTGAGTTCCGCTGGGGGGACGAGTAGAAAATCAGGTATCCAACCCCTTCGCACCGCAGGGCATTCGCCATGTCGACTGAAGCCGATCAACAAGCCCAGCAGCGTCGTTACAAGGAGTTTCTCGACCTGCTCCCCCTCACCCTGACGCTGGCGGGCCTTCCCCGCAGCGAGTCGGGCCGATACTACAACGAAGACCAGATCGAGACCCGCACTGCGGCCATCCGTCACGCCTGGAAGGCGGCCCGCAAGATCGTCCGCGAGTGCATCTCGTCGTGACGATCTGTATCACCACGCCAGGATTAATAGCGGAAAGACTGTCTGCATAAGGCCTTCTGCATTGATGGCGTGAGTGGCCGCCTCACCGGTGCACGAGATGGCGTCTCGTGCCACTCTCTGAAACCGCTTGCCTCCCCGTTGGGTATTCCCTTGCGGCAGTGGCGGTTGTGTTCGATTGAGCGCCTCCTGCCGGGGCGCGGTCAGGAGACTCCGTGGCGGACTCCGATGCCGCACTGGTCGAGCGTGTCCGCTCCGGAGACCAGTCCGCCATGCGGTCGCTGGTGGAACGGTTCCAGGGGGTCGTGTTCGGTCTGTGCTATCGCATGCTCAGCCAGCGCGAGGATGCCGAAGACGTGGCGCAGGACGTGTTCCTGCGGACGTTTCGCAGCCTCGGCGGGTGGGATCCTGCGCGTCCGCTGAAACCGTGGATCCTGACGATCGCCGCCAACCGCTGCCGCACGTTTCTGTCGACCCGTTCGCGGCAGGCTCCGGCCGTCGAGTTTGCCGCCGACAGGGTCGCCGCCCCGATCGATCCGGACCGCAACGAACTGGCCGAGGAACTGCAACTCGGCATGGAGACGTTGCGGGACGAGTACCGCCTGTGCGTGACGTTGTTTTATCAGCAGGAATTGGGAATCGCTGAAATCGCCGAGGTTCTGGGGTGTGCCCAGGGAACGGTGAAGACCTGGCTGCACCGGGCCCGACATCAACTGGCCGAACATCTTCAGAACCGGGGAGTCCTCCCGCATGCCCACGTCGAAGTGCAATGAGTTCGAAGAGCAGGTGCAGGCAGCCATCGAAGCCCGTGCCGCGCTCGACCTTTCGGCCCCGGAGTGGGCCGGGTGGGCTGAGCACGTGCGTCGCTGTGCGGGTTGTTCGAGGCAGTGGAGCGAGGCGTTGACGCTGCAGGCCGCGCTGTCGGCCTGGACGTCGCGACTGACCGATGCCGACCGCGTGGACGTGCACTTCGCCGATGCCGTGATGGCGCGGTGGAATGCGGAGTCCGCAGCTCCGGTGTCGGCCGCGACCGACCGGCCGCAGTTCATGCCGCTCACCGATGTCTCGCGCTCGTCGGATTCCTCGCGAAAAGTCGCGACGACCCTCCTCGTCGCGCTTGTCCTGTGCGTTGTGGCGGCTGTTGGGTTCCTGCTGCCGCCTCGACTGAGCCCGCAGGTTGCCCGGAACGGGAACCAGGGGCCATCCCATGGCGTCACGACTCCGCGGGAGAAAGTGACAGATGATGGTGCGACGAAGGCCCCGGTCGCGGCGGCGGAGAATTCCGGGACGCCGACGAACGGTGCTGGCGGCGAGGTGGAGGATGTGGCGAAGGACGACGACACGGAACTGGCCGGTCTGCTGCGCAATGCAGGAACGGCGTCGTTATCGCTCGCGGGCGAAGCCGCGGGCGTGATGCGTGAAGCGGCGTCTCTGCTCTCAGTCACTCGCACAAACCAGGAACCCATGGTTGATGTACCGTCCGATCCGCCTGCGACCGATCTGCCGACCAGGGGATTGATTCCATGGGGGCAGAAGCTCGAAAGCGCGGTCGACTTCCTGTGGGATGCGCTTCCTCTCGAGGAGTCCCCGGCGATCTGAAGGAATCTGACTCAGTTCGTAGCACGGGCACTCATGCCCGTGCGAAACAGGTTCGCGATTCAATCAACGCACGGGCAGGAGTGCCCGTGCTACGGAAAAACAGCCGCACAACACCGCTCCAAACTGCTCGCGATGCGAAACCCACTGATCCGCCTTCTGCTTCTCGCAGCCATTGCCCTCGCAGCGCCTGCGTGCGTTCTCGCTCAGACGATCCAGCTCGCCGGCCTCGTCGGCTCGGATGTCGGGTTGTGCGTCGAGTTGAATGATGCGCGAGGGGCGGTGGAGCGGGTCGAGCATTCGGCGTGGCTGGAACGGCTCAGGGCGTCTCGACTATTTCAGGCGTGGATGCAGACGGAGGACGTCCGGCGATTCCGTCAATCGGTCGCGGCGATCGAAAAGGTGGTGAATCAGCCGCCGCGCAAATTTCTCCTGGGGCTGTTCGGTCGGCAGGCGATCGTGGCGGTCTACCCCCGGACCGATGGGGATCCGATTGCCATCGTCCTGACGCTCGCTGAATCCGAGGCCGCGATCCAGCACGCCATCAAGGTGTGGAACGAGTCGGAGCCGACGCAGGTCGAAGCCCGCACTCATGCGGGGAAATCCTATGCGCGGCGCGTCCGCACGCAGCGCAAGGATCGTCCGGCCGAGACGATGTTCTATTTCCACGAAGGGACGCTGCTGGCCCTGTCCGACCGCGAGGACCTGATCCGGCAGACGATCGATCGCATCGACGGAGACGTGCAGCGCTCGATCGCAGTGAATTCCGCATGGCAGTCGCTCCATGGGGCGAACGAGTCGGCCACGGTTCGGGCGCTCGTTCAACCGCAGGTGTGGCGCAAAGAGACCGAACCCGATCGCCCCGATCACCTGCCGTCGCTTCTGCGCTCTTGGCGAACATGTGAAGCCATCACGCTCGCCGCACAATTCGACGACGGATTGATCGTCCAGGCGGCCGCCTTTTTCCCGAAGGACTCGGCGTCGCCGCGATGGTTGCGATTTATCGAGCGCAGCCGCGGGGCGTTCCCGATGTTCGAACGGATTCCGGCCGAGGCGCTGCTGGTCGTGGCAACCCGTGTCGATCTGAGCGAGACGGCGGCGCTGCTCGAGGAAATGATTCCCGTCAACCAGCGAAAGCCGGCGGCTCGCCTGCGGCAGATTGCTCGAGGATTGCTCCTCGGCCTCGATCTCCCGACCGACGTGCTACCGAACCTCGGCCCCGAGTTCACCGCATGGATCGCGCCGAGTTCGTCGACGGACGCCGACGGGGGGAAGGACAACACGTTTCCCTGGGAAGCGGCCGCCGTGTGGGCGTTGAATACCCCGGCGGTCGAAAAAAAGCCCGATGGAAACGGGAACGATGCGACGGCGAAGCGCAGCCGTGCGTCCGTGCCGATGGCGATCGACAACGCGCTCAACACAGGGCTCAACCTGCTGGTGGCGATGTTCAATGCCGACGAGAAGAATGCTCCGGCGATCCTTCAGGACGAGACGCTGCCTCCCCCCGCCTCCTCGCCCGACGCGAAGGACCCATCACCCAAAGAACGCGCCGCGCAGGGGCGATTGCGCTGGGTCGAGGGCCTTCCTTTCGTCGAACCGGCCTTCGCAGCCAGCGTCGATCGACTGATGTTCGCGACGAATCCCGAGGCGATCCGCCGCGTTCTGACCGCGCAGAAACCGGACGTGACGGCAACAGGTCTCGCGGCGCAGGACGCATTTCGAACAGTGCAGAAGCGGATGGTTGGTTCGCCGACGCAACTCGCCTATGTGAACGTCGCGGGAGTGCGGCAGTCGCTCGAAGCGAACATGGCGCGGATTGTGCGTCACGCGGAAAAGAGCGATGAGAAGGGGGAGGAAGTCGAGAAGAAGCTGGGCGACATGCGCGATCTTCTCAGTCTGTTCGACGACGTGTTTCTCGCGTTCCGTTTGGACGAAACCGAAGTGCACGCCACATTCGGGGCGACGTTGCGGCGGTAGAGCCGTCAGATTGTCGTTCTCCGATCAGGCAGCGGCTGTGGACAGTTCACCGAACCTGAGGCTCGTCCGCGGTGATCGTATCGGGTGCCTAGGGCACGTCCTGTCAGTGCGTATGCTGGAGCGTGATGACAACACCCCGAGCCTTTCCGCACCAGGCGAGCGGGGCCTCAGGGCATAGTAAGTTCTGGTTGCAAGAATTGCCGAATTCGTGCGTTGAGATGCGAGAGGAAATGCAAGTGCTCTGTACGCCGAAGGCGTTCCATCCGATAGCCCAGCGTCGCGAACGG
>JADZEF010000304.1 GCA_020850695.1 Planctomycetaceae bacterium | reverse complement strand
TTCGCCATCGATTTCCGATTTCTCTGCGCTGTCACATCTCACAACAATAGCCAACCACCATTCCAGGAACCGAACAATGCGCTGCATGGTCATCGTCAAAGCCACCCAGGACACCGAAGCGGGTGTGATGCCGAGTGAAAAGCTCTTGACCGAGATGGGCCAGTACAACGAGGAACTGGTCAAGGCCGGCATCATGCAGGCCGGTGAAGGGCTGCATCCCAGCTCGAAGGGAAAGCGGATCGTCTTCTCCGGCTCGAAGACGACCGTCGTGGACGGCCCGTTCCCCGAGACGAAGGAACTGATCGCCGGATTCTGGCTCTGGAACGTCAAGTCAATGGACGAAGCGGTCGCCTGGGCCCGTCGCTGCCCGAATCCGATGGGAGACGGCGCGACTTCCGAACTGGAGATTCGTCCGGTGTTCGAAGCCGAGGACTTCGGAGCCGAGTTCACTCCCGAGCTCCGCGAGCAGGAAGAGCGGCTGCGAGCCCAGATCGAGAAGAAGTGACGTCGTCCCGCGCTCCCGCCGCATCGAGCCGGCGGTTCGAGATCGTGTGGATGCTCTTGCCATGAGGCCGGCTTGCCAGCCTCATTTCCGTGAACACTGCCAGCAATCAATCCTCATCTCTTCCCGCAACGGAACACCGCCATGAAATTCCTCTGCCTGGGCTACTACGACGAAAAGAAGTTCGAAGCGATGCCGAAGGACCAGGTCAATGCGCTCGTCGCTCAATGTCAGCCGTTCGATGCCAAACTCCGAGAGTCGGGGCACATGGTGCTGGTCGCCTCGCTCGGCCCGTCCAACGCCTCGATCTCGATTCGGCCGAGGCACGGCCAACCGCAGATCACCGACGGACCCTACGCCGAAACCAAGGAGCAGATCGGCGCCTTCTTCCTCATCGAAGCCGCGGACGCCGCCGAGGCAGTCCGCATCGCCTCCACCCACCCGGCCGCCAACCTCGGCGAGCAGGTGGGTTGGGGAATCGAAGTCCGACCGATCGAATACTACGACCAGCCGAAAGCCGGCTGAGGCGCGACTCGTCCACCAATCGCTCGTGATCCCCCCTGAGGTGCGAAACGGGAGGAGGGAGAAATACCCCTCCCCGCACCGTCGAGTTCGCCCCGTGGGCGCGCCTTTCCGTCAACTCCGTCCCATCCGTCGTTTCCGTGGCCCCTGAGCGAAACCATCGACGCTCCCCGCCCATCCGACTCACTCGCATTCCGCACGAGGGTCTTTTTCCCCATGCATTCAATGCCCCTCATTTTTCGCTTTTTGCCGGTTGAGGTTTTGACGCGCAAAATCGTCGGCAAGTATACTGGTGCGGTCGGAACTCGCGGGGCCAGCGGGTTTCGGGTGGGCTGCTCGACCCAATCGAAATCCTTTCAGCACAGGCGGTTGGCTGGATTCCTGCGGCCGCACGGCCGAAGTATCAGCCCTGACGACCGCCCAAAGAATCCATCGTTTTCTCATAGTTCGTTCACGCGGGACCGGCTGCAACGGATCGGCGTCGCCCTGTCCATCGCCCGCACATTCGTCTTTTCAGAGGTCGGACGATGGCTGGCAATTCGGATTCCGGTCGCGGAACTCGCGTAGCGAAGTCCGGCCCGCCCCCCTCGACTGCCGACTCGGTCAAGGGAGCCGCAGCGAAGACATCCGAGCCCGCCTCGCGGACGATCGAAACGCCTGAGAAGAAATTCCTCGGCAAGTACAAGCTGGAGAAGGCGCTTGGCGCGGGCGGGATGGGGACGGTCTATCTCGCGACCGACATGGAGCTGCGGCGGCAGGTGGCCCTCAAGATCCTGCCCAGGGACAAGGCCGAAAACCCGCGGCTCGTCCAGCGGTTCAAGTCCGAAGCCACGCAGGCCGCGCAGCTCAAGCACGAGAATATCGTCGGCGTGTGGGATGCGGGGGAAGCGGACGGCCAGCATTACATCGCGATGGAGTACATCGACGGCAACGATGTCCATCAGTTGATGGCGAAGCGCGGCATCATCCCGGTCCGCCGCTCCATCGAGATCATCACGCAGGTGGCGCGGGCCCTCGAGCATGCCTGGGAAAAGAAGATCGTCCACCGCGACATCAAGCCGTCAAACCTGATGGTCCGCCGCGACGGCGTTGTGAAACTCGCCGACCTCGGCCTGGCCCGCGCCGTCGACGAGGCGACCGAGACCAGCATCACGCGCGCCGGCACGACGGTTGGCACCGTCGACTACATGGCCCCCGAGCAGGCCCGCGACAGCAAGGCGGCGGACATCCGCAGCGACATCTATTCGCTTGGCTGCACGTGGTATCACATGCTGACGGGGCATCCCCCATACCCCGACGGCTCGCTCACCAACAAGCTGCATGCCCACGCAGTGAAGGCGCCTCCCGACCCGCGCGAAGAGAACGACCACATTCCCGATGCGGTGGTTGCCGTCATGCACCGCATGATGGCCAAGAAGCCCAACGACCGCTATCAGGATCCGACCGAGCTTCTTGAAGATCTGCAGCGAGCGGCTCTCGGCCGCGAGAACGTCTCGAACTCGGTCCTCGCGGCACTGGCCGAAGCCGACAGTGCGGAAGCATTGCCCGGAACCGCGCCCAAGAGTCCGTCTGCCCCGACGGTCGAACACGAGCTTCCCGCCGACGCTCCGAAGAAAAAGCGGAAGAAAACTGCCGTCGACGATGTCGACGAGGAACCCGCCTCCGCACGACCCAGCCGGAAAGCCAACGCGGCAGGGGGCACGTCCTCAGCACCGTTCCTTCCTCCGCGCGAAAAAAAGAAAAAGTCCGAGGACGACGCCGACGACACGACGCCTGAAGGAGACGGCGATCGCAAGAAAGCGATCCTCAAGTACGCAGCCGTCGCGGCCCTGCTGGCGGCGGCATTCGGCATCATGTGGTACGTCTCGCGGAACATGGCGTCGGCCGTGACGATCCCTGTCTCGTCGAATCCCTTCGACAACAAGGATGCGGAAGGCAACCCGAACGCCGTCGTCACCGCCGAGGACGCGCAGAAAAAAGCCGCGGCAGCCCGTGCGGCGACCGCCGCAGCAGCGACCGACGGCGATCCCTCGGCCGATGCCGGCGCTGACGCCAAAGCGAGCGGCGAGGGGGCAAGCGGTGGTGCGCTAGCGAAAGGGCTCCGCATCACCATCGGCCGCGAAAACGAGCGGCCCTTCATGCCTGCCTGGATTGCAACTCTCCCGGTTCGGGCCGACATCCCGCAGATCGAGAAGTCCAAGACTCTCCCCGTCCTGACGGTTGGCCGGACCGGCGACGGCAAGCCGTCGCAGTTCGCAAACCTGTCCCAGGCGCTGAACGCCGTTCCGAAGACCGGCGCGGTCGTTCAATTGCACGGAGCGGGGCCCTTCTTCCTGCGGCCGATGGAACTTGCCGGAAGAACCCGGCTCATCCTCGCCGGAGCGGAAGGGAGCCGGCCCGTGATCATGCTGCTCCCCGATGTCGCCGGCAACGCGCGGACGATTCTGCGGGTCAGTGGAATGTCGCTCGAACTTCTCGGCGTCCATCTCACGGCTGTGGCTCGTCAGTTCCCATCGACGGAAGAGTTGACGCTCGTCGAAGTCACCGGGGGCGATCTCTCGGCGCGACAGACCTCGCTGACTTTGCAGGGGGGGCGTCCGGGGGCGACGGTGGCCCTGCGGGTTACCGGCGAAGTCGCCGAAACCGATCGCATCCCCGCGAATTCTCCACGCGTGCTGCTCGATCGGACGTTTGTTCGCGGCCAGCGTCTGACCTCCCTGGCGCTCGGCTCGTCGACGATCGACGTCGTCGCCAGCAACACCCTGCTCGCGACCGGCGACGCCCCCGCCCTCCAGCTTCGCGAACCGCTCCCGGCGGCCAGTGCGGCCCCCCCTGCGGGAGCCAAAAAAGACGACAGGCCCGCGAGGTCGATTCGCTTCCTCTCCTGCACGCTGTGCGGGGGAACGACGCCGCTCGACCTGGCCCCCACGAACGCCGAGGGAGCGCTCCCGCTGACGTCCTTGCGGTTGATGAACAGCGTCGTGGCCGTCGAACGTGCAGAGACCAATGCGGCCATCGTCGAACTCGGCGGCTGGCCGACCCTCGTCAGTCCCTCCGAAGATCAGCCGGCCTTCCGCAACCTGCAGATCGAGGCTCCCACGACGCTGTTCGTCGGCTGGTCGAAGCTCTTGAACGGAAAGGCCGAGCTGACGAAGACCGCGGCTGGCTCGTCCGGCTGGCAGCAGGCCTTCGGAAGCAAGCTCCAGGAAGCCCAGTTTCCGACGAAGCCCTGGCCCGGACGCCCGCTCGAGAACGTGGGCGGAATGTCTCCGGCCGAACTCGACACCGCCAGCCTCGAATCGACGACGGTGAAGCCGGAAGGGGGTGGCTTCTGCGGCTGCAAGGCGGATGAGCTCTCCATCCCTTCGGATGAGACTCTCGCGCGGACCGAGGCTCTTGCCGACCGGCCGATCACGGTCCCCGTCATCGCGAAAACCGCGGGCGCCGCAACCGCCGCCGTGACCATCGATGCAGGAAAGGAAGACCTCGGCAAGGCCATCACGAACGGCTCGTGGAAATCGGGGGCGACGCTGAAAGTCACCTCCAGCAAGACGAGTGCCGCCAAGTCGTCTCCGATCGCCCTGAAGGGCCGCTCCGTCCGCATCGAGATCGACCCCTCCGTTTCCATCGAAATGCGAGACGGCGACTACAAGGGTTCGAGCGCGCCCGAAGCCTTCCTGACCACCGGCGGCGGGAGTGTCGAGATCGTCGGCGGCCGATTCCGCGTCCCCGCGTCCACCAAGTCCGATTCTCCCAGGTGGCTTTTCCACATCGACGGCGGCAGCTTCTCGATTGATGGCTGTGTCCTGCAGGGACCGATGATCGCCAGCAAGGGCTACGAAGGTTTGATCAAGTGGACCCGCAATGGTTCCGACCCGGTCAAGAGCCGTCCCGCCGGTCACTACGAGCAATACGGCGCTCTCCGCAACTCCTTCCTGGCGACGACCGGCAAAGCGCTCAGCGGCGATCTCCGCGGCCGCGGTCTCATCGTGCAGAACAGTGCGCTCGCTTCGCTCGACACGCTCTTCGACATCAATCTGGCCGGGCCCGATGGACGCATCGCCGGGGCCATCGACGTGGAAGGCTCGGCCCTTTCCGCCCTCAACACGGTCTTTCCTGTCCGTGCCGCATCCCTCTCGGCGCCCGCCGAGGCTCCCTTGAAGTTCTTCAGCCATCGCAGCGCGTTCCTCTCCTCGGTGGATGCCGGCAGTGGGCCGCCGAAGCCGACGCTCCTCTCCTACACGGGCAAGGCCCGGGCCGAGCGTCAGATCGATTGGTGGGCCAGCCACAACGCTTACGGAGACGAGTTCCGCACGTGGCTCAAGGGAGCCCCCGAACCGCCGGGCGACCAGGAGTTCGACAAGGACTGGTCGGCCGCGTGGGGGCCCGGCCACGAGCTTCGCCCGCTCCTCGGACGCGGGGCAGCCGTGACGCGCGGAGGCTTCAAGCCGAAGGCCAAGGTGGCCGCCGGCGACTTTGAGATGGACGACGCCTCTCCAGCCGGCAAATGGGATGTGAACGGCGGGACGATCGGCCCCGCCATCGCCAACCTCGGCGAGAGCGACACGCCGAAGCCCATGCCACCTGCCGCCGGCCCCGGCAAGAAGCCGGACGCCAAGCCGATGAACGTCGTCAAGCCGATGTTCTGAAAGATCGTTCCGGTCATCGTGTGACTGAATGCGGCCTCAACACCGGAGGCCGACGACGCGACTTACTCGCTGTCCGAAGGGTATGCCTTTAGCCGACACTGGAGCCGAGCCAGTTTCTTCGGCAAGCTTCCATAGACCTGATCGCTCGCTTCGAACCGTTCATAATCGCGAATCAGAGCATCGACGGCCTCTTGCATCATCGGCACAAGGTCTGCAAGTGCATCCGACTCGTAATCCAGACGATAATCGACAGTGCTGCAGAACGAGTTGAGCGCGTCGGCATCCCCTCGTGATGAATGGCTCCGCAAATAGGAGATGGCCGCCTTGATATAAAAGCAGAACGCCCGAGGCCCCATGCACATGAGGTCTTCGCTGTAAGCCAGGAAGTTTTCAGCGAATTGGGCTTCTGCTTCCTCAACGGTCTTGCCAAGAAAGTTCTTGACCGCCCACCGCTCATCGAGCGAATCGTGGATGTTGATCTCGGCCTCGGTCGGTAGATCGGGCTCCATGCACAACCCTCACCACTTCGTCACGCGGTGCCGCACATACTCGACGACTTCCTTGATCGGCAGGCGTTCCTGCTTCAGGCTGTCGCGGTCGCGAAGCGTCACCGTATCGTCTTTCATCGTGTCGCCGTCGACCGTGATGCAGTACGGCGTGCCGATCTCGTCCTGCCGCCGATACCGCCGGCCGATCGCTGCCTGCTGGTCGAACTGCGCCGCGATCCCCGCTTCCTTGAACTCGCGGTAGATCCCCGCAGCCTTCTCGGGCATCCCTTCCTTCTTGATCAGCGGGAAGATCGCCACCTTCACCGGGGCCAGCCGCGGGTGGAAGCTGAGGTAGACGCGCTCCTGCATCTCTCCCTTCTCGTCGGGCTGCTGGTCCTCGTGATACGCTTCGCACAGGAAGGCGAGCGTCGTGCGGTCGGCGCCGGCCGCGGGCTCGATGACGTGCGGGTAGAACCGCTCGCGGGTCTGGTCGTCGAAGTACTGCAGGTCCTTCCCGCTCCCCCGATGCTTCGGCTTGCCGTCGGCATCGGTCTCGACGACCAGCGAGCCGTCCTTCCGCACCAGCTTCCCTTCGGCATGCGACCGCAGGTCGAAGTCGCCGCGGTGAGCCACCCCTTCGAGCTCTCCGTATTCCCCCTTGTCGAGGAACGGGAAGGCGTACTCGATGTCGGCCGTCCCCACCGAGTAGTGCGACAGTTCGTCCGACGCATGGTCCCGCATCCGCAGGCTGTCGCTGACGATCCCCAGCCGCGTGTACCACGAGAACCGGCGATCGCGCCAGTACTGATACCACGCCCGCGACTGATCGGGCCGGCAGAAGAACTCCATCTCCATCTGCTCGAACTCGCGCGACCGGAACGTGAAGTTCCGCGGCGTGATCTCGTTGCGGAAGCTCTTGCCGACCTGGGCGATGCCGAACGGCAGCTTCAGCCGCGTGCTGTCGAGCACGTTCTTGAAGTTGACGAACATCCCCTGGGCGGTCTCGGGCCGCAGGAACGCTGCGTCGTCCTCGCCCCCCAGCGCCCCGAGCGTCGTCTTGAACATCAGGTTGAAGTCGCGCGGCGCTGTCAGCTCCCCGCCACAAGACGGACACTTCGGCTTCAAGTCGGCCGGGGTCGAATCGGTCAATCGCTTGTAGTAGTTGTCGAGCGAGACGGTGACGAGCTCCCCTTCGACGCTCGTCCCCTTGGCGCGGTTGTGCTGGAAGACCGACTGCTCCATCTTCTTCGTCTTGGTCGCCGACAGCCCGCCCCCCGAGTCATCGGGAATGTACGTCTCGGCGGCAAGGACCACCGGCGGCGTCTCGCGGGTCTGCATCACGGCCACGCTGACGTGGTCGAACCGGAACCGGCTCTTGCACGCCTTGCAGTCGACCATCTTGTCGCAGAAGAGGTCGAAGTGCCCCGAGCACTTCCAGACCTGCGGGTGCATGATGAGCGACGACTCGATCCCCACCATCTGGAAAGACGACGGAGCCCCGGCCGGCACGCCCAGGTCGTCGTGCCGCGTCACCATGTCGTGGTACCACGCATCGCGGACGTTTCGCTTCAGCTCGGCGCCCAGCGGACCGTAATCCCAGAATCCGTTGAGTCCGCCGTAGATCTCCGACGACTGAAAGACGAAGCCTCGCCGCTTGCACAGCGAGACGATTTTTTCCATGCGGGATTCGGTGGCCATGGTCTGTCCGAAGAACGATTAAATTCGAGTGATGGGAAGGGCTGCCCGTGAATCAAGCCGGCCAGCCCGTTGACGTGAATACGCCGCGTCCGAGCGATAGTCGACGGACATCAAGGCAACGGCATTGGTTCGCGTCGAAGGATCGCATGTCTCAGTGCGGCATGCAACCCGCCTCGATCGCAGCACGGGCACTCCTGCCCGTGCCACGAAGCGCTCACACGCTGAACGTGTCATACAACTGCGGAATGATCGGATCCTCGTTGCAGTCGTTCCGGATGAGGTGAGCCAGCGCACTGGCGGCCCGGTGCTCGCCGTGGACGAGAAACGCCTGACCGATCCCGCCCGTCTTCGCGAGGTTTTTGTACCACCAGCGGAAGTCCTCGGCGTCGGCGTGGCCCGAGAGCCCCTGCAACTGCTCGACCCGCGCCCGCAGCGGGTAGAAGCGGTCGAAGATGCGAACCTTCTCATTCTGATCGGCGATGCGGCGGCCGAGCGTGTGCTCTCCCTGGAATCCGACCATCACGATCGTGTTGAGAGGATTGCCGACCGCATGCTTCAGGTGATGCAGCACGCGGCCGCTTTCGCACATCCCGCTCGACGCGATGACCACGAACGGCCCCTTGCGATAATTTAACTCCTGGCTCTCCTGAACCGACTCGATGTAGGTCAGCCCGGGGAAGTCGAACAGGTGCGGATCGACTTTGAGGATCCGCTGGGCTTCCGAGTCGAGCACGTCTCCGTGCTGCCGGAAAACTTCGGTCACCTTCATCGAAAGGGGGCTGTCGACGAAGACGGGAATCCGCGGAAGGAGTTCGGAGACCGTCAGCTCGTTGAGCAGGTAAACCAGCTGCTGCGTGCGGCCGAGGGCGAAGGCCGGGATGATGACGCGGCCTCCGTTGTTGGCCGCATCCGTGATGATCCGCAGCAGCGCCCCCTTGATGTCATCGACCGGCGGATGAAGACGGTCGCCGTAGGTCGACTCGCTGATCAGCACGTCGCAGCCTTCGATGAGGGTGGGATCGTGCAGAAGCGGGAGCCCGCGACGGCCCAGGTCGCCGGTGAAGACGACACGCTTCGTCTCCCCCTTGTCGACGACGTTCATCTCGACGATGGCCGACCCCAGGATGTGCCCCGCATCCGAGAACCTCACCTGGAACGACGAGGACAGCTCATGCCATTCGCCGTAGGGAAGCGGCTCGAAGAGGCGTGCGGTCTCGCGGGCATCCTCATCTGTATACAGCGGCTGTGCGAGCCGGCTGCCGGGAGGCTGATGACGCTGCAGATATCGGGCGTCTTCGGCCTGAATCTTCGCCGAGTCGCGCAGCATGAGTGCCGCGACATCGGCCGTGGCGGGCGTGCAGAAAATCGGCCCGTCAAACCCCGCCTTCACCAGCCCCGGCAGATTCCCGCAATGGTCGATATGGGCGTGCGAGAGGATCACGGCATCGAGGTTCTTCGGGCCGCACTTGAACTTCTGGTTCTTGATGCGGCACTCGGCGCGGTGCCCCTGAAACAACCCGCAATCGAGCAGCACGCGATGCTCAGACGTTTCGAGCAGATGCTGGCTTCCGGTCACTTCGCCGGCCGCACCGCAGAACGTAATTTTCATGGGAAAGTGATGGAGGAGTGAACTGGCACAGTCGAGTGGTCGACGCCCGGTTGGATTGTCACACTCTTTTACGGGAACGACGCGGCCACTGACAGTCCGACAATGACCCTGGGACTATCGCTCCGTCTCATTCGGCTTTCTCGCAAGCCTCTCCTTCACCCTCCGGGCCGCCTCGCGAACCTGCCCGCGCTCATCGCGTTCCAACAATTCCAGCTGCGGACGCGCTGCGGACGCGCGCGGTCCCATGCTCGTCAGAAGGCGAAACGCCCGCAGCCGCACCTGTCGGTCCTCGTCACCCAGCAGGAGCGCCGCACTCGGCGCGGCCTGCAACCCGTCGCGCGTCAGCTTCCACAGGGCTTCCGCCGCACGAATCCGGACCTCCGAAGAATCATCCTGCAAACGCTGAGTCAAGGGATCGACGGCCGCTCGACCGGCGCGCCCGGTCTGTCCTAACGCCTCGGCGGCTCGCCAGCGAACGGCGGGCTCGTCGACTTCAAGCAATTGAATCAGGGTTGGAACCGCTTCCAGGCCGACTTTCGCCAATCCCGCGGCCGCCGCACCCCGAACGAAATCCACATCATCGAGGACCAGGAGTTCCACCAGCGTCGGAATCGCGATTTCGGCCCGACTCCCCATCGCTCCGAGAGCCTGTGCCACCTTCATCCGCAGCACGTCGGACGAGTCGTGCGCCAATCGCACCAGCGACGGTATGGCAGGCGCGCCGTTCGGGCCGATGAGTGTGAAGGTCTCGACCGCCAATTCCCGAAGCTCCCGCTGGTCGTTCGTACTGGTACCGGCAGCCGCCGCGGGACGCTCTCCTCCTTCCGGGGATTGCAGCAGCGCAATGAGCGCCGGCAACACCAGCGGCTGAGTCGGCCCGATCTGGGCAAGCGCCTCAAGCGACAACTGCCGCTCGATCAGTGGCCGGGTCGGGTCGCGCAGGATCTTGAGCAACCGCGGCGCTGCGGCGCGCGCGACCGGTCCGTAAAGCGAGAGCGCCTTCAGGCTCCAGATCCGCGGCGGGATCTCGTCCGGGGACTCTTCGTCGATCGTCTTCAGCAGCACCGCAACCCCTTCCGGGGCGAGCGAGCCGAGACGTCCCAGCGTCTCGGCCGCCTGTCGCCGGCTTACCCATGACGCCCGACGATCGGACACAATGGCGATCAGTCCGGGAACGGCCTCGGCACTGGCCGGATCCTTGAGGTCCAGCGACTTGATCCGTATGCGCCACTCGGCCAGCGTCAGCCCGTCATACGTCGCTTCCTGCTCCGTCGATCGTGCCGCCTCGCCTGGATCTCCCGCACCCGGAATCAGCGCGGCAACGAAGAGCAGGGAAGTCATCATGTCACATGATCCGCCGGCGAGGAGCGGTCATCGTCGGAAGGTATCCGCACACAATCCCCGTCACCAGGCCGCCCCAGTGACACCAGTTGGCAATCGGGCCCATCCGCCCCGTCATGCAGGCAAAAAAGAGGATCAATGTCGCCACGACGTTCATCGGAGAGATATAGAACCCGGCCTCCGGATCAAACCGGCTTTTCATCCAGATGTAGCCGAACATGCCGAAAATGACGCCGGAGAATCCCCCGAAATTCGGCCCCTGCATCACCGCCTGGGCGACGTTGCCGAGGAGCGAAAACAGCAGGACGAGCTGCAACGTCCGCCATGACCCGAGGCGGTATTCGAGAATCCCCCCCAGCACAATCAGGCTATAGGTGTTGAACAGCAGATGAGTATACGAGAAGTGCAGAAACATCGGCGTGATGAGCCGCCACACTTCTCCTTGGGAAATGTCGCGGAACGTCGCCTTCACTGTGTTGAGCTGCTCGAGCGGCGTCGTCATCCAACTTTCGCGGCTCGCAAAGCTCAGGTCGTCGTAGATCTGATGATTCTGCTTGCCGAAGTCTCCGAGCAGCGAGACGCCCAGGCACAGGACCGCCAGCATCATCGTCAAAGGGAGCGAAGCCGAGCCAGGGCTCTGCCACCGCTTGCGGATGTCGACCACCCGCGACTTCTGCTCGCGAGCCCGCTGCGATTCATTCGACCGCAGGGCGGCCGCCTGCGAGGCTGCCGCGGCAACCTGTGGATCGTCCGGATTCTGGCGGAACTGCTCGAGTTCGGTCCGGGCCAGCGGGACCTGGTCTTCATCATAAACCCAAATCGACCATCCGTCCGCGTCCTTCTCGGCCGCGCTCTTGACGCCGCGCACCACGAGATAGTCGACGAAAGTCTGCGCCTGCCCAGCGTCGGGAAGCGTTCCAATATGTCGCATGACCGGTCCGGTCGCTGGGGGGAAAGTTATCTTACCAATCGATCATCGCAGCCCCGCCGGGCGGCGTCCATTCCGAAACTCATCACGACGGCGTCCCGCGAGACTCTTTCCAACGCCGATACTCGGCCATCGTCTCTTCATTCGGCGGATACGTGCCGATGATGCTGGCCCCGCCCTGGATCTTCTCCAGGTAGAAGCTTTCGCGGTCTTCCATCGCGGCCGCTTCTTCGGCCACTTTGGCTGCGAGATGCCTCGGAATGACGACCACGCCGTCACTGTCCCCCACAAGGATGTCTCCCGGGTAAACCGCCACGCCCCCGCATCCCACCGGCAGTTGAAAGTCGGCCGGATGATGGATCGTCTTGTTTGTGGCCGCGTGCATTCCCTTCCCGTAGGTCGGCAGTCCCAGCGAGAGAATGTTGGCCGTGTCGCGATAGCAGCCGTCCGACACGAACCCCACGCACCCGCGAACCTTCATGCGGGTGGCCAGGATGTTCCCCATCGTTCCCGCCCGCGCTTCGCCGCGGGCGTCGATGACCAGGATGTCGCGCGGGCCGATCCGCTCGACGGCCAGCCGCTGGGCGTCGGTCAGATTGTCGAAGACGCCGGTGTGGTCGAGGTCTTCGCGGGCGGGAATGTATCGCAGCGTGAACGCCTGCCCGACCATACGGGTCGGGTTTCCGAGCGGATGAACGCCCGTCATGAAGGTGTTCCACAACCCATGCTTGGAGAGCACCGTCGTCAGCGTCGCGGTGCTGGGCGCTTCAAGCAGTTTCCAGGTCGAATCAGCGATCGGGATGAGTTCGGGCATTGGAGGATCAAGTGGGGCGACGGGTGCGGGTTGCCGACACGAATCTGGCGAACCCTTCGGATGAACCATTGGTGGAATCGAAGCCCGTTGTATCATGCCGGAGAGGGGAATCGCCACGACGCCCGTCGAACTCCTCTCCTCAATGCAGGAGTCCTTCATGTCGCATGAGTCCGACGCAAACCCTGGCGCGACCGCCGCCTGGATCGGAAGCGAAGTCGTCCTCGACCTGAAAAGTCACTACGTCTGCATCGGGACGCTGGTCGGTGAGGACCATCGATATTTCATCCTGAAGAACGCGGACGTTCACGACTTACGCGATACATCGACAACCCGCGAGGTTTACGTTCTGGACTGCCGCCGGCACGGGTTGAACTGGAACCGAAGGCGAGTTCTGGTGCGGCGGGATGAGGTGGTGAGTCTGTCGTTGCTGTCGGACGTGAGGGAGTAATGGCGGCTGTTGGATTCGCGATAAGCATTTTGGTGCGGGCTGCTTGCGGGTTTTCGCAGGCTGCGGTAACTTTGTCTCATGACTCCAGACACACGACGCTCCGCCTCGGGCGGCGATGACAATTGGGAAAAACTCGCCAAGGATCTCTTCGGGATCGACTTGACGGCGCAGCAGGACGTCGACGACCTCGATCTCGGCGATCCGTATACGCCCGTGAACCCCAAGCCGGCGGAGGCTCCTGCCCCCACCTCGGAACAAGCGGAACCCGCCAAGCCCGCGCCGAGTGCCTCGGCCCCCGCGGAGGAGCCGTTCCTCGGCTTCCCGGAAGACGACGAAGAAGAAGCACCTCCCGCCCGCGCTCGCGAATCGGTCCGTCCGCCGGTCGAGCCGGAACCGGTCGAGTCCGAAGACGTCGATGTGAAAGCCCTGGAACCGCGCAGCGAAGCTCGCGAAGAGGCTCCTGCCGGCTGGGACGACTCAGATGACTTCGGGGCCGGACTCATCGAAGGGGCGAAATCCCCTCCCCCGCGTCCCGCCTCCAGGCCGCGTGAAGAACGTCCTCGAGAAGAGAGAACCCGCGAAGAACGTCCTCGCGCCGAACGGCCTGCGGAAGACCGTCCCCGGCAGCGCCCGGGCAGTGGTCGCGGCGAGACTTCGGAAGAACGCAAGCCGCGCGGTTCGGAAGGGCGAGCCCGAGACGCTCGTGCCGAATCGCCGCCGAGCGGCGAGCCGGAAACGCCCGCCGCACCCAAAGAACGTGACACCTTCTGGGATGCGCTGTCCGAATTCAACTGGGACGACAGCGGTTCCGAAGGTTCGGGGGGAGAGCGTGGCCGACGCGGACGAGGCGAAGCCCGTGAGGAGCGGGGTCCCGGCGAGGACCGCGGACGTGGCCGCGGCGGCCGCGGATCGGAAGGTCGAGGATCGGAAGGCCGTGGTCGGGAAGAGCGCGGACGACGCGACGAACGCTCCGCTTCGGAAGGACGTCCTTCGCGTGCCGAGCGAGACGTTCCGCCTCGTAGCGAGGAGCCGGACCGTCCCGCCCCGCGCCGGTCGGAAGAGCGGCCGCGTCCCGAGCGGGAAGAACGTTCCGAGCGGGGCGAACGCAGCGAACGCCCCGAGCGTGGCCCGCGCCGCGGCCGGCGCGATACCGCCCTTGAAGGCGAAGACACGCCACGCGGCGACTCGGCTCGCGACATCGAAGCACCTCGCGAAGAAGAGCCGCGCGGCTCCCGTTCGGAGCGTTCCCGTTCCGAACGTGGTCGCGGAGAACGGGGCGAGCGGGGAGATCGCGGCGAACGAACGCCGCGCGGAGAAGCTCCGCGATCCGAAGAGCCTCGCGGGGAAGGACCGGGCCGGCGTCCGCGACGCGAAGCTCGCGAAGAAGCTCCCGCGGACGACTTCGGTCTCGGCCTGGGCGACGCGCCGAGCGACCGTCCCACATCAGGATTTCGCGAAGCGGCGGGTCGCGATGAGGGAGGTCGCGAGGGACGCGGCCCGCGTCGTCGTGGTCGCCGTGGCGAAGCGCCGGCCGACCGCGGCGAGCGTGCGGTTCCCGCCGATGAATTCGCCGACGACATCGAACCGCGTTCCGCTGCCACCCCGCCCGGCGACGAGGAAGAAGAGCCCATCATTTCGTCGCGTGGCCGCGGCCGTTCGCGTCGAGAGCCGCGCCGTCCGGAACCGCGGGCGCCACGCGATCTGGAGTTCGTCGAAGAGGACAACGCCGAGGTCCCCGTCGCCGGTTGGGCCAACGACGAAGAAGACGAGATCGAACCGACTCCCAGCTACGCCGATCTGCCGACGTGGGAAGAGGCCATTTCGTACCTCGTTCAAGCGCGTCCCTCGGGAGAGGGCGGCGGGCATCGTCCCCGCTCAGACCGCGGCGATCGCCCGGGTCGCGGAGACCGTCCGCGTCGGCCTGGTGGCGGCGGCCCACGTGGTCGACGGTAAACACCGTCTCTTTGAGAAGTGACCATACGGCAGGCGGTTGCGGGGAGTCCTCGCAACCGCCTGCCGATTTAACGTCGTGACGATCCTGCGCACTTGCAAGACCTTCAATCCGCTTTTGCAGGAAAGGTCGACGCAGATCCAACGGACTGCCGGAACCCTCTGGAAGGGCGCATTCTTCCCCCGTGCGTCCAGATCCTCGAAATCCCCTTCATTCTCTCCCGCCTCTCCGCCCGAAGTGGCCGATGTACGAAGAGAGTCGGTGCGCATCCTGCGGAGACCGGTTTGCCCCTCCGTTCGAGCGCAAGCTGCGTCTCATGTCCGCAGGTCTCGGCGCAAAATCTGCAAGTCGTGCGTATCCGGCCCCGTGGGAGGCTGCAATTGCTTCCCGGTGAGTGATCGGCGACACTTCTTTGGGCCTCACAATAGATCCTCGAATCGGAGCAGGCCTCGAAGCAGCATGCGTGAGTTTGTTCGGCGAGTGACAGGAGCCCGGCGATGAAACAGGTTTACGACGACCTGGTTCGACGCCTGGCGAACGAATCGGGTCTCTCCCTTGAAGACTGCTTCTGGGGAACGCTCGTTTTTTGCCTCGTCTTTTCGGCGACCCACCTGCTGTCGATGCTCATCACCCGGTGGGGCGATAAGCAGGCCACGGGCAAGTCGATGGCCTTCTCCATCGCCGCCCATGCCGCCCTCATCATGGGGGCCTTCGGCGCCACGCTGAAAGGAACGTCCTCCGAACTTGAGCACGGCGAGCAGACGGTCATTCCCGTCCGCAACGTCGTCATCGAATCGGACGAAGGGCCGGTCACCGCCGGCGGCGGCGAGAAGACACGCGAGAGCGCCGTCTTCGACCGCGTCCCCGACATGGAAGGGGGTGGATCGCGAGCCGAGCGGCAGCCGCGCACATCGGACGCCCCGACGGTGCTCGACGAATTCACGATGGCCCGGAAGGACCTCCCGATCGCGCGGGTGGAACCCGGACTGTTACCGATGTCGGTCTCTCCATTGGCCGCGACCCCCGCGCCTATCGCCGAACTTCCCGCGGAAGTGACGCCGGCTCCGCGCGTTGCCGCCCCGCTGGAGGAAGCCGGCCCGCAACCCGAATCCCGCTCGGAAGGGACGATTCCGGGAAGCGGCCCCGCCCGGAAGTCGGGACCACGCGACGGTAGCCCCGAACCGCAGATCGCCCGCAAGGTCGACGTCGGCGGAACTGGAGGAGCCCTTGACCGTCTGATCGCCGCGGGCGACCCCGCCCGCGATCCGCTCCTGACGCTCGACCCGAAGACGAATGGTTCGGGACCGCGTGCGTCGGCGCCCGCCCTGGACTCTGCACTTGCGAAGGCCCCGGCCGACATCCCGCTGCCGGCGCCTCTCGACCCCGCCATGAAAGGCGGAACTCCGGCCGTTTCGGTTCCGGGCGCCGTCGGCGAAGGGAACGGCGGCGACGGGGGCGGAATCCGCCGTCGCAATGTCCGCGGCAGCGCCGAATCCGGCGACGACATCCGTCGCCCTCCCCGCAGTTTGACGGATGGCGGCGGCGCTCCGGAAGGGATCGTCTCCGCACGTAACCGCACCTCGTTCGATTCTCCCAATCCCGTCCGCGCCCCAGGCGTGCAGCGCGGCGACGATGGTCCGCTCAACCTCCGCGGCAACAACGGCGTCCCAGCGACCTACCGCCTGAGAAACCTCGCCCGCCGTCGCGAAATCGCCCGCAAATACGGCGGAACCGAGGCCTCGGAGCGAGCGGTCGAATCGGCGCTCGCCTGGTTCGCTTCGGTCCAGGAGCCCGATGGCTCGTGGGACGGCGACCGTTTCGGCGCGGGACAGGTGAAAGTCGACGATAACGGCGTCGACCGCGAGTTCGCCGGCCGCGATTCGGACAGCGGCCTGACCGCACTGGTCATCCTCGCCTACCTGGGGGCCGGTTACACGCATGAAGAGGGAACCTACTCCCCCAATGTCGACAAGGCGTTGCGGTGGCTCGTCAGCCAGCAGCGCGAGGACGGCTTCCTGGGAGGACGGGCCACGCACTACGCCCAGATGTACTGCCACGGCATGTCGACCTACGCCCTGGCCGAAGCCTATGGCATGCAGAGCGATCCGACGTCCGACCCGACGTTGCGGGCTGCGTTGAAGAAGGCCATCGACTACACCCTCGACATGCAGAACTCGTCCGACGGCGGGTGGCGGTACGTCAAAGGGCAGAAGAGCGACATGAGCATGTTCGGCTGGCAGCTCATGGCCCTTAAGAGTGCCGAGATCGCCGGAATCCGCATTCCGGACGACGTCCGCAACCGTATGGTGCAGTTCCTCAAGGACCGCAGCCGCGGCGACTCGAATGGCCTTGCAGGGTATCGAGCCGAGTCGCCCGTTTCTCCCTCCATGACGGCGGAAGCGCTCTTCTGCAAGCAGATGCTCGGCATCTCGCGTCAGAACGCCCAGTGCCGCGAGGCGGTCCAGTATCTCCTCGCACGTCTTCCCAAGCGTTCGGAAACCGACGAGTACTACTGGTACTACGGCACTCTGGCGATGTACCAGTACGGCGGCAACGCCTGGACGCAGTGGAACGACCAGCTTCGCGAGTTGCTGTTGAGCGAACAGGAAACGAGCGGATCCGCGGCCGGCAGCTGGGAGCCCCGAGGCACCTGGAGCCGCTACGGCGGCCGCATCTACCAGACCGCCCTCAACACGCTCTGCCTCGAAGTCTACTACCGCTTCCTCCCGCTGCATCAGCTCAACGGCTTGGAAGATCCGCCTCCGAAGTGACTCTTGAGGGACTTCAGCGATGCATCGCCACCTCGGCATCGGCTTGAGTCTGCTGACCGTTGTCCTGTTCAGCGCCCGTTCGCTCGACGCCGCCGATCGTCCCAACCTCATCTGGATCATGGCCGACGACCTCGGCTATGGCGATCTCGGCTGTTACGGGCAGAAGGTCATCACCACCCCGCACCTCGACCGCATGGCTCGCGAGGGGCTGCGGTTCACGCAGTTCTATGCGTGGGCGACCGTCTGCGCCCCGTCCCGCAGCGTCCTCATGACGGGCCTGCACCACGGACACACGCGTGTCCGGGGGAACGCGGGGCAAAAGAATCCGCTCGCCCAGTCGCTCCGGGCCGAGGACCTGACGGTCGCCGACCTTCTGCAAAAGGCCGGCTACCGCACCGCCCTCATCGGCAAGTGGGGGCTCGGCGATGTCGGCGGGGCCGAAGCCGGCCTCCCCCGCAAGCACGGCTTCGACGAGTTCTTCGGCTACCTCAACCAGACGCACGCCCACAACCACTTCCCCGACTTCCTCTGGCGAAACGAAGAGCGGGTCGCCCTCCCCAACAAGATCATCCCCGTCGGCGCGAACGGAGCGGGCTACGCGACCGAAGCGGTCCAGTTCGCCGATGACCTCTTCGCCGACGCGGCGGTGAAGTTCGTCGAGGAAAACCGCACCCGTCCGTTCTTTCTCTACTGGAGCATGGTCATCCCGCACGCCAACAACGAGCGGGCGAGGGAACTCAAGAACGGCGCTCACGTCCCGGACTTCGGCCCCTACGCCGATAAGGACTGGCCCGACCCCGACAAGGGACAGGCGGCGATGATCTCTCGGCTCGACGGCTACGTCGGCCGCATGCTCGAAACGCTCCGCACGCTCGGACTCGACCGGAACACGCTGGTCCTCTTCACCAGCGACAACGGCCCGCACAACGAAAGCCGGCATGACCTCAAGCGGTTCCATCCTGCGGGGCCGCTCTCCGGAATCAAGCGCAGCCTGACCGACGGCGGCATTCGCGTCCCGATGATTGCATGGCAGCCGGGAACCATCGCCCCGGCGAGCGAGTCCGCCCACGTCGCATACTTCGGCGACTGGATGGCGACCGCCGCCGAGCTGGCCGGCGCATCGCTCCCCGAAGGACGCGACTCGATCAGCTTCGTCCCGACGCTCCGCGGCCGGCCGGCCGACCAGCCGCGGCACGAATACCTCTACTGGGAGTTCCACGAAGGCGGCTTTCGCCAGGCGGCGCTCCTCGACGGCCGCTGGAAGGCGATCCGCACGGGCCGTTCCGACGCGAAGCCCGTGCTCCACGATCTCCAGAATGACATCGCCGAGAAGACCGACGTTTCAGCCGACCATCCCGAGATCGTCGAACGGCTGGTGAAGTATCTCGACACGGCCCGCACGCCCAATGCGGATTGGGAGCCGAAATGGGCGGCCAGACAGTAGTGCCTCAGCCGCAATCGTAGCCCGGGCACTCCTGCCCGGGTGACAAAGACCTTCGCGTTATGTCACTTCCGAGCAAGAGTGCCCGGGCTACGAAATCGCATTCACCCTCACGTGCGAGCGATCACCGCCCCAGGCTCGCGGTCGTATTCCGCTGACCCGCCTGGAACACGTTGAACTCCGTCACCGTCGTCGGTCGTCCCACCACGGGGTGCTGGGCGCCGCGCGTCAGGTCGACGACCCGCTTCGAGAGGTGGAACTGCACCTCGGACAGGTTGAGCTGCCCGTCCGGCGGCTTGTCCAGGTCGCTCGTGTGGTCGGCCACCATGTCCAGGATGGCTCGCGTAAAGGCGCCGTGCCCCCATTTCGGGTCTTCCAGGCTCTCCTCACGCTGCGTCGACGAGCAGAAGACCACGGCGCCAACCTGCTCGTCCGAAAGATCGCGATACGGATCGAAACTACCGATGCTGCCGATGCCCCCTGCATGGCAGGTGTCGACGAACAGCACGACCCGGCACGGAAGCCCCTTCAGCACGTCCTGGATCTGAGTGACCGAGACCGTCGTCGCCAGCAATCCTTCCGGATTGGCGTCATGGCTGCCGAGATAGAAGTTCAGTTTGTCGTCGCGGAAACCGTGGGCCGAGAGAAACAGCATCGCCACGTCCTGGCGACTTTTTGCCGACTTCTGGAGCCAGTCGAGCTCGTTCAGGATGTTCTGGCGCGTGGCCTGCTCGTTCAGCAGCAGCTTCGACGTGACGGTCCCGTAGACATCCCCCTCCGTGTGGGAGCGGATGGTGCGATCGAACTCGCGGGCGTCCTTGTCGGCGAACTGCAATTGCAGCTGGTCCGACGCGTATTTCGAGATTCCGATCGACAGCACGTAGAGGTTCGGCTTCGGACTCTTTGCCGCGGGGGCAAAGAGCGTAATTCCCTTCGCCTGGCTGTCGGACGCGCTGTTCGACGCCACGATCGCGACATCGTTCCGTCCCGGAGACAGCGAGAGTTCCTTCGTCAGATCGAACCGCGTCACATTGCGTGCGGGAAGCTCGATCGGTCCTCCCGCCGGCCGGCCATTGACCAGCAGCCGGACATCCTTCAACGGCTGACCCGAGGCGCTTTCGATGACCGCCTTGACGATCGTTTTCATCACCCCCAGCTTCAGTCCGTCGACCGGAGAGACCAGCCGCACCGTGGGCGGTTCAAGCTTCAGCAGCGTCTGCCGCTGCCGCAGGTCGATCGGCTCGACTGGCCGCGGCAAGTCTCGGTTGGCCTGGGCGATCGACTCGTCGAGACGCCCCGTCCTCAGCACGCGGTCGATGATGTCCGGACGATACATCAGCTTGCGGAACTGCTCCGCGAGGAAGAACTTGGCCGCCCGCGTCCGTCCCTGGTTGAGGTGCCAGCCGATGAGCCGGTCGCCGCCGGGGGACGCGTCGTAGTATCCTTGCGGGGTCCACACGATCCACTCGCCGTCGTCGGTCGTGAAGACATTCAGCGTCGGCTCGATCGCGTCGTAGCCGTCGACGAGCGTCAGGTTGAGGACGATCGGCTTGCCGGCCCGCTCGAGTTTTACGGGAATGGTCTGCCCCGCGGCATAGTTCAGCCGACCCGCCAATCGCAGGTCGTCCCAGTCGGTCAGGCTCTTGCCGTCCATCGAGAGGAGCTTGTCGCCGACGCGGAACCCCTGCCGCACCGCGGGGGCGTTGGCCTTCAGCTCGGTGATGACGTTCGACAGGTATCGGAAACCAAAGTCGCCCGCGGGGCGATGATCGGTGAGGCTCCACAGCCGCATGGTGCGGTCGGTCGAACCGGAGAGGAGCAGTTGCGAATCGGGAGCTTCCTGGAATGACGTGATCGACGCCCCGTGTCCCATGAACCAGCGGCGATACTGGTCGGTCACGGGATCAACACAATAAAGAGCCCCGCTGTCGGTGCTGAGGATCGCCGGGAAATTCGTTCCAAACCGAGGCGAACGAAGAAAGCCGAACGCCATCGGAATGTGGCCGGTGCTGAGCTTGTGCGTGCCCAGCGGCTGATTGCCGTTGCGGGCGGTGAGCTGATAGATGTCGTTGAGCGTTTCGAGCGTGAGCTTCACGCCGTTCGGGCCGGCGGCCGCAGGCGGCGGATCGAGCGGCGGGATGTCCGCAAGCGCCCGTTTGCCGAGATCGAGCATGCGATTGGTGCGGGCATAGTGGTTGAAGTTCCATTCGCCCGCGCCGTAGGCATCGGTTCCGTAGAGGATCCGCATCTGCGAGAGGTCGCCCCCTCCTGCGCTGCCGGGCTGGAAGGCGACCGAGTAGATCGGCCGTCCCGCGCCGCGGAGAATCATGCGCCCCTTGCCTGTGGCGACTTCCCAGACGTGAATCTCGCCGAAGCGGTCGGCCGATGCGGCGAGCGTCCCGCTGCGGTCGACGGCGATCGATCGGACCGTCCAGCGATGGCCACTGTAGACGCTCGCCGGAGCGGCGATGTTGCCGCGCCATGTCGATGCCCAGTACTTCATGCCACGCGGCGTCTTCGCCTCGCCGGCGCCGAACCAGACGCCCGAATCGAGCGGGTTGAACAGGATGTCGGGACTGCTCTTCTCCGGGTATTGAGCGGCCGGAACGGCGGCGAACCACTGTCGGATCGGGGCGGGAATGTTGTCCTGCGGACCAAGGCGTCGGCCCTCGGAGACCGAGTAAAGTTCCGGCCCGGTGGCGGTGCCGATCAGCAGGATCGGCGCAGCCGTCGGGAAATCGAAGTACGCGTAGAGTGGTTGGTCGACCTGGCTCGGCGCGATTTTCCCGAGGACCTTGCGAGCCGGCCAGTCCCACAGCAGGATCGTTCCGTTCTCGCCGGCCGACGCGAGGTAGCGGCCGTCGCGCGAGAAGGCGAGTTTGCGGACAGGCACGTTGTGCCCGCTGACCACCTGCTTGATCTCGTCGAGGTTCTGCGTGTCGTAGACGCGGATCGAACCGACGTCTGAATAATCGTCAACGCCGACAACCAGCTCGCGGCCGTCGGGCGAGAACGTGACCGCGAAGCAATTGCCGAGTGAGCCGCGCGAGCGTTCCCCGCGGAGCGTGCGGTGGAGCTGCCTGGTCGCCATGTCCCAGAGGCGGATCTCTTTGCCTCCCGCTGCGGCGAGAAATCGACCGTCCGGCGAGAAGCTGAGCCCCATGACATCGTCGACGTACCCTTGCGGGTCGATCACGAGGATCGGGCGGTCGTCCAGTTGACCGAGACCGGGCGGAGGAACCGGGCCGGGACTCGCACCGAATTCACCAGGAGGCAGATCGGCCGGCGGAGCCTCCACCGGAGAGTTGCCCGCCGGTGCGCCTTTTGGAACCGAGTTGCCGGGCAGTTTTGGCGGAGCCTTCGGAGGAGCCGGCGGCTTCGTCTGAGCCCAGGCGTCCGACCCGGCCGCCAGCAGGAAAAGAAACAGCGCGGCAAGGCGAAATGTCGTTCGAGGCATCATGGTGGCGTTCATCGCTTCGGCTCCCGAAGTCCCGACGAAATGGGTGGCCTGTGGCTGATCGTACAATCTTCCAGCGTTGAAAACGTCCTTCCTATGCGATTGTTACGGAGAAAGGGGGGACATCCTTCAGCGGGTGAGAAAGGAAGACGGGATGGCATGGTCGTTTACGACTCGACTCCCCCACGAGGATGCCGTCAACTTCGTGAAATCCATGAGACAGCTCCGTAAAACAGTTGATGACCTTGCGCGATATGTGTACTAATAGTCTCGTCACAGAAGATCACATAAAAAATACTTGATTCACAGTTCTGCCTCGTTGTGGCGTCCCTCCCATGTCCCGCGCACCGAACCTGCAACGGGCGACGGCTCGCGCCTTGGCGGCCGAATGGCGTGGGCGGGGCATCTTTTGCGCGAAAGAGGTCGGGCGGGATTCCCTGGTGCGCTCGGCCGGCCTTGTGGGGGTCGAGTGGGTGTTGCAACGGATGCGGACGGAGGGGGGCGGGCTGTCGGAGTGGCTTTCGCATGAGGGATCGGGGGTGGCGACGGTCGTCCTGGGAGTGCTGCGGGCTGCGTCGTGCCAGGGGAGAGGAATTGTCCTCGTCGAAGGGGCGCAGCCTCTGTTTCCGCCCGCATGGGGAGCTTTGGGAATCGACGCTCATCCTGCGGCGTGGATTCGTCCGGGCTCGGATCAGGAACGGTATTGGGCCATCGAGCAGGCCTTGCGGTGCAAAGGAGTGGGAGGAGTGATGGCGTGGGTCGATCGCATTCCGGAGCGGTCGATGCGGCGATTGCAGTTGGCGGCGGAGCAAGGAGGAGGACAGGGTTTTCTGATTCGTCCCGTCGAGGCCCGGCGGGAGAAGTGCTGGGGAGACGTGCGGTTTCTGGTTCATCCCCGGCCGTCCGAAAAGAGTGATCTGAGGGACGGCCGGAGACGTCTTGAGATCGAAGTGCTGGCCGGGCGCGGGGGAATCGCGGCTGCCGGAGAGTCCGCTCTTGCGGAGATCTGCGATGCCACGGGTGCTGTGCGTCTGGTTTCCCCAGTGGCCGATCCAACGGCTCTGCGTCGCCCGGCCAGAGCTTGAAGGGACGGCCGTCGTCCTGCACGCCCGGAAGGGGAATCACGGAGAGCAGGTCATCGTCTGCTCGGCGCGGGCCGCCGGCGCCGGCGTCTCTCCGGGAATGCCGCTGGCCGAAGCCCGCACCTTGCTGGAAGGGAGCCGCCGGGGCCGGCGGGCTCTCCTTGCACACTTTTTTCCCCTCGATCCACCAGCGGACCGCGAGGCATTGCGGCGTCTCTGCTGGGAACTGCTGGCCTACACCCCGCACGCCGGCCTGGAGGACTCGGACGCTCCCGAGTCGCTGCTGCTCGATGTGTCGGGCTGCGCCGCGCTGTTCGACGGCGAGGATGGGCTGGTCAGCCAGGTCGAACAGGATCTGCAAAATCGCGGCCATGAAGTCCGGATCGCTCTGGCCGATACGGTCGGCGCCGCGTGGGGGGCGGCCCGCTTCGCCAGCGATCGAGTGACGCTTATTCCCTCCGGACGGCACGTCGCGTTCGTCGAAGGGCTTCCGCCGGCAGCGCTGCGGTTACCCCATCCTGTGCTGGCCCTGTTGAAAGAACTGGGCGTCAGGACCGTGAGACAGCTCGCGGCGCTGCCCCGCACCAGCCTGCCGTCGCGGTTTGGTCCCGACATTCTGAAGCGCCTCGACCAGGCTTTCGGACATCTCCCCGAGACGTTCGCGTGTGAGCGGCCGCCGGAACCGGTGGAGGCGTCGTCGTCATTCGATTTTGCTCTGGACGACCGTCGCGAGGTCGAAGTGGTGTTGCAGCGGCTTCTGGCCGAAGTCCTCGGCCGGCTTCGCACGCTGGGGCAGGTTGTCCAGAGACTGGCGGTACGGCTGTCGCACGGCGCGGGCTCCGAGACGCCGCTGGAAATCGGGCTGGTCTCTCCGACAGCCACGGCCAGGCGATGGGAAGACGCCTTGCGGTTGACGTGGGAACGAACGGAAGTCGTTGGCGGCGTTCTCGGTGTGACGTTGCGGGCGGTCGATCCGGTCCCGTTGCCCTCACGCCCCGGAACCCTCTTCGACGACGGGAGAGAGACTTCCACCCCGGAATGGGAGGCACTGCTGGAACGACTCAGTCATCGGCTGGGCGAGCAGGCCGTCGTTCGCTGGGAACCGGTGGACGGACACGTGCCGGAGCGAACCTTTCAAAGTGTGCCGATCGTCCGGTCCCCGCAACCCCACGACCGATCGACTCGAACCCCGGTCGCTCGTCCTGTGCTGCTGCGGCCTCTCGTCCTGTTGTCATCACCCCGATCGATTGCCGTCGTTTCCGCCCTGAATGGTTCTCCCGCTCAAGTTCAATGGCGCGGCTTCTCGTCGCCCATCGCTCACCACTGGGGGCCCGAACGGATCGAAACGGAATGGTGGAGAGAACGAATGGTCCGCCGGGACTACTACCGCGTCGAGACAGAGGAAGGGCGGAGGTTCTGGTTGTTCTGCGACCTGTCCACCCGCCGCTGGTTTCTGCACGGCACGTTCGATTAGAGCGAGTGACCAGCGCATGTTCCGGGTGGCCGGGTCTGATCAAAGGGAAGGTTCGGAATCCGCGTGCGAACCGGGCCTTCGCAAAGCCTCAGACCCGGCCACCCATGTCTCCAGAACTGGAACACATCAAGTTCATGCCTCTCGGGGGCCGGTCTCCTCAAAGGAGAGGAGGGCCGCTGGGCGTGACGCATTCGGGGGATTCATGGCGAGCATTGTTGACCACCGTGCTGACCGGAACCGCCTGCATCGAGTCGGCGGGGAGCGGCATGAGCAGGCCGCGCAACTCGTCCGGATCCTGCTGGGATGGATCGAGCCACAGATCGAAGTCTTCCGGCGAGAGAATGACCGGCATTCGATCGTGCACCCTCGACATTCCGGCGCTTGCTTCCGTGGTGAGGATCGTTCCGGTTTCCCACGTTGTTCCCTCAGGATTCCGCCACTGATCCCACAACCCGGCGAAGGCCATCAGCGGCTCATCTTTCCGCGAGATCAGGAACGGTTGCTTCGAAGGCCGGCGGCTCGTGGAAGACGATTCCGCGTTGGCCGAAGGACTTTGCCATTCGTAATAGCCGCTGGCCGGGATGAGGCAGCGTTTGCGGCGGAAGGGGACGCGAAACGCGGGCTTGTCGGCCACTGTTTCCGCGCGGGCATTGATCATGCGGGACGCGCCGGACGCGTCCTTCGACCACGACGGAATCAATCCCCACCGCAGAGTCGTCCATTCGCGTGGCCCGTCCGCAGTCAGACGTCGAACCGCGCCGATCAGCTGCGTGGGGGCGATGTTGTACCGCGGCTCCCAGGCGGGCTCCCTCAACAGGGCAAAGAATTCCGCCAGCTGTTGGGGCGTGGCGCGGAGGTTGTAACGCCCGCACATGGCAAGGATCCGACGTCTTGAGAAGGGCCAAAGGAGTGGATTCGTGGAGGAAACCTTCCTTGATCTTACCTGTCATTGTCCTGCGGAAAACCGATGCCCGATCTTCCGCCCACGAAACGGCAACCGAACCCGCTCGGTTGCGACAACGGACTCGTTCCCGGCGCCAGGGAAAACTCCCCACCCTGCGCCGAGCTGTGCTGCCGCACCAATTTTTCATTTCTCGAAGCCGCCTCGCATCCGGACGAACTCGTGCAACAGGCGGCGCTGCTGGGATACACCGCGCTGGGAATTGCCGACCTCAACAGCCTGGCGGGCGTCGTGCGGGCGCATGCGGCGGCGAAACAGATCGGAATGAAACTGCTGATCGGCGCGGAAGTCACTCCCGAAGACGCGCCGCCGATCCTGCTGTGGGCAATGAACCGGGAGGGCTATGCGCGGCTTTCGACACTGCTCACCGTCGGCCGGCGGCGTGCGGTGAAGGGGACCTGCCGGCTCCTGTTCCAGGATGTCGCCGAGCACGCGACGGGTTTGCTCGCCGGCGTCCCCCTGGCCGAGCTGGCGAGCGACAGTGAATCGGATCTGGTCCGCTATCGAGAAGTCTTCGGGGAGCGGCTGTCGGCACTGGCTTCTCTGTCACTGGGGAATGGCGATGCCATGGAATTCCGCCGGATGCGGCACACGGCCGAAAAAGCCGGCGTTCCGCTCGCCGCCACGAACCGCGTCCTGTTCCATGCGCCGGAACGAAAACCGCTGTTCGACGTATTGACGGCCATCCGTCTCGGCCGCCCCGTCGCAGAGCTGGGCCGTCGACTGCTTCCCAACGCCGAGCGTCATCTCAAACCGCCGGACGACATGCGAAGACTGTTCGCCGGCTGTCCCGAGGCGATTGAGCGGGCTGTCGAAATCGCCGGACGCTGCCACTTTTCCCTCGACGAGCTGCGTTACGAATACCCGCACGAGCTGTGTCCGCCGGGCATGACGCCGATGGAACACCTGACGCGGCTGACCCGGCGCGGCGCTCTCGATCGGTATCCCGAAGGCCTGCCGGACAAAGTCCGCTCCGCCATCGAGCATGAGCTGCGGCTGATCGCCGAACTGCGCTACGAAGCCTTCTTTCTGACCGTGCACGACCTCGTGGTGTTCGCCCGCGGCCGCGGGATTCTCTGCCAGGGCCGTGGGTCGGCGGCCAACTCCGCGGTCTGCTATTGCCTCGGCGTGACGTCGGTCGATCCCGGCCAGATCGATATGTTGTTCGAGCGGTTCATCAGCAAGGAAAGAAATGAGCCGCCCGACATCGATGTCGATTTCGAGCACGAGCGCCGCGAAGAAGTGCTGCAATACATCTACGAAAAATACGGCCGCGACCGGGCGGCCATGACGGGAACCGTCATCACTTACCGCGCCCGGTCGGCCATTCGCGACGTCGGCAAGGCGCTCGGGCTCTCGCTCGACCTGGTCGACCGGCTCTCGAAGCATCTCGATCCTCACGCTCCGTCCGAGACGATCGCTCCTCGCATTCGCGAGGCGGGACTGAACCCCACCACCCGCCTCGGCCGCCAGTTCCTGTTGCTCGTCCGCGAGCTGCTTGGCTTCCCGCGGCATCTCTCTCAGCACACGGGGGGCATGGTCATCACGCACGGACCGATCCACGAGCTGGTCCCGGTCGAAAATGCGGCCATGCCGGGGCGGACGGTCATCGAGTGGGACAAGGACGACCTCGACGAACTCGGCCTGTTGAAGGTCGATTGTCTGGCGCTGGGAATGCTGACGGCCATTCGAAAGTGCTTCAGCCTCATCGAACGGCACGGCGGAGGCCGCTGGACGCTGGCGACGATTCCCAGGGAAGTGCCCGCGGTCTACGAGATGATCCAGAGAGCCGACACGATCGGCGTGTTCCAGATCGAGAGCCGGGCGCAGATGAGCATGCTTCCCCGGCTCAAGCCGAAGGAGTTCTACGACCTGGTGATCGAGGTGGCGATTGTCCGTCCCGGGCCCATCCAGGGAAATATGGTGCATCCCTATCTGCGGCGGCGGGAAGGAAAGGAGCCGGTCGAGTATCCCGACGAGAAGATCCGGGAGGTGCTGGTGAAGACCTTGGGCGTCCCGCTGTTCCAGGAACAGGCGATGAAACTCGCCATCGTGGCGGCGGGTTTCACTCCGGGGGAATCCGACCAGCTGCGCCGCGCGATGGCCGCCTGGAGAAAAAAAGGAACG
>JADZEF010000303.1 GCA_020850695.1 Planctomycetaceae bacterium | reverse complement strand
TCGTGAATCGGCGCGGCAGAACGCGAAACTCGGCCAAAGCGAATCGATTCGCATAGGATGGGTTTGGGTAACGCTCCACACTGATTCACGACATGGAATGTCGTGCCACTCTGACAGCCTGGAAGTGCTGACGCGAGCAGGAATTCGCCCCACGTCATTGAATGGCGCTCATTCTTGCCGCAATTTTGGCGCTGCTTGTGCTGCTTCTCGGTTACTCCTTCCGGGCGGCACGGGCCGAGACGGCCGCGGTCCGCGCCGAGTTCGCGGAGGCGGCTCCGAAAGCCGGGAAGCCGGTCGTTGACGGGCTCATGGTCGTCGTCGGACTGGTCGGCCTGATCGTCGGGGCGCAGCTGATGGTCCATGCGGCCGTCACGGTGGCGGAGCACCTGGGAGTGCGCAAGCTGATGATCGGGCTGACGATCGTCGCGATCGGCACGTCGCTGCCGGAACTGGCGACCTCGATCGTCGCCGCACGTCGCGACGATGCCGACATCGTGGCGGGGAACGTCATCGGTTCGAACATCTTCAACATGCTGTGCGTGCTGGCGCTGGTGGCGGTGATCCGCCCGATTCCCGTGCCCGCCAGCTCGCTTCAGGTCGATGTCCCGGTGATGGCGGCCTACTCGGCGCTGCTCGTCCCGATCATGCTGCGGGGGATGGTGGTGACGCGCGGCGAAGGGGTGTTTCTCGTGATGGGCTACGCGGGCTTTCTCGTCTGGCAGATCGTCGCGGCCTTGCGGGGGTAGAGGGCTCGCGGGAGCACATCGTCCACGGGCGTGACGGTCAGAACCGACGTCGTGGCAATGACCTCCTCGTGGCGATGTACGGGGCGACGATGAGGTTTTCGGACGTGATGCCCGGCGGCACGCCCTCCGTGCGGGACGCCCTCATTGCGCGGCACACTCTTTGCTTTACTCAAGAGTGTCCATTCCGTTGTCACTCCTTTGCTTGCCCTGCCTTTCACATCGAGGAATTCCCCTGGCCGTGTGAATGGGATCGCGAGAGAAACGGTCATGCCTCTCATGGATCATCTGACCCCCACCGGACACCAACCCTCGAACGAATCGGACCCTCGTCCGACGCAGCGATCGGGTGACGAAGCAGATCCCCGCACGACTCGAAAGGGGGTTCAAACGGTGGCGTCGCTGGCGGAGTTCGATTCGCCGGCGGTCCACCCGTTGATGCCTCCAGAAACGCCGAACTCTGAACCCAGCCCGGAGGTGATTGCAGTGTCCTCGCCACCCATCGATGAGCCGCGGCCATCCTTGCGAATCTACAGTCATTCGCCTCTGGTCTACTGGTGGCCGGTCTGGGTCACAGGCTATGCCATGGCGGCCCTGGTTTACGGGCGCGGGGAGCGGGTGACGGTCGGGCCCTACGAAGAAATGTTCTACCCGGGGAGCAACCCGGGGGTCCTGTTCCTTCTGATTCTCACGTTCGTGATTCTGATTACGAACGTCTCCGTCCGCGGGATGGCGTCGGCTCTGGTCGTGATGGGAGCCGCCCTGATTTCCGTCGTGCTCGCGTACTTCGGCTGGTGGGACGAGGTCCTGGGGTTCTTCGGCAACCTCAAGGTCCAACTCAGCCTCGGGGCCTACTTCTGGTTCTCGACGTTGATGTTCCTCATCTGGGCGATATCCACTTTCGTGGTGGACCGCATGAGTTACCTGGAGGTGACTCCGGGCCAGGTGAGCAGTGAGGTCGTGCTCGGGGCGGGAACCCGAAGTTACGACACCAACGGCATGATGCTCGAGAAGCACCAGGAAGACATCTTCCGTCACTGGCTGTTGGGACTTGGATCGGGAGATCTTCAGATCCGCACGACGGGCGCGACGCGCGAGACGATCGAAGTGCCCAATGTCTTGTTCATTGCGTCCAAGATCACGGCAATGCAGCGGCTGATTGCAGTGGAACCCGGAGCCACCGAGGCCAGTTGAGGAAAAAGGGCCAACGCAATTCGGGGATCCACGGATGCCTGTCGTCCGGGTCAGCGCCGGGGGGTGTTCCACCACGCCGGTCGTTCCGTGACCACTCCTCTGATGCAAACGTGGCATCGACAAAAAAGGAGAAAAGCGATGACGGTTCGATTCGCCCCATCCCGATATCGAGCGGTCAAGCCGTATCCGCCACCGAACCCACCGTTTCCGAGCCCGAGTCCCGTCCCGGCCCCCAGGCCACCGGTGCCGGAGCCTGTTCCCATTCCCAACCCTCCTCCCACACCCCGCCCCGTCCCCGGTCCCATTCCGCGAATGAACGGACGGTGACGCTGCATTGAATACTTCGAGTCTCGGGCCGACCACCGTCCGCTGACAACACTTCGCCAGGCCCGGCAATGGCTTCAGGTCGGATTTTCCGGCGCCCGCCCTCTCAGCAAATCCGCAGCGGACTCGGGCAGGCGGGCGTTTGCTGCTCGCCGTTCAATTGTGCCGGCGTCCGTCGACAGCCCTCCCTCGGCGCTCGTCGAGACGTCCCGGGAATCCCTGCGCACAGACTGAGAGCACGATGGCCGCCACCGACGGCAGGAGCCCAAGTGAGCGGTCACGTGAAGGGCAACCAATCCGAGTCACCGGCATCCCCTGTCTTCTCTGTGCGATGAAGAAAAGCTGCGGCTGAGCTCCTAATGGGTCCCATCACGGTCGACCTGCCGCCGCATGAACCGCAGTGGCAGCCGCAGGAGACCGCGGCAACAAACACGTCCGACCATACGTTGTCGGTTCGCGTGACGCGGGCATCCCCGCCAGCACTTACCGAGCCCGATGAACCGTCTGGACCACTCCGCCGCAATCCGGTAAACCTGCGACCTCATCTCGCGACAGACCCCTCGCGGATTGCCCATTTATCCCGTCTTGACGCAGCATTCTCCTTTCGCCTGTTCTGGCATTTCTCCTGAAGGAGTGCGTCCGTTCCTGCACGGAGTGCTTTGTGACCATGCGCCCACAGATCCAAGTTCTGATGCAGTGCGCCGTCTGGGGATTGCTGTTGACGCATGCCGGAGCCTTCGCGGAGGGACCGCGATCGTTGCCCGCTCCGGAGACGCTGCATGTTCGTCACTTGAACGATGGGCGCTGGATCGCCTGGACCGAGAACCGCAACCAACGCATCCGGATTGCCGTCCCGCAAGACCGGGAAGCGATCGCGGAGTTCGCCAGGAAGTACGAATTCCAGGTGGAATGGCTGGGCAACATTCCCGTCGCTCCCGCGTCGGGGGATCGCCCTCCAGCACGGGTTGCTCCCGCGACAGATGAGGCAACGGGCCCCATGCCTATCGAGCGGGTGTCCGGACAAGTCGCTGACGGAGCTCCGCGCCCCGCTGCTTCCCCGATGTCCTCAGCAATCGCGACGGCACCGGCAGGCGCCCGTCCCAATGGGGCCGCGCCGCTCTCGGAAGCCGAGCAGGTGACGAAGCTCGAAACGGCCATCGCGACGGCCGAAAAACGCCTCATTGAAATCCGGAACTCGATGTCGAATCCCGAGGGGGAATATCAGAAGTCCCAGGCGGAATTCAAAGAGATCGGGGTGGAGCTGGAAAATCAGAAATCGCAGATCGCTCGTCTTCGTGAAGCCGGCAAGAAAGCAGAGTTGACGGAAGCCGAAGAGGACGCCGTAGCGCTCGACAAGAAGCTGTCGCTGGCCCGCGAACGGTTCAACCTTGCGATCATGACGCAGAAGACGCAGCAGGAGCAGATCCTCGCGCTCCAGGACAAGATTCGCCAGGACCGGCAGGCCCTCGACAAGCTGGTTGGACAGAAGACGGCTCCCGCGACGGAGGCCAATCCACCCGCGGCCGAATCGACTTCTTCCACGCCGGCCGGCGCGCCCCAGGCGACACCCACGGCTTCGCCCGGAGTTTCCGCGGGATCGAATACCTCCGCCGCGGCCGCTCCTGCGAAAGCTCCGCCCCTTCCAGCGGCCGCTCCCACAGCGAGCGAGTCGGCAGCGGCTGCCAATTCGCCCGCGCCGACTCCCCCCGAGAAGCATGCCGGCGAGACCGTTGTCGCCACAAGGGACGCCATCAAGGACGCCAAGCTTTTGCAGGCCGAACAGCAGGCCGACCAGAAGATGGAAGAGGCGCGCGAGGCCGAAATCGAAGCGCAGTCGGTCAGCGACCGGATTGCGTCGATCGACAAGAACATCGCCCTCGAACAGAAGCTGTACGACGCGGCGCGGAAAAAGGCCGATATCATCTTCCAGCAGCGCCGCACGCAGCAGGAGGAGTATCACGCCAAGTCAATCGAGGGTGCCCTGCGAGCCGAACTGCAACAGCTCTCTCAAAAGCTTCAAGAGACGGAAACTCTGTTCCAGCAGACGCGCTCGGAAGTCAATGGCCATGCCGACCGGCTCAAGGAGCTTCAGGATGAGCGGACCGAGCTTCAGGCCGACGAAATCGCCGCGCTGACCGAGGCTCAACAGAAGGCCGCGGACGCGGAGACCGCCGCAGGAAAAGTCACCGAGCTCAAGAATCCCTATTCGATTCAGAACCTCACGCAGTGGTGTCTCGACCACGGTCTCAAGATCAGCCTCATCCTGCTGGTGATGTATGTTCTCCGCTCGCTGGTCACGCTCGGCAATCGCCGCATCGTCGCGCTCATGATTCACACCGGCCACGGGACGACCGAGGAGCGCGAGGCCCGCGCGTCGACGCTGATGGGAGTGTTCCACAACGCCTCGACGGTCTCGATCACCATCGGCGGCGGGCTGATGATCTTCGAAGAAGCGGGCGTGCCCGTCGGCACGCTGATGGGAAGTGCCGCCATCCTCGGCCTCGCCGTCGCGTTCGGGGCACAGAACCTCATCCGCGACTATTTCTACGGCTTCGTGATCCTGCTGGAGAATCAGTACAAGATCAACGACGTGCTCAAGATCGGCGAGATCTCGGGGCAGGTGGAGCGGATCACGTTGCGGATGACGGTGCTGCGCGACCTCGAAGGGCGTGTCCATTTCATTCCGAACGGGAAAATCGATTCCGTCACTAACATGACGCACGGATGGTCGAGGGCGGTCTTCGAGATTGGCGTCGCCTACAAGGAAGACGTCGACCGCGTGATGGGGGTGCTGATGGAACTGGCCCGCGGCCTCAAGCGAGAGCCGCAATACGCCGTGCTGATTCTCGAAGAGCCGGAGATGCTCGGCGTCGATGCCCTGGCCGACTCGGCCGTGATCATCAAGTTCGTCATCAAGACCCGCCCGCTGCGACAGTGGCAGGTGAAGCGCGAGCTGCTGCGGCGGATCAAGCGGACCTTCGACGAGCTGGGCATCGAAATCCCTTTCCCGCACCGCACCATCTATCACCACGCCGAACCGGCAACGGTCGGCGCTGCCGACAGCGTCAACGACGAGACGGCGAATCATCAGGCGGCGGCCTGACAGCGCTCCGCGTCGGCTGTGTGGCCAGCGTCCTGAGAAAAGGTTCATCCGGCGGGTTCGGCGCGGCGCTACGGCTTCCGAGATCAGCACTTCTTCCCACTCAAGATCGACGCCCTGCACGAATCCAGGCACGCATCGGTCGGATGAGCCATATTTTTCGCGGCAAGGAAGTCCGAAACGCGGCCCGTATCACTTCCAGGCTGTCAGAGTGGCACGACATTCCATGTCGTGAATCAGTGTGGAGCGTTACCCAAACCCATCCTATGCGAATCGATTCGCTTTGGCCGAGTTTCGCGTTCTGCCGCGCCGATTCACGA
>JADZEF010000302.1 GCA_020850695.1 Planctomycetaceae bacterium | reverse complement strand
GCCAGCTCCGTCTCCAACCCGGCCAACTCGAGCGACGAGAGCAACGCAGCGCCCGCCGACAACTCGGTCATCCGCCGGAACACTTCGCTCGCTTCGGCTTCCAGCCGCTGGTGCTCTGCGTTCATCCCTGAATCGCTCCCTGAAAAGCGGTCCGTTCACCCGCTCTTTACAGTGATTCAGGCGTTTTCACCACGCGACTCCCGAAAACCGACAAACCGCGAATCCGCCCGACGCAACTGCAGGGGGCGAGCTGTGAGTGGTTTCGCCGCTTCGGTGAAATCGCCCGAGGGGGCGGCCGTGTGTTCCACCTCGATTCGGATGCCATCACGACGGATGCTCGAAAGAAGCATTGGAGTCGGGTGAAGTTTCTGCCCGAGCAGAAATTCATTCCCCGGTTAGGTCTACTACCACACTTCTACCACTTTTTGATGAAACGAGTCGTAAAACCGCGAAACCAATGAATGGTCTTGAAAAGCGGAAATGCCTCGATAAAGTCTAGAAAACAAGTGGTTTTCGCGTCGAACAGTAGGGGCGAGTTGGAGCTTCGTAAAGCGTAGGTCGTCGGCTCAAGTGTCCGACCGGTGGCTCATCACAAGGCCGCAAGCCACAAGGGTTTGCGGCCTTGTTTCGTGATGACTTGACCCTGTTTTTTGTACTCCCGCAAACTGAATTCCGGCCCGAAAGGGGTACAGAATCAGCGGGTACACGAGGGGGTACAGGCATTGCCGAGGCATGGTCGGAATCGCAAAAAGAGCGGGAATCAAGCTCTCGTTGACGTGGCACTTGGCCCGCTCGTGCTGGCGGAAGAAAGGCGGGGGCCACGTCAGGTCCGATTAGCACCAGGGAGACCGGCGTCGGCCTCGGCTTGCCGGTGTCCAAGCGGATTGCCGAAGATCACGGAGGAAGTCTGTCGACATATAAGCTTCCCGGCGCGGGGGCGTGCTTCTTGCTAAAGCTTCCGGCCCCCGCACATCAACGTGAGGCCGCCGCGAACGATTCCTCGCGTCACAGGAGCAAGCTGCCGGCCAGACTGAAGTACACTGCCAATGCCACCGCGTCCGCCGCGGCGAGTGTGATCGGTCCCGCAGCGACGTGTGGATTGCGGTGGAACAGACGAAACAGCGCCGGCATTGCCAGTCCGAGTCCCGCCGCGCAAGCCACGCTGCCGGTGATTGCGGCCAGCAGGCAGAGCGCCCCGTTGAGACTTCCCTTCCAGAAGAACACGATGACCGCGGCAATGATCCCGCATGCCGCCCCCAGGAAGCAGCCCGTGGCCAGTTCCGTCGGGAGTTTCGACCAGAACCTCGTCTCCGAGGCGCTTTCAATACGGAGTGTTTGAACCGCCAGGCTGACCGATTGGGAGGCGACGCCGCTAGCCAGTGCCAAAACGAGGGGAACGAAGGGAACGACGAGCGCCAATGAGGCGACGTCATAGAATCGGTCTGCAATGGCAGCGGCCAGAACCCCTCCCGCGAGTGTGGCGAGCAGCCAGGGAAATCGCCTTCGGAAGAATGCCGGAACCGACTGCCGCTGGCCTTCGATCGAGTGAACGCCGAGCAGCTGAAACAGGTCGTCATGGCTCTGCCGCCGATCGATATCGCGTAGCTCCCTCGTATAGAGCTCCACGTCTACCTGGCCGACGATCCGGCGTTGCTCGTCCACGACGGGGAATGCCAGCAGCTTGTGAAAGATGAAGAACTCGCAGGCATCGAGAACGGTGGCGTTCCGCGGAATGGCGATGACGGGTTCGATCATGATCCGGGAAAGCGGCTGGTCGCGGGGGCTCAGCAGCAGCCGACGGGTCGGAACGACGCCCAGCAACTGCCCCTCGGCGTTTGCGACGTAGAAGTAGATGATCCGTCCAGTCGGCTGCTTCTCCAGGATCTGGTCGAGCGCCTGGGCCACCGTCAACTCGGGACCAAGCTGGATGAAGTCGGTGCGCATCTGCTCGTGGACCGGACCGTAGAGTGACTCCTTCGTCAAGCTTTCCGCCATCTCGGCCCCTTTCCTCAATCACAAGCCTCGGTGGGCTGAGCCCTCCACCCGTCAGAAACGTCTGCGCAGCAGCCCTCGCAACGGCTGCGTCAGGAACCGTCGCCTCGCTCATTCCCTGCCGACGAGGAGTTCTCGCCCGAGCGATCCTGCGCATCCCGGCTCGAAAGACGCATTTCGTCCGTGATGGTCCCCTCCCACAGAGGAACGCCCGCCGCATAGGCAGCGCGGGCGATCAGGTGGGCGCCGACCGGCGCGGTGAGACAGAAGAACGCGATCACCAGTACCGCCCGGGTGGTCACCGCCAGATCCTGAAAGTGGATGGCGACCGCCATCAGCATGCAGCCGACTCCGAGGGTCGAGGCTTTGGTCGCTGCCTGGAGCCTCATGAACAGGTCCGGCAGGCGGGCCACTCCGACTCCCGCCAGCAACATGAAGAAAGCGCCCAAGACCAGAAGCACCGCACTCGCTTGCTCACGCATCGCGTCCACGCCTTTCCAGGTAGCGGGCGAAGGCCACCGTGCCGAGAAACCCGACCAGCGCCAGCACCGTGGCGGTGTCCAGTAGAACCGGTTGCTCCATGGCGATTTCATAAGCCGCAATCATGCCGACGGTCAGCACGCCCATCAGGTCGAGCGCGACAACCCGGTCGGGCAAGGTCGGTCCCCGCACGAGACGAATGAACGTCAGGAACAGTGCGATCCCCACCATCGCGAGGGCCAGCCCCGTCGCCAGCGTCTTGATCTCCAGGCCGCTCAGGCTCATCGCAGCAACTCCAGAACGCGTCGCTCCAGGCCCTCCTTGACGGAGCGCCGGTACGCCTCGACGTCGCCACCGTCGATATACATGGCGTGGACGTAGAGGGTTCGTCTATCCGCAGAGAGATCGAGGCTTACGCTGCCAGGGGTCAGCGTGATCAGATTGGCCAGCAGGGTGATCTCGGCATCGGTGCGGACGTCGAGAGGAATGGCGATGACTCCCGGCGTGATATAGGACGGCGAGGCGAGAGGGGCGCGGACGCTCCCGTTCGAAGGAGGTCCGGTACGCCAACCGGAAACCGCAGGATGCGAGTGCGGAGCAATGGGAGTCATCCGGACCGCGCCGGTGCGGGACCACGCCCCCGGCACAAGCACGTCGTACGCCAGCCGGATGTTGGCGAGAATCAACTCCCACACGTAGAGAAGGGCGAACCGAAGTGCCAGCGGGACCTTGGCGAAGTACGGCGATGGTCCGACGATCCGCTGGACGCTGCGCAGAAGCAGGTAGCCCAGTCCGAAGCCGAACACGAGATTCGGCACCGTGAACTGGCCGGTCGCCATCGCCCAGGTGAGGGCCAGCAGGAGATTGAAGAGAAACATGCTCATGTCGGGCCTCCGAGGACGGCCTGAATGTATTCCTCGCGATGGATCAACTGCTGCGCCGCGCGCATCGCCAGGGTGAAGACCGCCTCCGCCCCCAGGCCGATTGCGATCGTCAATGTCGCGAGCGCTCCGATGGGGAGGACCAGCGTGAGCCACGGCTTCGTCGACAGACGCTGGGGACTTGCTTCCGGGGCCGACGGCTCCGGCAGAGCTTTCCAGAATGCCTCGGCCCAGATTTTGGTCATCGAGAACATTGTGAGCAGGCTCACAAGGAGTGCCGTGGCGACGATCGCATACTGGCCGGCCCCCAGTCCGGCCTGGACCAGCGAGAGCTTCGCGAAGAACCCCGACAGCGGAGGCAGGCCCGCGAGCGACATGGCCGGAACCAGGAACAGGACCGCCAGGAAAGGATAGGCCTGATACAGGCCCCCCTGTTGCTTCAACTCGAACGTGCCGCAGAGACGCCGGGCGACGCTGCTCACCAGGAACAGGTTCGTCTTCACGATGATGTGGTGCGCGATGTAGAAGATCGAGCCGGCCAGGGCCAGGCTCGCCATGGCCGGCGATTCGGCCAGTCCCGCCAGCCCCAGGCCCATCGTCATGTAGCCGATCTGGCTGATGATGTGGAACGAGAGGACACGTCGGAATTCCTGCTGCGCCATGGCGCCCAGCACCCCCGTCACCATCGTCAGGCCGGAGAGGACGAGAATCAGCAGGTGGGTGAAGGACATTTCCCCGACGAAAATCAGGGTGAAGACGCGAATCAGGGCGTAGACGCCGACCTTGGTCAGCAGGCCGGCAAACAGGGCCGACACCGCTCCGGGGGGCGTGTGGTACGAGGCCGGCAGCCAGAAGAACAACGGAAACACAGCCGCCTTGATGCCGAAGGCGATGAGGAACAGCATCCCGACGGCGCTCACCAGAGCGGGCTGCTGAATGCCTGCCAGCTTGCGGGCGAGGTCGGCCATGTTCAGCGTGCCGGTGAGGCCGTAAAGCATGGCGACCGCGGCAAGGAACACAGCCGACGACACGAGGTTCAGGGTGACGTACTTGATGCCTCCGTGCAGCTGCGGTCGCTCACCCCCGAGCGCCAGAAGCACGAAGGACGACATCAGCATGACCTCGAACCAGACATATAAGTTGAAGAGATCGCCGGTCAGGAAGGCCCCGCAGACCCCCAGCAGCAGCGAGTGGACCAGGGGGTAGTAGCCGAAGGCGTCGCGTCCCCGATCGATGCTGCCGAGGGAGAACACGACGACCGCCAGTCCCACCACGCCGGCCAGCACCACCATCAGGGCGCTGAACAGATCGGCGACGAGCGTGATGCCGAAAGGAACCGGCCACGCTCCGGCCTGGGTCGTGCAGATGCCGTTCTTCCAGACGTACGCGAGCAGTGCCACTCCCGCGCACAGCAGCGCCGCGGCTCCGGCGACTGCCAGGACGCGTTGCAATGCGATCCCGCGCCACGCCAGCAACGACACAGCGGCCGTCGTCAGTGGAATCAGCAGAGGCAAGACGAGCAACACGTGGGTCATTGGTCGCTCACCTTCAGGTCGTCCGGGTCGTCGCTGCCGAACGTCTGATACCCGCGATGGAACAAGGCGAGAGAGAAGGCCAGCACGGCGAATCCGATGACAATGGCTGTCAGGATGAGCGCCTGCGGGAGTGGGTCGGCGGAAGGGACGGCGAGCCCTGTCGCACCCGGAGGCACGACGGGAGGTCGACCCCGCGTGAGTCCTCCGACTGTGAAGATCAACAGGTTGGCCCCGTGAGAGAGGAACACGAGTCCGAGGATCAGCTTGAACAGGCTGCGGCGGAGCATCATGTAAACGCCCGCGGCGTACAGGCAACCGACGACGATGGCCAGGAGGGTCGACATGTTACTCCTCCGCCAGCGGAAGAATGATGAGGAGTGTCACCCCCGCAACGGCGAGATAGACCCCCAGGTCGAACAGCAGCGGCGTTCCCAGGTCGAGGTCGCCGAATCCGGGAATGGCGACTTTCCACCACAGACTGGTCATCAGCGGCTGGCCCGCAAAGAGGGAAAAGGTGGTGCTCGTGACAGCAATCAACAGTCCGCTTCCGATCAGCGTTCGAGGGTCGAGGGGCAAAGCCTTCCTGACCTCGGCGATCCCGAAAGCGAGTCCATACAACACGAAGGCCGCCGCCGCGACGAGACCGCCGCTGAAGCCTCCCCCCGGTTCGTGGTGGCCGCGCACCAGAAGGAAAAGGGAGAAGAGGACAAGCAACGGCAGCAGAAATCGGGTTGCGGTGCGCAGGATGAGGGACGTCACGGTTTGTCTCCTTCGCGGATCGGAGATGAGCCGCGTCGGTCGTCGCCGGCGTCACGGTCTTCCTGGTGCAATTCGCCCATCGGCGTCTTCTGCGTCAACATTCCGGCGGCTTCCACCGGAGCGGGCCCCGCGACACTCGTCTCGCTGCCGGAGTCAGACCTCCGTCGCAATTTCAGAAGCGCGTGCACGCCAACGGCGGCCACCGAGAGAACCGTGATCTCTCCGAGCGTGTCCAGTCCCCGGAAGTCGACGAGGATCACGTTGACGATGTTGCGGCCGTGCCCTCGGGTGACGCTGTGCTCGACAAAATACTCCGAGATCGGCGGGTAGTTCTCCGGGGTGCCGACCAGCACGAGCGCCGTCATCAGAACCCCGGTGACCAGAGCCAGTACCGCGTCCCGCCACCGGGCAGACGTTTCCGAGACAATCCGCGACTCCGGCAGATGGTAGAACACCAGCACGAACAGGATGACGGTCAGCGTTTCGACCAGAAACTGCGTCATCGCGAGGTCCGGCGCGCCGTACAGAACAAACACCAGCGACACGCAATAACCGACGACTCCGAGTGACGCGACCGCCGCAAGCCGTGATTTCAACAGGAGGGCTCCCAGAGTGGCGAGCAGCATGAGCGCCACCAGGCCGACTTCGTAGAATTTGACGTCGAACCAGTTCCACGCCGTGGCCGGAGTTCCGCGGCCCAGAAGCGCATAGCCCGTCAGTCCGACCGTCGCGGCGACGGTCATCATCAGGTAGTAACGCAGATATCCGCTCTGGAGCAGCTGCGTCTGGCCGACGGCGAGCCCGTTCATCCTCCGCAAGGCGAGCTCGTACCAGCCGGCAGGACCCCAGCTCGAAACTCTGCCGCAACAGGATGCCGACTTTCGCACCAGACCCCGTGAGGCAAAGACGCCGACGCCGCCCAATAGCGTGATGGCACTCAGTCCCAGCGCCGGCGTCACTCCGTGCCAGAGGGCCAGGTCGATGTCCGCAGGTTGTCCGAGGACCGACGTGCTGGCTGCAGAGAGCAATTCATTCACGCCCATCGCCGGGATGAGTCCGGAGGCGATGCTGACGACCGACAACGTCAATGGTCCGAGCAAGAGGCTGAGCGGCGCTTCGTGAGCAGGCTTCGGTGTCGGAAGAGTCTGTCCCAGAAATGGCCGAAGGCCAACCACGCCGGCGGCTGCCACAAGCAGGATGTTTGTCACGACGGCCGCGGTGGTTACACATGTGGACCATGCCGCGCCGAGGGTCGCTTCGTACGAGAGCTCTTTGGCGATGAATCCGAAGAGCGGGGGCAGCCCCGCCATCGACAGGGCAGAGATCCCCGCCGCCAGGGCGGTGAAGGGCATGGCGCGTCGGAGCCCGCTCAGACGGTCGACATCGCGCGTGCCGGTTTCATGATCTACCGCTCCGGCGACGAGAAAGAGAGCCCCCTTATACAAGGCGTGCCCCAGAAGGAACGCCATCGCGGCCTGGACCGCCAACGGCCCGCCAATCCCAAGGAACATCGTCAGCGTGCCCAGGGCGCTGACCGTCGAGTAGGCCAGGATGCGCTTGAGGTCCGATTGAAGCAGCGCCAGCCAGCCACCCATCAACATCGTGAGGCCGCCAACAACGGTCAATGTCCCAATCCAAACGTCGCTGCCAGCGAAGACGGGGCTCAATCGCGACAACAGATATACGCCCGCCTTGACCATCGTGGCCGAGTGGAGATAGGCGCTGATGGGCGTCGGTGCCTCCATGGCAGAGGGAAGCCAGAAGTGAAACGGAAACTGCGCCGACTTGGTGAACGCGCCCACCAGAATCAACAGGAGCGCCGGGGTAGCCAGCGGGTGCTCGCGGAGCGTGTCGGCCTGCGTGGTGAGCGAGGAGAGCTCGAGGCTCCCTCCCGCCTGCCCGAGAAGCAGGAGGCCTGCCATCAGTGCCAGGCCGCCTCCACCGGTCACCAGGAGCGCCCTCAGAGCGGCTGCGCGTGCATCCGCACGGTCGTGGTCGAAACCGATCAGCAGGTATGAGCTGAAGCTGGTCAGCTCCCAGAACACGAACAGCACGAGGAGACTGTCGGCGAGGACGAGACCCAGCATCGACGCCATGAACATCAGCAGGAAGGCGTAGAGCCGTCCCAGCTCGGGGTGCCCGGCCATATACCCCCCCGCGTAGACGAGCACCAGCACTCCCATGCCATTGATCAGCAGCGCGAACAGGAGGCTCAAACCATCCAGGGTGAAGGAGAGATGGATCCCTAATGAGGGCACCCATTCATGACGGGCGTGGAAGACTTCGCCGGATCCGATCGCCTTCAGAAAGGTCGCGAAATAGAGGCTGAGAATCAGCGGCAACAGCGCGAGGGCCCAACCCGCCCTGCGGTCCGCCACGCGTTGGAGCGTGGGGGCCAGAAGCGCCAGAACGAATCCGGAGAGGATCGCGACCGTCATGCCGTTCCGTGCGCTTTCCGGACAGAGTCCTGAGAAGAATTCTTGAGACGACGAAAGTCAGGCTGACGGAGTTTGTTCCTTTTTATCCGGCACGGGAAAGGCAGGAAGTCGGACTCCCCAAAGGATAGCGGCCAGACGCAGTCCGGCTACTGTGGCGACGCCCAGCAGCGCCGCAAACGTCCGATCCATTCCGACGGACTGGAGCACGAGTTAGGCGGTCGCGCCGGCGATCGCCGCGGTCGCATACAGATCCGGCTGGCGCAACAACACCGGACTTTCGGCAGTGAGAACGTCTCGCAGCAAACCGCCCGCGGCCCCTGTGATCGTTCCCATGAGCACCACGATGACTCCGGGCAGATTCCGCTCCTACGCGATCCGGGCGCCGATAATCGTGAACAGGGCCAGCCCCAGCGCATCGGCGATGAGCAACGACGTGCCGGGTGGCTTGCGGAAGTGCCGGAAAACGAGCGTCATCGAAGCGGCCGCCAGACTGACAATGAGGTAAGTTGGGTCGTCGATCCAGAAGACCGGGTGCCGATTCAGTAGCGGGTCGCGCGTCGTGCCGCCGCCGATGGCGGTCACTGTGGCGATGACCGCGACTCCCAGCAGATCAAGACGCTTGCGACCGGCTGCAAGAGAGCCGCTGGTCGCGAACACAGCGACCCCGAGCAGATCGAGGAAGTAGAGAATCTTTGCAAGAGTCACTCTGCCTGCTCCCAAGGGGATGTCAGGGATGGCATGTCACAAATGCGGAACTCGACGGTTCCCAGGTCCGGCCGAGGCCGGATGTCCCAGTACACGTCCTTGAACGAACGCATGACTTTGCAATCCTCCATGACGCCGCAGTAGTTGGAGAACTCCTGCCAGTCGTCGAAGTAGGGGGGGGAGCCCCGCGTGCAGGAGCAGGTTGTAAAGCGCCGCACGACAGGAAGACAGGCCCGTATCGGCCGAGTGCCAGTAAGGCGAGTTGGCCGATAATGCCAGCAGGTGCGGGATGTATGGGGTGAGCATGTCCAGAAGGAGAAGAAAGAGGAGTGGAAGTATCTCCGGCGCGTCGCCGGGCCGGCGGAGGAGCGAAAACGTCGCATCCGCCGGTTGGTCCTCGATCCGAGGCCGATGGGCACTCTCGGACCGGAGCGGACCACCAACTCGATTCCCAGGATGAATTCGTCACCGACCTCGCATTGGCATCGACGCCGCGGCTCTGAGATCATAGTCGCAGCCGGCGATCGGGTTCGTAGATCTCCACACGCCAGAAATCGAGCGAGTCGCCGGCACGCACCTTCTCCACGTCGCGCCGCCCGCGCCGCACGCCCACTCCGCCGACAAGCAGATCGAGGAATCCGCGCAGCGACCAGAGCCAGTTCCCGTAATACCAGCCGGTGCGTCCACCGATGCGGCGGATCGGAGCGAATGCCTGCTCCGGCGGAACCCGCACCTCCACGGTGCGTGAATCGACAAGCCGCGAGCCGAACCGTTCGCCCCCCCTGGCACGAGTCGGACCGGCTGACGAGAGTGCATCGGACCAGTGAGTCTCGGCAAACTCCCGGTCTTCATTGACCAGCGCCGGCGCGATCGCGTCACGGAAGGACCGCAGCCGCACCGCAAAGACCGCCTCTGCCAGATTGTTCGAAATGAGCGTCGGATTGCGAAGGCTTTCCACCAGCTTCCGCCCCACAACTTCCGTTCCCACACCGTGTCGACTTCCGTCGTTTTCCTCGCTGCTTTGCTCCTGTGGTATGCCAGCGGGGTCTTCTACATCGGGTTGCTGGCGTAGCCACTCCCGTGCCGCTCGATTTCCGGGAAAAGTTCAAACTGTACCACTACCAGCTGATGCCAGAGAGCTTGCGTGTTTGGCATGCACCCTCCTCACATGATATGTTCGAACGGTCCGGACTATTCTGTGGAACGTACCCGCAATGCGCGGATCGACATCTGCAATGATCGCACTCCGACGATCGACAGTGGTCGGTGTATCGTTCATCGCCTTCCTGGTGATGATCCTGCCGGCTGCGCTGCTGCCCGCCGGTGAGTCGTCGCCCGATGTCGATTTCGGCCGCGACATTGTCCCCCTGCTGAAGGACAAATGCTTCCGCTGCCATCAGGGGCGGGCCGCCGAAGCCGGGCGCCGGCTCGACGTGAAGTCGGAGCTGCTCGGGGCCCAGTCCGAGAGGCCGCTGGTTGTGCGGGGAAAGAGCGAGGAGAGCCGGCTGATCGAAGTCGTCAGCGGGCGCGATGCGAAGATTGTGATGCCCCCGGAGGGACCGCGGCTGACGGACGCGGAGGTTTCACGACTGCGGCGCTGGATCGACGGGGGCCTCGCGTGGGACCGCGATCTGCTGCCCGAGTCGGACGACCCTCTACAGCACTGGGCTTTCCGGCCCGTCGAACGGCCCGCCGTTCCGGCAGCGAGCGAGGGCTGGTGCCGCAATCCCATCGACCGATTCCTGGCGGCCCGGCACGTGCGGCGGCGCCTGACGCCCGCGCCCGAAGCCACCCGCCGGACATTGATCCGCCGGATGTCCCTGACCTTGTGGGGACTGCCGCCGTCCCGGAATGACGTCGACGACTTCGCAGCCGACGAACGCCCTGAGGCGGTCGAGCGCCTCGCGGACCGGCTGCTGCAATCGCCGCGCTACGGAGAGCATTGGGCCCGGCACTGGCTCGACCTCGCCCGCTGGGCCGAGTCCGAGGGATTCGAGAGCAACCATCCCCGAGCGTCGGCGTGGCGCTACCGCGACTACGTCGTCGAAAGCCTGAACGCCGACAAGCCGTTCGATGCCTTTCTCCGTCAGCAGATCGCGGGCGATGAGCTCCCCGACGAGTCGGACGAGAATCTGATCGCCACGGGGTTTCTCGCGGCGGCCCGCATCAGCAGCAACGAGGAGGACAAGTGGCTGCAGCGGAACGACGTCACCGTCGACGTCGTCAACACGGTCGGCAGCGCCTTTCTCGGCCTCACGCTGCACTGCGCCCAGTGTCACGACCACAAATTCGATCCCCTGTCGGCCCGAGACTACTATGCCCTGCATGCCTTTTTTGCAAGGGGCATGCCGGTCAACGTCCGGCTCCGCAACGCGGCGCTGAATCGCGACTATGCGGCAAAGTCTTCTCCGGAGCTGACCCCGGCGGTCGCGCTCAAGGAAGCGATTTTCGAGGCGGCCCGCCGCCGGATGGTCGCGAGCGAAAGCGACAAGCTGACCGACGAAGAGCGGACTGCGATTGATACGCCGGCAGATCAGCGCTCCGTTCCCCAGGAGCTGCTGGCGCGAAAGGCGAGCCTGCGGTTCCAGAAGACGCCCAACGGAGTCGAAAAGTACATCCCCGAAGCCGACCGCAAACTGTACGAAGAGCTGAAGAAAAAGATTGTCTCGCTCGAGCAGCTGTCGCCGCCGGCACCGCAGACCTTCGCCTTCTATGCACCTTCGACGAGCCCCCATCGGCTCGACGTGCTGCCGAGTCTCGGATTCTATCCGCTTCCGTTTGAGCCGGACGATCTGGCGCGGCTCCGGACCTACGTCATGGTTCGCGGCGACGTCCACAACATCGGCCCCGACGTCGTCCCGGGCTGGCCGGAGATCCTGAGCAGGGCGGACTCACCCCACGAATTGAGTTCCTCGCCCACAAAGGAATCGAGTGCACCGCACCGGCGAACGCGGCGGGAACTGGCGGACTGGATGACCGACTCTCGCAACCCGCTCGTGGCGCGCGTCTGGGTCAACCGCCTCTGGCAGCATCATTTCGGCTCGGGGCTCGTCGCCACGCCCGACGATTTCGGCATCCGCGGCGCGCGGCCATCGCACCCGGAGCTGCTCGACTGGCTCGCGGCGGAACTCATCGATCATGGCTGGAGCACGAAGCACATCCAGCGCCTGATCGTCACGTCGGCCGCATTTCGGCTGGGGCCCGCTGACAATGGATCGACCGAGGCGCGGGCCGTCGCCGCGCAGCGGCGGGCGCTCGATCCGGAGAACCGCCTGGTGACTCGCTGGGTTCCGCGGCGTCTCGAGGCCGAGACGCTGCGCGATGCGTCTCTCGCCGTCAGTGGCGAGCTGGATCTGACCGCGGGAGGTCCCAGCGTGCCGCTCGATCAGCGTGAGACGTCGCATCGTCGGAGCCTCTATCTCTTCCAGCGCCGCGGCCAGCCCCCGGAGATGCAGAGGCTGTTCGACGGTCCGAACGAGTGTTCCGCCAGCACGGCGGTCCGCACGGCCTCCACGTCGCCGCTCCAGTCGCTCTACCTGCTGAACAGCCCGTTTCTCATGGAACGCGCCCGAACGCTGGCCGCCGACGTGGAACGGTTGGCCGAGAGCGATCGCGCGGGGCAGATCGAGGCCGCCTTCCGCCGAGTGCTGTCCCGACCACCGACGGCTGAGGAGCGCGCCGCAGCCGAGACCCTCTGGGTACGAGTCACCGACGGCGTCTCGAACACCGAGGCCGGGCCCCGAGGCACTGTGTCGCCGCTTCAGTTTCTGTGCCAGTCGCTGCTCAACCTGAACGAATTCGCGTTCGTGGAGTGAAGCGGTCATGACCTTTCCGACGTCACCACTTCCCCGACTCGCATTCTCGCGGCGCGACATGCTCGCGCGCTCGACGCTCGGATTCGGTTCGCTGGCGCTCGCCGGGCTCCTCGCTGACGATGGCCTGCTCGCGGAGACGGCCGCACCGAACCTGCCGAGCTCGCCGCCGGCGCACTGCCGCCCCACGGCACGGAACGTCGTGTTCATCTTCCTCGGCGGCGGGCCAGGACAGGTCGACACCTTCGACCCGAAGCCCGAGCTCGCGCGGCTGGCGGGGAAGCCGGTTCCCGAATCGATCGCCCGGAACGTCCCCCGCATCGCCCGTTCGCCGTTGGAAAATCTGCTGCCGAGCCCGTGGAGATTCCAACGTCACGGCGAGAGCGGTCTTGAGATCTCCGAGCTCTTCCCGAACCTTGCCCGCTGCGTCGACGACCTGTGCATTCTCCGAAGCTGCCGGCACGATTCTCCCATCCATGCGCCGGCCGAGTACCTTTCGATGACCGGTTCGCTGCTCGGCGACCGCCCGAGCCTCGGCGCATGGCTGACGTACGGCCTCGGAAGCGAGAACCGCAACCTGCCGGGCTTCATCGTCTTCAAGACCGGCGAAACGATCCGTCCGCCGGCCATCGCCGCGGGCTTTCTGCCGGCCCGCTACCAGGGGACGATGGTCGACGTCGCCAGGGGGATACCGCACCTGTCGCTTCCCGAGGGCGTGACGGCCGGACAGCGCCGCGCGCAGCTCGATTTCCTCACCGATCTCAATCGCCGGCGGCTCGCGGAACAGCTGGAACCCTCCGATCTCGAGGCGCGAATCGAATCGTACGAGCTCGGTTTCCGGATGCAGACGGCCGCCCCGGAAGCGTTCGACCTTGCCCAGGAATCTCAGGCGACGCACGAGCTCTATGGACTCGGCGACAAAACCACCGACGAATACGCCCGCATCTTCCTGATGACGCGGCGGCTGGTCGAACGCGGAGTGCGGTTCATCCAGATCCGCAGCGGCGGCTGGGATGCTCACACCGACCTCCTCGGAAACCATACGAAGAAGTGCGGCGCGACCGACCGGCCGATCGCCGCCTTCCTGACGGACCTGAAGTGCCGCGGATTGCTCGAGGAGACGCTCATCATCTGGGGAGGCGAATTCGGGCGCACGCCGACCGCACAGACGGGAGCCGACAAGCCCGGCCGCGACCATTCTCCCTCCGGTTATTCGATGTGGCTCGCGGGGGGCGGTGTGCGCGGTGGACAGGTCGTCGGCGCCACGGACCCGGTTGGCTATGCGGCGATCGAGCGTCCGATTCATCCGAACGACCTGCACGCCACGCTGCTCCGCGCCCTCGGACTCGATCAGCACCGCCTGTTCTTCGAACGGAACAACCGCCGGGAGATGGTGACGGTCAACGGCGGTCAAGTCATCCCGGAAGTCTTTGGCTGAGCACAAGAACATGATTCCGTTCCGGGGGTCTTCCGTCCGCCCCGAATTCCGCCCGGCGATGCGAATCCGGTGCGACGCCGGTTGCCTCGCAGGCATTCATATTCGTCCTTCGCCACGCACGCTTTAGCGCCGGTAGTTGGTCACGATGGCCGCCACCTTCTTCCCGGATTCGGGCGCAGGAGGCGTCCGCGCCTCGAGGCGGCCGGACACGAAGAGCCCGCTTCCGAGAGCGGCGACCGTTCTCAGAAACCGCCGACGATGTGAACGAACGACGCCGCGGATCATACGAGGCCCCTCCAGCAACCCATCGTTTCAGGCCAGCGGAAGCCAGTTCGCAGTATATCGTCGCGTCTGGACGACGAACGTCTCTCCGACCCGTTTGCTGACCTGCTCCTGTCCGGGATCGTTCCAGGCCGCATCGCCGCTCGCGCGCCAGCCGGGAAGGATTTGGCGATGTGAAGAAGACATTGCGGGAGTTGGAATCAAAGGACAATCTGGGATAATCACCCCATCTTCACGCCGTCGCCCCGGAGCACACGCTGATGCACTTCTCTTCCATGACGTGGGCTCTCTTGCTCCTGTTGGCGACGCCGGCTGTCTCCGATGCCTCTGACAAGGATGCCGAACAGAAACCGCTGAAAGTCCTGCTGATCGGCAACAGCCAGTGTCCAACGATCGTCAACGAGAAACTGATCGAGAAGCTCGCCTCGTCGGACAAGGAGGGACGCCCCATCCGGATTGCCGGCTGCGTCAAAGGTGGGGCGTCGCTCAAGTCGCACTGGGAAGCGGGAACGGGGCCGGAGACCGCGCGCGGCAAGATTGCAGGCGGTTCGTGGGACTACGTCGTCTTGCAGGACATCTATTTCGTCAAGGAACCGGCCTTTCGACCCTACGCGAAGCAGTTCCATGACCTGATCAAGGAGAACGGGGCGAAAACGGTGCTGTTCGGAACGGCGTCGATTCTGAGCGACTATCCGGCGGGGTTCGAACGACAGCACCGGCTCCACCTGATGATGGGGAGGGAACTCGACGCTTCCGTCGTCGATGCGAGCCGCGCCTACATCCGTTACTTCGGCGACAAACCCTCGACGGAGCGGCTCGAAAGCCTGTTCGCAAAGGACCGCGCCCACCCCGGGCTCTGGGGGTCTTACCTCTACTCGTGCATGATCTACAGCGCGCTCACCGAACGAAGTCCGGTCGGTCTGGCCGCGCCGGACAGCATTCCGGCCGAAGTCGCCAAGGAGCTGCAGGAAGCCGCCTGGTCTCAGCATCAGACGACCGTCAAGGAATTGGAGGAGAAGACGGAGAAGTGACACGGGCCTTCGCGCCGGCATGGCCCGGGCATGCACGATTCCTTTCGGACGCGTTCTCTTCGGCAAGGCGAATCGATGACCGAGCGTCGCAAACCGGGTTTCGTGCTTCGAGTCGCCGTCGTCCTTGGCGTCTGGACGTCGCTGGCGCCGCACTCGGGATCCGCTGCTGAAACGGATGAGGGACAGCGGTTGTTCTCGGAACGGATCGAGCCGGTCCTCAAGAAAGAGTGTTTCGGCTGCCATTCGGGCGGGGCTGCCGGTGCGAAGGGAGGCTTGCGGGTCGATTCGCAGCAGGCGATGCGGCGCGGCGGCGACAGCGGTCCGGCGATCGTCCCGAACAAACCGGCCGCAAGCCTTCTGATTGACGCCCTGCGTCACGAAGGGGGCCGCGAGATGCCCCCCGACAAACCCAGGCTGCCGCGACAGACCATCGAGGACTTCATCCGGTGGGTCGAACTCGGGGCGCCTGACCCGCGCGAGGAGCAGTCCGCCGGCAGCGCGCCAGAGATGAAGGAGGCGCGGAAGCACTGGTCGTTCCAGCCGGTCCGAAAGGCAGTCCCTCCGGTCGTCGAGGCGCACGACCGGGTGGCCAATCCGATCGATGCGTTCGTGCTGGAGAGATTGCAGCGCGAACACTGGCGGTTTGCCCGGCCTGCTGCGCGGCAACAGTGGATTCGCCGCGTGACGTTTGACCTTCTCGGTCTCCCGCCGTCGCCGGAGGAGATCGATGCGTTCGTCGAAGACGAATCGCCGGACGCCTTCGAACGGGTGGTCGATCGCTTGCTGGCCAGTCCGCACTATGGCGAGCGCTGGGCGCAGCACTGGCTCGACGTCGTCCGATTCGCCGAGTCCGAAGGTTACGAGTACGACCGACACATCCCGGATGCCTGGCGCTTTCGCGACTATGTCATCGACTCGCTCAACGCCGACAAGCCGTTCGACCGATTCGTGATCGAGCAGATCGCCGGAGACGAGATCGAGCCCGAAAACACCGAGTTCCTTTCGGCCTCGATTTTCCACCGGCTCGGCGCCGTGCGACGCAACGCCGGGAACCCGGACATCGCCCTCAGCCGGAACGAAGTGCTGACCGAGCGAACCGACATCATCGGCGTGGCGTTCCTCGGGATGACAGTCGGCTGCGCGCGGTGTCACGACCACAAGCTCGAGCCGATCTCCCAGAAGGACTACTACCGACTTCAGGCCTACTTCGCCGCGACGGAAGAGCACAATGTTTCGCTGGCGACGCCCGCGGAGCAGAGGGCGTGGGAGGCGGAAACGCAGCGGATCAAGAGTGAGATTCAGCGGCTGAAGAAAGAGGTTCAGGGGCTGACCGGCGTGGAGAAGGCGCGGCTGAGCGAGAAAGTCGAAGAGCTCGAAGATGCGCTTCCTGCCCCGCCGGCAATCATTCCGGCGACGCAGAACGCCGTACAGAGAACTCCGATCCACGTGTTGCGGCGGGGCGTCTGGGAGAATAAGGGGGACGCGGTCGGACCTCGTCCGCTCAGCGTCCTGGCGTCGGACGAGACGGCAGAGCTGCCGGCCGACATCCGCGATCCGCGGACGCGGTTGGCGCGGTGGCTGACGGCGCCCGAGCACCCGCTGACAGCGCGCGTCCTCGTCAATCGGCTTTGGCAGCAACACTTCGGAGCCGGAATCGTTCGCACGTCGAACGACTTCGGACTTAAGGGCGAGCGCCCGACTCACCCGGAACTGCTCGACTGGCTTGCCGCGACGCTGGTCGAGGGGGGCTGGCGGTTGAAACCGCTCCACCGGCTGATCGTGCTGTCGAGCGCCTACCGGCAGAGCTCGACTGCCGACGAGATGCATTCCTCAATCACTTCCAGTTCGCGGCCTGCGGATCACTCGCCTCAGGTGATTGATCCCGACAACCGATTCCTCTGGAAGTTCCCACGCCGGCGTCTGTCGGCGGAGGAGGCTCGTGACGCCATGCTGGCCGCGTCGGGTCGCCTCAACCCGAAGGTGCGGGGGCCCAGCGTCATCATTCCGGTTGATGAGGAGTTGGTGAAGCTCCTCTACAAGCCGGCGCAGTGGACCGTCACCCACGATCCGCGCGAGCACGACCGCCGCTCGATCTATCTGCTGGCGAAGCGCAACCTGCGGCTGCCGTTCTTCGAGATCCTCGATGCGCCCGCACTGCAGACGAGCTGCGCGCGGCGGCAGTCCAGCACCCATGCGCCGCAGGCGCTCGAGCTGATGAACGGAACTCTGTCGAACGACCTGGCCGAGGCATTCGCACGACGGCTGCAGGCTGAGTGCGGCGGGGACCGGGATCGACTCGTCGGCCGTGCGTTCCGGCTGGCGCTGGGGCGCCCGCCCACGGTGGCCGAACGAACGCTGGCGCTCCGGTTCCTCGAAGACCAGCCGGTCCGCGAGTTCGCGCTCGCGGTGTTCAACCTCAACGGGTTTCTGTATGTCCCGTAGCATAATCCGCGACTCTCTCGCGCACTTCCCGCGCACGCGCCGCACGTTCTTCCGCGACGCGTGCTGCGGCTTCGGCGGGCTGGCCCTGGCGTCGCTGCTTTCGGAAGAGCAAGCCGGCGCCAGTCCGCTGTCGCCAATCGCTCCGCATCATCCTCCGAAGGCCCGCTCGGTGATCTTCCTGTTCATGGCGGGAGGACCGAGTCACATCGAGACGTTCGACCCCAAGCCGCTGCTGAACCGTCTCAGCGGACAGCCGCGCCCTGCCGAGTTCGGCGAGGCCAGGTATCAGTTCATCGCGAAGGACGCCCGTCTCCTCGGCACGCGGCGCACGTTTCAGAAATACGGCGAGAACGGCATCGAGGTCTCCGACCTGTTCCCTCACACCGCCGGCTGCATCGACGACATCGCCGTGCTGCGGTCGTGTCATGGAGACATGGTCGTCCACTCCGCCGCGCAGTACGAGTTGTTCTCCGGCCGCACCGTCCCCGGCTTTCCCAGCATGGGGTCGTGGATGTTGTACGGGCTTGGATCGGAAAGCCGGTCGCTTCCTGCGTACGTCGTCATGACCGATCCGCGCGGGGCGCTGGAGGCGGGGCAGCCGATGTACTCGCATGGTTTCCTGCCCGCCAGCTACCAGCCGACGATGTTCCGCCCCGGCGACCGGCCCGTCCTGAATCTTGATCTGCCGCGCAGCGTCGATCGCAGCCAGCGGGACCGGACGCTCCGGCTGATTCGCGAGTTGAACGAATCGACGCTCGACCCGGCCGATGAGGAGTTCAACGCCCGGATCAGCGCCTACGATCTCGCGTTCCGGATGCAGACAGAAGCCCCCGAACTGCTGGATCTGTCGCGCGAAACCAAAGAGACGCGGGATCTGTACGGCATCGACGCCCAGCCGACGGACGACTACGGCCGCCGATGCCTGCTCGCGCGGAAGCTCGTCGAGAGCGGCGTGCGATTCGTCTGCGTCGTCTCCGGCGGCGGTCCCGGCAATCTGCAGTGGGATGCGCACGACGACATCGAGGAGAACCACCTGCGGAAGGCGGCCGAAACCGACAAGCCGGTGGCCGGGCTGCTCAAGGACCTCAAACGCCGCGGGTTGCTCGATAGTACCCTGATGCTGTGGGGGGGCGAGTTCGGCCGCTCGCCGGAAGCCCAATCAGGTCGCGGACGTGACCATCACAATCTCGGTTTCACGATGTGGATGGCGGGGGGCGGCGTCAAGGGGGCCCAGGTCGTCGGCGCCACGGATGCCATCGGACTCCGCGCCGCGGAACGGCCTTATCATTTCCGCGACATTCACACGACGATCCTGCACCAGCTCGGCCTCGACCAGCACAAACTCACCTACCCGCACCTGGGACGCGACGAGCGGCTGACCTTCGTTGAGGGAAAGGTCATTCGCGAGATTGTGTGACCGTATCCTTGAGCTTGGCCGCCACCTCTTCGCTGATCTAGATCCCGAGGACCTCCGGTGCCTTGAGTCCTTCTGCGAATCGGGGAAGCAGGTCTTCCGGTTCACGCCGTACTTCGTGTGGCGGGGCTCGACCGTGCAGCCGACAGTTCATGCGGCGGCTGCGGGCTGCCGACCGTGAGTTCCACCTCTATTCGGATGCCATCACGACGGATGCTCGAAAGAAGCATTGGAGTCGTGTGAAGTTTCTGCCCGAGCAGAAATTAGAATCCCCCGGTTAAGTCGACTACCACACTTCTACCACTTTTTGATGAAACGAGTCGGAAAACCTGGCACGGGGAGCGCCGACGCGTCGAATAACGGCGAATTATCCCCGCGACGATGAATTCTGTATCTCAGTTTACTTGTCCGGCGTGACATGGGATCGACAATTGCCACACATTGGCGAGCGATTGGCAGCCGTCGGCTGATTTGCCAGTGGTCTGCCGGTCGCCAGGACCGTCG
>JADZEF010000301.1 GCA_020850695.1 Planctomycetaceae bacterium | reverse complement strand
GTCGACATGCAGTGGTCGTAGTCGGCGCACAACTCGCGGTGCGTCTCGAAGTTCTGGCCGTGGCTGTCCCACCACGCCCGGGCGACCTTGACGAACGGCACCCCCGCCTCGCACAACCGGCGGGCGATGAGGCACTGCTCGCCGAACATCGTCGGCCCGTACTTCTCCTTCGCCGACTGCGATTCGTCGCTGACGTCGAACAGCTTCTCGCTCGCCATGATTCCGCGGACCCGCTGGTAGGCGAAGCCGTGGCTGCCGACGACGCTGCTCTGCCGCCCCTGGGCGAATCGCTTGGCGAGGAGCTTCTGCAGGTCGAGCCGCTCCTTGTGGTCGACGTCCGACATCGTGTCGAGGCGGTGGATGTTGGGCGGGACCATGCTGTCGGAGAGGAACATCGGAGCGTAGCGGGCGCCGAGGAAGCCCGAGCCCCCCTTGTGACGCCCTTCAGTCTGCGTGTACATCGAGACGTAGTCGGGAACCTGGCTGTCGGCGCGGCCGAGTTCGCGGGCGCACATCGCACCGAGGTCCGGGAAGGTGAGGCCCGGTTCCTTGGCGCGGCCGGTTTCCATCAGATCGGTGCCGCCGCCGTGGTCAGCGTTCTTGGTGTTGAGCGAACGGATGATGGCGGTGGTGTCCATCCGCTGGGCCATCTTCGGCATCAGCTCGCAGACGTGCGTGCCGGCGACGTTGGTGGGGATGGCCCGGAACGGACCGCCGGTGCGTTTACCCGGCTTCGGATCCCACGTCTCGAACTGACTCGCGCCGCCCGCCAACCATAGAAGAATGACCCGCTTGTCCTGCTTCTTGACCTCGCTGGCGAACGAGGGGTTCTTGAGCAGGTCGAGCGTCGTCATGCTGGCGGCAAACGCCCCGGCACCGGCCGCCGCGCCGAGAAACCCGCGCCGCGAAACAGGATGATCGGGAGAGCCGCAGAAGTTATGAGAGGGCATGGTCGGGTGTCTCCAAGCGTCGGACGACGACAGTCTGTGATCGTGAGCTGATGCTTTGTGGGCTAAACTTTGAGAGGGCGATTGGCGAAGAGTGATTTTCCTGCCAGAACAACAGCGATCACCAACGCAAAGCAAGTTGACGCAACGAGAGTGATGAGAACCCCAGTCGGGATCGGAACAATGTAGGCAAAACGGTGAGCGACAATGATTCCAGTCTCTCCAGGCTGCTGAATACCGGACCCGCTCGCGTAAACCTCAATGAGCCAGCCAGGAATCGGCAAAGTCACGATGGGCTGGGGACCAATCCGACCAAGAGCGAGATAGAAATATGCTTGGACCATCGTATGGCCTCCGCCATTCATCCCTCATCCTGTCAGTATCGAATAAACGATACTCTCTAACGGAAAGACAAGCGGGGTCAGGTCTTATTTTGAACTCGGGCGATCATCCTTCACCTCGACTTCCTTCCAGGCATTTTCAGCAAAGTTCAACCGGGTGATGCCAGACGACCGGACGATGAGAATGCCATCAAATCCTTCGCCTGGATCCATATAGCGAGAGAGAGGGTCCGAAGCGAGCACGTACGCCTTGACCGGTCCGTTGATCGTGATCGGCTTTTCCACTCCCTTTCCCGGTTCAATCTCGACCTTCGGCAATGTGACATCGAGCGGTCCCACCCGGTCGGCATCTCGCCAGCACGCGACGATCGCATTCACGCTATCCACCGGACACGTCATGTGAATACCGTCGCGGTCCCGGTCATAGCCGAACCGCATCGTCTCCTGAACCCATTTTTCGTTGTACTGAAGGCCGAGAATAAATCGCGGAAACTCGAACGACTCCGGATAGAACATTACACGGACCGGGTTCGTCTCGATCTGCACGACCTTGCCGTCCGTTGTGTCCTCCCTCAACGTCCGGGGTTCGATGTCCGACCGGACGATCCGATAAGCCTTCGCGAGGTTCGCGAGGAAATCGGCATCCGCCTTCGCCACCCGCGCCTGTTCATATCCCGCATAACCGCAAAAGAAACCGCCATCTACATAAGAGTTGTGCCGGAAGACGACAGCCTCAGCCTTCTCCATTTTCAGCCGGGCAACGAATTCGGCCGTGATGCTGGTCGGGAAGTAGGCGTCTCCCGGCAGGAAGAGGTTGTTGTTCGCGCCAGCTTCCCGCGGCACGATGGCTCCGAAGAGAAGTGCGATCAGCAGAAATCGAACCATCATCGATTCTCCCCCGCTGCTGAAATCGTGCGACAAAACTCTTCGCCCCGGCGCACGACGGTGTTCACGCCCGACTTCACGTCCATCGCTCGTGGTCATCTTCAATAATTGAACCGCACCTCGGGGCTCGTAATCAAGGACCAGACAAACTGCTTGATGCCGTCGACCGGGCGATCCTTTCGCTGCTCGAGGAACGCGTCGGACGCGGCGACCTCCTCCTCGGACGGGGCGCGGCCGAGGGCGTTGCGGAAGGCGAGGTCGATCTGCTGGCGGCGGTCGGTCATCGACTTCAGCTTGCCGACGAGGCGGTCGGGGCTGTCGCGGACGAGGTCGTCCTCGATTCGCTTGTTGTTCGTGAAAAACAGGGCCTCGTCGACCGGCACCTGGAAGTGCTCGTTCGGCCGCTCGAACTGTCCGCCCCAGCTTCCTGCGGCTCCTTCAATTCCTTCGCGGCGCTTCTCCCAGTCTTCGGGCTTGATCTCGGCAGGGAACTGGTCCGGGCTCGTCGAGGCAATGACCAGTGCGGCTCCGTACTGCCGCGGCGTCAACGCCCGCACCAGCCCCAGGGCGAACAGGTCGTAGGGCGGAGTGTCGCCGGGGTTCGTCCATTGCGTCGAGCGGGCGTAGGCTTCGCTCAGGGCGATGCCGCGGAGCAGTCGCCGCAGGTCATACTTGTGGGCGACGGTGTCGCGGGTCAGCCAGTCGAGCAGTTCGGGGTGGCTGGGCGGATTGCCCGAGTGCATCTGATCAGGGGGATCGACGATGCCGCGGCCCAGCATCCGCACCCACATGCGGTTGGTGATGTTGCGGGCGAAGAACGGAGTGTCGCTTTCCTGCAGGGCGAGCTCGACGAACTTGGCCCGCGGGCTGAACGGCGGGGCCGGCGGTGGGCCCGCCTTGTCGTCGCTTATCTGCTTCTTGACCTCGTCGTCTTCCGCCTTGAGCTGTTCCTTGGACTTCTCGACCTTCGGCTCGTCGTACGACGCCCCGGTGATGAACATCATCCGGGCGAGCTTCTCTTCTCCCTTAGTCGTCTTGAACTTCACCTCGCCGCTGAACTTCTCGGCCAAGACGTTCTTTTTCGTCTTGTAAGTCCGGTTGAAGAACGACAGGAAGCCATAGTAATGGTCCTGCTTCCAGTCGGTGACGAGGGGATGGTCGTGGCACTTGGCACAGTTGACGCTGACGCCGAAGAACAGCCGCGCGACGTCGTTCGTCACGTCGTCAGGGCTTTGCACGCGCTGCTTAAGGAACGCCAGCGCCGGCTGCTCGTCGGGGTTGTCTTCCTTGCCGATCATCATCTGCCGGAAGATCTCATCCCAGGGGCGGTTCTCCTTGACCGCCCTGGTCAGCCACTCGCGGAACTTGCCATCCTGCTGGCTCTCCATCAGCAGCGATTCGAGCTCGTTGCGGTGATGGTGGACGAAGTCGGGGCTGGCGACCAGTCGGTCGACCAGTTTCGACTTTTTATCTGGCTCTTTCGACTCAACGTAGGCGGTCCATTCATTGAGCGTCGGCAGCCGCCCCGCGAGGTCAAGCGTGACGCGGCGGATATACCCCGCATCGTCAATCGTCGCCGCCGGCGTAATCTTCGCCCGCGCCATCTGCGCGTTGATCAGCGAGTCGATCACCTGCTCGATCGGAAGGTCGGCCGCGGGAAGGTCTTCCGCATGCGCCGAAGAGACCGTGCACAATCCGGCGAGGAGCATCGCACAAAGGGGGGCGAAATGGCGCGCGGAGATCGTTTTCATAACAGGCCAGGGCAGGAGCGATCGAACCGGGATCGGCGGGGCGGGCAAGAGCAGGCGGGGCGATGGGACGCTCCGGGCGCGAAGCATCGAGCCGTGGGAGTCTGTCAATCTGACAAACCGACGGGCGCAACGATCACTTTAGCGTCCCTTGATGCGTCTCACAAGCTTCCAATCGGGTCCGCAAGGGCTTCCCCTGTGGCGGGATGGGGCGAAACCCGTGCGGACGGAAGAAAATTGGGTGAAAGGCATCAAAACTGCGTGATGCCGTGTAGAAAACTGACGCAAGGTCTGCTATGTTTTTGCCGATCTTGCTTGTCTGCGGACGGCATCGTGTGTTGGTGGCGTCCGGCTCTTTGCCAATCAGAAGCCGAGGAAGTCGGGGATGAACAGCGCTCCCGTTATTGAAACCGGAGTAGACCGCCAGGAGATGGTTGATCCTGTGTGGGAGATTCGTCTGCGGACCTGGGCGCGGAAGAACTACGTCGAGAGTTTCGCCCGCGACCTGGAATGGCATCCGATTGTGCTGGACGAAATGGCGCGGATCGACGCCGGACACTGAGTGCGTATCAGAGACTCAGTGATCCTCTGGTTTTCTGCGCCTCACCAGAGTGTCTCCGAAGACCATGCGTCCGCCCCCCTGCCCCGGCTTCACACCTGCGGCCGACGACATTTGCGGGTGTCTTACGCAGCGATGAGTTCCTGCGCGTTCCAAAGTTCACAGTTGACATTTTGAGAAATCGCCTGAACCCGTCGTGATCCGGCGGGTTTTTTCTTGCGCTGTCATTGATGCGAATGGTTTCAGGCGGCGTCCGAAGGACGCCGACGAAATCACCCGGAAGCGAGGCTCAAGAGATCGGCGATGACATTCGCTCCAGAGTTTCTCCTGATCGCATACGTCGTCTGCTACGTCGTTGGCTACGTAGCGCACGAGGTATGGACGGTTCTCGCGAACCGGCCGCAGTCCAAGCTCCCGTCCCAACTGGGACTGGTCGGCATCGGCACTTTGGTTATGTCATTCATCGTTGGGGTTCTCTTGCTCTGCCGGCCACGGTGAGGATCTCGAAGGACCGACCACGACGCAGTGACGCCTCATGATTGAGATGGCAGCGATTCCGCGATCCTCTGTCGTCCGCTCCGCGCCCCTGTCATGCACCCATTCGGCGAAGCCAGGGGTGTCGCTCCTTTCGTGGCCCACGACGAAGTCCTAGAATACGAAAGCCTCGTCTCGAAGGTTCCCGGTCTTGCTTAAGTCCGGGCCGACATGACGAGGCGCGCGGGGAAGTGGCCCTGCTGCCGGAATTCGGGCGGTTGTTCCGAAGGCCCGCGTCTGTCCGTCCCTGCAACGATTCGCCTGGTCACACGCCCTCATGTCCGTCCCCAAAGTCGTCATCGTCGGCCGGCCGAATGTCGGGAAGAGTTCGGTCTTCAACTGGCTCGCCGGCCGCATGATTTCCATCGTCGACCCGACCGCCGGAGTCACCCGCGACCGCGTCGCGCACCTCATGCATGAAGGCGACCGCTACTTCGAACTCATCGACACCGGCGGAATCGGCATCGTCGACTCGGACAACCTCAGCGACGACATCGAGCGCCAGATCCAGGTCGGCATCGATGAGGCCGACCTCATCGTGTTTGTCGTTGACGGCAAGACGGGGCCCGTTCCGCTCGACGTGACGGTGTCCGAGAGGTTGAGGAAACTCGCCAAGCCGGGGCTCCTGGTCGTCAACAAGTGTGACTCGCCCAAGACCGATGCCGAGATCCACGAGTTCCACGGCATGTTCGACGGCCCGCTCGTCATCACCAGCGTGAAAGCCAACCGGAACCGCGACGATTTGCTCGAAGCCATCCTCGGGCAGCTGCCTGCTGCCCAGGACCTCGAACAGGAAGAAGGGGCCTCGCTCGCGGCCGATCCCGAGATGAAGCTGGCGATCGTCGGTCGGAGGAACGTCGGCAAGAGCACCTTTCTGAATGCCCTGGCGGGGGAAGAGCGGGTCATCGTCAGTGAAGTCGCCGGGACGACCCGCGACAGCATCGACATCCGCTTCGAGATCGACGGCAGGACAATCCTCGCCATCGACACGCCGGGCGTGCGCAAGAAGAAAAGCCTTGCGAACGACATCGAGTTCTACGCGCTGGTGCGAGCGCAGCGCAGCATCCGCCGGGCCGACGTCGTGCTGATGATGTTCGACTCGCAGGAGACGATCTCGCAGGTCGACAAGAAGCTTGTCCAGGACATCCAGGACGGAACGAAGCCCTGCATCTTCGTCGTCAACAAGTGGGACCTGGCCCTCGAAAAGGGGATGACGTCCGAGAAGTGGTCGAAGTACCTTTTTGATTCGTTCGCCTCGATGCGGCACGTCCCCGTGGCCCTCGTGACGGCCAAGGACAGCCGCAACATCCGCAAACTCATCAACCTTGCGCAGAACCTCTACAAGCAGGCGAACGAGCGGGTTTCGACGAACGAGCTGAACAAGATCGTGCGGGCGGCCGTCATGGCGAACCAGCCTGCCCACAAGGGGAATCGCCGGCCGAAGGTCTTCTTCGCCACCCAGGTGGCGGTCGCCCCGCCCACCATCGTCCTCAAGTGCAACGACCCGGCCCTCTTCAGCGACCACTGGAAACGCTACCTGCTCGGCGTGTTCCGCGAGCATCTTCCCTTCAAGGAAGTGCCGATTCGCCTCTATCTCCGCAGCCGCCAGAGGACGGTCGACGAACCGAAGCACGCGCTGGATGAACTCCGTGACGATCTCACGCCCGGAGACGCCGCGATCGCCAGCGAGGAAGACGGCGATTTCGCGGACGGGCCGAATGTCGAATCGACGGGGGTCCTGTTCGAGGAATGACGACCGGTTCCTGCGAATCCAAAGGGGCATTTTGTCCACTGTCCGTAGCGAATCTGTTCGCGGAGAGATAGACTCGCGGACTGCTGGCCGGGCCGTCCATTGGATCGCGAGGGGAACATGACACGCGCCGTCGCACCACTCTGCCTGCTGTTGATTCCCACAGTCGCTCTCGCCGCGCCCCGAACGTTCACCGACCACGAGGGGAACACCCTCAAGGCCGAATTCTCCGGAGTAAAGGACGGGGAGGTCCTGCTCAGGGAAAAGGGGACGCGGAAGAGCTTTCCGCTGACGGAATTCAGTCTCGACGATCGAGACTTCATCATCGGACAGTTGAAGGACAAGAAAAATCACGGCGCCATCCGCGAACTCATGGATCGCGCCATCCAGGACGGCAACCGCTCCGCCGCCACGGCGAACGCCTTCGGAAAGTCCGACGCGCGGACGCCACGGAATGGACGCACCCGCCCGATGGTCCTCGGACAGCCGACGCCTCCTCAATCATCACCGGGCGGTGCGGGCGAAGTGACGGGCATCGCGAAGGAGCGGACCATGTACGGCATTCCGCTCCCCTCCGACGAGCTCCTCGAGGCTCCGGAGAGCCGCAGCTGGAGCGACCTGCTCGAACAGTCGCAATCCGGCACCTTCGAGCGGGTGATCGAGCCGGGCGTCGTGGTGCTGAAGGTTCCCCGGGCGAATCGCACATTGAAGCTTCCGCTCGCCATCCTTTCACGAGAAGACGTCCAATACGTCCAGGAGCTGCTGAAGACGGACCAGGAGCGCCCGGTCTTCCCTGCGGATTCGACCGAAACCCTGACCAGCGAACTCGAATCCCAGGGGTATCGGAAATGGACCGATCGCCGCAGCGAGACCTTGATTGCCCGGTTCGTCCGAAGGGAGGAGTCGCAGGTCGTGTTCCAGGTGGGAGAGATCGAACGGTCGTTCCCCTATGCGGGACTTTCTGCTGAGGATCGCGCGCGGGTGGATGGATTGGCGGGCGCTCGGACTTCGAACGGAGGTCCGCAGGTTCTCGGTGCGGTCGGGCCGTCCCCCCCCGCCCCGCCGCAGAAGAAGACGACGACCAATACAGAGTCCGAAGAGAACACCGAGGAGCCCAGGAAGCTCGGGGTTCCGACGAAACCGCGTTTCAATGCGGCGCCCAACCCCACCGCACAACCCGGAAATCCCGCAGCCAACGGAGGACCACCCGCCGCGACAGTGACCCCCGCCCCCGGCGGAAGGTCTCAGATCGAAACGTTCGTCGGGTACGGATTGATCGCGTTGGTGGTGGTCTTCGTCTTGAAAAAAGCCCTCGGCTGAGGCTGGCGAGGGAACCCCACGCCACATCTCACTGCCGCCGTCTTGAGAGCGCATTACCTTCGCTCTTTCCGATCCGCGAGGAGGGGAACGCGAATGCTTGTACGCCTTCGGCGTAGTGATGCTCGCGGCGTCTCTCCAGTCCACCACAACACGCAATGCAGAAATCCGCTGCTTCGCCCGCTCGATTCGTTCCGATCGCCGCTGCTTGCCCCTCTGGTGCGGTTCTGGGATGATTCTTTGTCCCGCCCCCCGCCCCCTGCCCCGCCCGGAGTTCATTACGTGACGTCAACTCTTTTCGCCCTCCTGCTGACGCCCGCAATCGCCGCACCACTCGACGGGGCCGCGGAAGTCCGCTATGCGGGAACGCTGTCGCAGGTGGCCCGCAACGGCGCGGAAACACCCGCGAAGAAGTTCGACGTCTATTGCCTGCTCCAGCCGATCGACGCGGGCGGACGCAAGGTGGCGTTCCTTGTCGATGAAGGGGGTGACGGCTGGGCCTGGCCTGAGCGGTACGGCGTGATCGAGGTCGACGCCACGCATCGTCCGGGCGCCGGCCGGCGTCCGCACCTGCTGCAGACGCACGACGGCACCCCCAACCCGGTGGCCCTTCAACTCCCCGTCTTCGACGGATTTGCGAAACTCAAAGAGGGAGCCGAATGGACCGAGGGGAAGTTCCAGTACGTCGTCCTCCCGAGAAAGAAGAAGGTCGGGGACTACGAGTGCTGGCAGATTGAAGCTTCCACGAACTTCGGCCGTGCCCAGCTCCTGTCGGTCGACGTCGCGACGGGGCTGCTGGTCGCCATCGACCAGAAGCTCTTCATGGGGCGTGGAGACCAGTATGCGCTCAAGATGCAGCTCGAAAGCATCAAGCCGGTGGATGAGGCAGGCATTGCGAAGCTGAAGACGCCGCTTGAGTCGCTCCTCAAGCTTCAGCAGGACCTGAAGCGGGCCGAGCACGAGACCAAGCCCGAGTTGAGTGAAGCCCAGTTGCAGACGGCGGCGACCGTTGCGGCAAAGCTCGAAGAGCAGGCGGCCGAGACGCCGTTCAGCCGGCTGGCGGCCGTGATTGCGAAGGACGTGAAGTCGCAGTCGCAGCGGGCGGGAGATGTCGAGAGCCTCGCGAAGAAGTTCGTCGGCGAACCGGCCCCGTCGTACAGCCTGAAGACGCTGGGCGGGACTGACGTCAACGCCGACGAGCGCAAGGACAAGGTGGTCGTGCTCCACTTCTACAAGTATCACGGCGAGCCGCTGCAGGAGCCGTACGGACAGGTCGGCTATCTCGATTTCATCAACAACAAGCGAAAGAAGCTCGGCGTGCAGGTTTACGGCGTCGCCGTCGACGAGCGCTTCGGCGACGCGGCCCAACTGCCCGCGGCCGCCCGACAGGTCCGCAGGTTCATCGAGACGATGAACCTCGGCTACCCCGTCACCAGCGATGAAGGCAAGCTCCTGCAGAAGTTCGGCGACCCGCGCCGCGTGGGGGCCAAGCTACCGCTGTGGGTGGTCATCGGAGCCGACGGCAAGATCGCGCACTACAAGGCCGGACACTACGAGATCAATCCCGACGAAGGATTGAAGCAGCTCGATGAAGTCGTCATCGCCGCGATCCGCAAGGCCCGTGCGGCTGAGAAGAGCGAATAGGCGTTGATCGGCCGCTGGATTGCAGGTTCAACGCATGAGGTCTGCGTCGAAACCAATTCGCTGGCCCTTCACGAGGCGATCGCACTCGATGGTCAGCGTGGGGGATGCGCCGCCTGCGGCGATGGCGAAGGTCCGCCGCTCGCCGGGGAGCAGTCCCTTCAGCGACTCTTTCGCGCGGACATCGCCGATGGCGGGGAACGCGTCGTAGTAGATGGGGGCGATCCCGCGGTTCTCGATTTCGACGCGTGCGGCGTCGGCCGAGGCTTCGAACTTCGTCACCCGGAAGCGATACCCGCACGCCATGCCCGCCTCGCGGATCCGGGCGGGCTTCTGATGCTCAGGCTGTGCGTCGCCGATCATGAACGAGATGTGGAAGTCGGCGGCGTGCTTCTCGAAGGGAATGCCGTGCGGGCCCTTGGGAGCGAGGGCCTTCGTCTGATCGACCTTGGCGAAGAAGCTGAACTCCCCGCCGGTCGGAGCCGTCTTCCAGCGGTCGCGGCGGAAAGTGTTCCAGTTTGGCAGGTTTTCTTTCGCGTGCTTCGCATGATTGAACGAATCGTCGAAGACGCCGAACCGCAGTTCGAGAAGCTCGGGACTGGCAGCGTAGGGAGCCTGCTCGCCGGCCGCGTCGACCGAGATCATCCAGGGAGTCTGCACGAAGGTCTTCGCCAGGTGCCGCGCAAACTCCGCCTGATACTCGAGCGACGGAAACGTCTGCCCGAGCCGCATCGGCCCGTCATAGATGTGGTACTCGGACCAGAGTCCAAACCCGACCTGCACGAAGGCGATCCTCGGGTCGTTATCGTAACGCTTCGCGAACTCGCTGAAGAAGTCGAGCACGAACTGCCGCCAGCCTGCGTGCGACCAGTCGGGAAAGTCAGTCGCCTTCTTCTCGCTCCGCCCTTTCGTCTCGCGGTATCCCGGCATCCGCTTGATGTGCGCCGGCACCCCGGTCGGCATGCCGACGTACGTGTCATGCCACCGCAGCACCAGCTGATGCTTCCGCTTCGCGACGGCGTCCAGCACGTCTTCGAGCGGCTTCCAGTCGAACGAGCCATCAGCGGCCACGACCGACGCATACGTGAAATAGCTGTATTCCAGCTGAATTGGTGCGGTCTCGACCGCCTCGTTGGTCGTCCACAGTACAATCCCCGTCATCGGCTGGACGTCGGCCACGTGGGATTTCAAAGTCACCGGCTGGAAGCCGTCGTCAGCGGACGCGCCCGTTGCGAGGACCGGGACGACGGCCAGTAAGCAGAGGACGGCCCGCCGAGTGGGGTGGTGGAGTCTTCCAGAAGGCGTAAACAGCATGAGGGGGATTCGTTGACGTGCGAGGCGGCCGGGAAACAGAGTGCCGTGTCAGGGTCAGTCGACTTCGGCCTGAGACTTGAGTTGCATCCACAACTCATTCAGGCGAAGGGTGGCGACCCATTCTTCGATGTAGCGTTCGTCCAGAGATCCGTACTGGACTTCATAGACCCGGAGCGCATCGACGAACTGCTTTTCGCTTCCACCGGACTTCTGGCACCACTTGAGCTTGGCGAGGATCGTGTCTTCAGGAGTCGAGACGACGAGATTCAGCCCTTGAATCGTCTGCGACTTCCGCCGGGCGAACCGGCTCCGATCGAACGGAGAGTCTTTCAGAATCCAGAAATCGACTTTGTCTCCCGTATCGATCCACAGGAGATTGAACATCGACGATCGTCGAATCGCTTCCTGCGCGGATTCTGCCGATACGTAGAACTCCGGAGGCGGAAACGCCTCGACCAGCGCCTGCGTCGCGGTCTGCGGAAACAGGACGACCAGGTCGATGTCGTGCGTGGATCGCGGTTCTCCCTGAGCGCTCGACGCCACCGAGCCGGTCACCATGTACGCGATCTGCTCTCGATCGAGAAACGTGACGACGCGCGTCAGTAGTTCCTGTTGTGACACTTCTCAAGCCGCTTGAGGAACAACTGGTGGAACTCCGCATCCGGCATGTCAGGGTGGCGACGACGCAGCCCTTCGACGAAGAGCGCCTTGCTGAACTCCGAAAGCTCAAAGGCCTTCAGCAGCCGCTGCTCAGGAGTCATGCGGCGAAGGACTTCCAGATAAACTCGATGATTGGGACGCGGCTTCGGGTCCATGATAGCGTGTGGAAAGAATCGGTGCGCACAGGTCAAACCTCTTCGTATTATACTGGCCGGGCCACGATCTTTCCCTCTCTATCATTCTCTTGAAGCCCATGGCGCGAAGAACCCGTGAGTCGTTGCTGCACGACGTCATCGAATCGCCCGACGATGATGCGCCGCGTCTGGCCTACGCCGACTTCCTCAAGAGGAACGGTGAAAAGGAACGGGCCGAGTTCATCCGCGTCCAATGCACCCTTGCAGAAATCAAGCCGGATGATGCACGGCGGTCGGAACTGGAATCCCGAGAAAAAGAGCTGCTCGACGAGTTCGGCTGGGACTGGGCCGAAGAGTTCGGACTCAAGATCTACGAGTGGGTCTTTCGCCGAGGCTTTATCGAGCGGATCGAAACCTGGCTGGAGCGGCCCGCAGACAGAATTCGCATGCTGCTGGCGAAGGCGCCGATCCGCCATATCCGGGACACGACACAGTTCTGCGACCTCAGCGGAGTCGTCGACGCATTGCCCCATTTGAAGAAGCTGACCGGCCTGGAATTCTGGGGCATGTACGATGTCAAAAACTCACTGGTTGGGAAGATTCTGACCTCTCCGCATCTCCGGAATCTTCGCACGTTGATTCTCCATCACGACCGCAACGGGAACCTGGTCAAAGACAACGTCCTGATTGCGGGCTTGAACTCTCCCCACCGAAAGCGGCTTGAAGAGCTTGCGGTCAATGTCGATGGATGCTGGAGTGGCCCGTCGAACGCAGTGCTGAAGGCGATTGCCGAATCGCCACACCTCAGAAACCTCCGCAAATTGAATATCTCGTGCATCGGAGATCGGGTCGGACTGGATGCCAAAACCATCCATTCGCTCGCCCGGTCTCCGAATCTCCAGAAGGTCGAGGAACTCGATCTTCGAGCGTGCCGTTGCGACCAGGAGATCTGCGATGCGCTGCTTGAACTCGCGAAGCTTCCCAGGCTCCAGTTCCTTCGCATGGCGGGAACCACCCTGCGTCTGAAGCGTGTGGGCAAGGATATCGCCACATTGCCGAAAGTCCGCAAGGCTTTCGAGGCGTGCGGCCCCCGGATCGATTGGGACACGAGATCCGTGAGTCCGTGGGACCGAAACTGCTGGGTTGGTATTTCGTGGGAGGCGAGAAAGCTGGCCGCCCTCTTCGCGATTCAGCCGTTTGTTCGAAACGGCGATTTCGACGGATTGCTGCGGCACGCTCGTCAAGTCTGCCGACGTCTTGACGGTTCCCGTGTGGCGACGACCGCAGCGAAACTGGATTTCAGCGGCTATGCGGCGGCGATCGACGCAGGGCTTAAGGACGTGATTCCGAGGCTGCGTCGGCGTGGAGCGAAGTCCCTCTTTCTGAGAATCCGGGACGACATCGCTTGGGACAGCGAGCTACACGGCCAGCACTCCGATCCGTCGACGGATCAGCCTTACGAAGAACACTCCTACCCGGGACCCGTCGTGGAGGTGCGGGTCGGCGAGTTTCCCGAACCCGCGGCTTTGTGCAAGACCATACCGCGTTCGACCCAACCAAACGGGGTACACCTCTATCTCATCGCCCGAACGATCGCGACGTTTGCAGAATGCCTCAAGCGCAACCCGGTCCCACTACCGGTTTATTTTGGATGCATGCGAACGGTCTTTCGGATGCAGTGATCATCCCGGTGTCGCAGCAGGATGCATAATCCTCGCTCAGCAAGACCATTCTAACGCAATCAAAGTGCACTCGGTGCAGTATCGATTATCAAATTCCGATGAGTGCACCGCGTGCGTGGGGATTGACCCACGCCACAATCACTCCCCGGATGCAGTCACCGGCCAGTAGCGTCGCAACGACGCAGAGTATCACCAGCAGAACGCGGTCGAGAAAAGGGACCGCGCGGATTCGGCGAACGCTCATCACCACGCATGCGGTGCAGAGAGCAACTGGTACAATCACGCCGAAAACCGAAATGAGCGGCTCTCGGGGAATCGACATCATCGGGCCGAATGCCAGCCGAAACAGAAACCCGATGATGAACAATGCCAACGGGCGACTCAGGTCCTTTGGAGGACCGGGGGTCGCCACAACATCATCGGCTTCTGCAGGACGGAGTCGCATGGCTGCGTCCGAATCGGCGACCGCACCTGCCTCGCCCGGCAACTGGATGCCGGGCGGGTCACGACGCGGCCTAGGTCAGCTTCCGCTCGCGGATCCAGTCGGTGTGGAATGTCTCGCCGCGCGGCTTGTCGATCCGCTCGTAGGTGTGGGCGCCGAAGTAATCTCGCTGGGCCTGGAGCAGGTTCGCCGGGAGGCGGGCCTGGCGGTAGCCGTCGTAGTAGCTGAGGGCCGCACTGAAGACGGGGATCGGCAGGCCGAGCTCGACCGCCGTCGCGACCACCCGCCGCCAGCTGGGCTGGGCCTTGTCGACCGCCTGCTTGAAGAAGTCGTCGAGGAGCAGGTTTTCGAGCTTCGGGTTCTTGTCGAACGCCGCCTTGATGTCCCCCAGGAAGCGGCTGCGGATGATGCACCCGCCGCGCCACAACAGCGCGATGTTGCCGTTGTTGAGCTTCCACTTGAACTCGGCCGCCGCGGCGTCGAGCTGCACGTAGCCCTGGGCGTAGCTGCAGAGCTTCGAGGCATACAGCGCCTGCCGCACGTCTTCGATGAACTGCTTCTTGTCCCCGGTGAACTTCGCGTCCTTCGGGCCCGAGAGAACCTTCGACGCGCGGACGCGGGCATCCTTCTGGGCCGAAAGGCAGCGGGCGTAGACCGCTTCGGTGATGAGGGTCGTCGGCACGCCGAGGTCGAGGGCGTGCTGGCTCATCCACTTCCCCGTCCCCTTCTGCTGGGCGGTGTCGAGGATCTTGTCGACGAGGTACTCGTTCGAGTCCTTGTCCTTCACCGTAAAGATGTCGCGGGTGATCTCGATGAGGTAGCTCTCGAGTTCCCCCTCGTTCCACTCCTTGAAGACCTTGTAGAGCTCGTCATTGGTGAGGCCGAGGGCGTTCTTCAGGATGAAGTAGGCCTCGCAGATGAGCTGCATGTCGCCGTATTCGATGCCGTTGTGCACCATCTTCACATAGTGCCCGGCCCCCGCATCGCCCACCCAGTCGCAGCACGGGATGTCGGCCTTCGGGCCGACCTTCGCGCTGATCGACTGGAGAATGTCCTTCACGAAGGGCCACGCCTCGGGGTCTCCGCCCGGCATGATGCTCGGGCCCTTGAGGGCCCCTTCCTCACCGCCCGAAACACCGGTGCCGATGAAGCGGAAGCCGGCCGCCTTGAGGTCGACGGTGCGGCGGTTGGTGTCGACAAAGTCGCTGTTTCCGCCATCGATGATGATGTCGCCCGGGCTCAACAATGGCTTGAGCTGGTCGATGACCGCATCGACCGGCTTGCCGGCCTTCACCATGATCATCACGCGGCGCGGCGACTTCAGGCTGCCGACGAACTCTTCGAGCGTGTGATACCCCTGGATGCGGTCGGCCGTCCCTGCATGCACCTTGTCTTCCGGCTCGTTCTTGAGGCCGCCGACGAACTCGTCGGTGGTGTGCGTGGTCCGGTTGTAGACGCCCACGGAGAACCCGTGGTTGGCCATGTTGAGGACGAGGTTCTGGCCCATGACGGCCAGGCCGATGAGACCGATGTCGTGCTGAGGCATTGCGGGGCGAAGTCCTTGTGCGGGCGTCGTGCGGCGGACAATCCGACGACGACGGCCAGAAGTGAACGTCGGGGACCGCCGGCTGGCGACGGAACCCGGAAAATGCTTTGCGGATTCTACCGGAACTCGGGTCCGGAGTCGTGCGTCGCAGCGGTGCATCGCCGGCCGTCGGAGAGTCGGACATCCCAGCGGGTTGAGTGACGGGTGGAATTCGGTCGTCGGTCGCGGAACAATCGGAGCTCTCGGCGGACGTTCCCCCCCTGCCCCTCCTGAACGGTGCGACGATGTGGCGATGCTGGCTGGCCGCGGCTTTCTTGGTGCCTGGGGTGGCGTGGGTTTCTCCGGTGCGGGGGGATGAGTCGGCCGTGGCCGAGATGCCGTGGACTGAGCTGTCGGAATACGAGCCGCGGACGATCGAGGGGTGGCCGGTCGTCGTCCATCCCGACCTGATCCGCGGCGAGCCCGAACTCTGCGACCGGACGCTTGAACTGCTGCGGATTCAGCTGTACCAGATCACTCGCGTCGTTCCGAAGCCAGCCGTCGAGAAGCTCCGCAAGATCCGCATCTGGGTCGAGCTGGCGCATCCGAAGCATCCGTGCATGTGCTATCACACGTCGCCCGACTGGCTTCGCTCGAACGGAATGAACCCGGAGAAGGCGCATGGGGTCGAGCTGTCGAACGCCCGCAACTTCCTGACGTGGACGATCCAGCAACCCTGGATGGTGCTGCACGAGTTGGCCCACGGCTATCACGATCAGTTCCTTGATGGGGGGCACGGCAACGCCGAGGTGGCAAATGCCTACCGTGCCAGCCAGGACGCGAAGAAGTATGCCGAGGTGCTACGGATCAACGGCCGCCGCGAGCGGCACTACGCGGCGACCAACCCGATGGAGTACTTCGCCGAGGCGACCGAGGCGTATTTCGGAACGAACGACTTCTATCCCTATGTGAAGTCGGAACTGAAGGAGCACGACTCGGCGATGCACGAGCTGCTCGGGAAGCTCTGGAATGTGACACCCCGGAATTGAGCGGGGGACTTCGTTTCCGCTGCTTCAATGACGGGAGAGCGTCCTGGGTTCGTCGACCGTCTCGCAGATCGAGCGCGTGATCGGGCACTCCCTTTCGGGGGTAACGTCTGGGAGCTAAGTTGAAGACTCACCGGGCGACCTCCTTCCCGCACTCTCTGGCACGAGTTGACCGAGTTGAGTCCCCCTGAAATCACCCTCGGCCAGATCATCGTCGGGTTCGCGTTTCTGCTGATCCTGGCGGTCAGCGGGGCGATCTGGGCCTGGATGGCATCGCGACGCAAGCGCGGAGAAGCGGTCCTCGCCTTCCAGCCGCGCGAGCCGATCCAGTGGCATCCCGGTGTCCTGGCCATCAGCCTGGGCTGGATCGGGCTACAGGTGGGGGCAAGCGTCCTGGGCATGATCTCGGGATGGTTTTCTCCGCCCGCAGAAGCCCCAGCGCCGACTGATGAAACCCAAGTCGTGATCGGCGTCGTCCTGAGCGCCGCGATCAACCTGGGGGTCTGGGCGTGGCTGATTGCCGCCCTGTGGTGGCAGTCCCCCGCACGTCGGCTTGCCGACTACGGAATCACATTCTACCGCTTGCCGCAGCAGGTATTCCTCGGAACCATGGGGGCCGTGGCATCCGCACTTCCGGTCTTCCTGGCGGCGCTGGTCGTCGCGCCGTTTCGATCCGAAGAGACACAGCACGTTCTCCTGCAGTTCGTTCGCGGGGAGATCGGAATTCTCGCGATCGCCGCTGTGGCCTTCATCGCCGTGGTGGCGGCCCCGTTGATGGAAGAGCTGATTTTCCGCGTGGTGTTGCAGGGATGGCTGACGACTGTTCTTCCCGAGCGGCAGGCCTTGCCGATCGCCGCCGCCGTCTTCGCGGCCGTTCACGGCTGGCCCGATGCGATTCCGCTTTTTCCGCTGGCGCTGATCCTCGGGATCGTCTATCACCGCACTCACCGTTATTACACGGTCGTCGTGCTGCATGCGCTCTTCAATGCGACGAATCTGGCGTTCGCCGTGTTGTCGGTGGAGTCCAGTGGGTAGTGCGTCTGACGATCGGTCGGAACCTGCACATTGCCGATGTCCTGGCCGCGCTCCTGGATACTGTCGGGGGTTGTTGACCTTCAGTGCCCAGAAGTCGCCAAATTTTTGGCCGGGCGTACAACGCATCGGTCACCGCTGCCCGCGTCAACTTTCGGGGTTGGCCTCGGGTTTGGTTGGAACTTGCGGCTTCCGAAACTCGCGAATCCATTCTCGGAACTGGCGCAGAAGACTCATCTTATCGAGAACGTGGCGCTGTTCTATCAGTCGCACCATTTCCTCAAACGGAAATCCCGGCAGGCAGCGGCTGTCATCGGACTCGACGTACTCTCCCGCGTCGTTCAACAGCAGCACACGGATGCGACCGTTTTGCCACTGCCAGACTTCCGGCAACTTGATCGCTGCGTAAATCTTCAATTTCGAGAGCAGCGGCGAAGTCACTTCGACTTCAACCGCCAAGTCCGGAGGGGGATCGATTGATAAATCAATCTCGTCCCTCTCTCGAATCGCAAGTTCATTCTGAATGTAATAGCAGGTGTCGGGTTCGAGCCCCTTATGCAATTCCTCTGCGGTGAGGGTGGTCGAGCCGCTCGGATCGTAGGCAATGTCCCACTCGTCGCACCAGCATTCCACAAAACGGCCGATATGCCAGGTCACACTTTCGTGGCGACGCGACGGAGACATCATCTCGAGTCTTCCCGAACAATAGGTCATCCGGAGTGCGTCATTCCGCTTATTGTTCCGATAGCGCAGATAGGCCGCCCAGTCGACGCCGTGAAGCAGTGTGCGGTTCTCGGGCGTCCGAAGGGGTGGCTCCATTGCCGCCGACGGTAACGTCAAAGCACGAGGAGTTGTGAGCGTCGTCATGGAAGCACCTCGCCTTCCACTCTAACAGAAACAAAGGTGCGCGAAGGCATACTGTTCGTCCCAATCGCGCCTTACTGCCGATTCTATCGCCGTTCTTCCATGGACCAGCAGAATCCGCTGACGCCGATCAGCACGAAGACGGTTCCGCATGCCAAGCCAAAGAGCATCTCGGCGACGTTGCCGGTGACAATCGCCTCCCAAGCCTCCAGAACGATCAAGCACATGCCAAACAGCGCGAGGATTGCGCCATGACCGGCCTTCGGCAAACGGTCGTACCTCGCGATCGCCGGCAGTTGTTCCGTCGAAGCGCCGCTGCAACGAATCGACAGGGCTCGAACGTGTTGGATCCCTGCATACCCGAAAGCGGGAACAAGAACAGCTCCGATAATCGCCTTCATCCAGATTGGAGAGACGGTCCACAGGAATAATGGCAGGACGATCGCGAAAAAGAGCATCGCGACGATTGCAAAGAGGCGCAGAAGCAACTCGTACCATCGCATCTTGTCACGCATAACGCTTCATCTGCCTCCGATGAATCGTCGTCTCACTCGATGTCAGCGCTCCCTTACTTTCCGCATCCCCTGTGCTTGAGCCCGCGCCAGGCGAACTTCGTGCGTCCCCGCTTCATTCCTGACTACTTCCCCCCGCACATCACCGTCTGCTCGCGGTCCGGGCCGATCGAGACGATTTCGACTGGAGCGCCGATCAACTCGCCCAGCGTGTCGATGTAGAGGCGGGCGTTCTTCGGGAAGTCGGAGAGCTTTCGCACTCCCGTGATATCGGTTTTCCAGCCGGGGAGCGTGCGGAGGATCGGCTTGGCTTTCGCGAGACGTTCGACGTGGCTGGGGAAGTCGGTCGTCCGCTCGCCGTCGATCTCGTAGGCCTCGCAGATCTGGATTTCGTCGAGACCGCTGAGGACGTCGAGCAGCATCACCGCCAGGCAGTCGACGCCGCTGAGGCGGGCGCCGTAACCGGCCACCACCGCATCAAACCACCCGCACCGTCGCGGGCGGCCGGTGACGGTGCCGTATTCGCGGCCCACGTCGCGGATGTGCTGGCCGATGGCGTTGTTGAGTTCGGTCGGAAACGGTCCGCCGCCGACCCGCGTGCTGTAGGCCTTCACCACGCCGATCATCCGCGTAATGGCCCGCTCGGGAACGCCGCTGCCGTTGTGCAGGCCGGCTCCGGAAGCGTTCGAACTCGTCACGAACGGGAACGTGCCGTGGTCGATGTCGAGGAGACTTCCCTGGGCCCCTTCGAACAACATCCGCGTTCCGTCCTTGAGTGCCTTATGCAGGACGGCGGTGGTGTCGCAGACGTGCGGCTTGAGGCGGGCGGCGTATTCGGAATACTCGCGGTAGATGGCGTCGGCATCGAGCGGCTCGACGTGCGGGTCGAGCGCGCGGAGCAGCGTCATCTTGTGATCGATGATTTCGACCAGCTTGCGCCGAAACAACTCGGGGTAGTACATGTCGCCGACGCGGATGGCGTGCGAGCGGCCGTACTTGTCGCGGTAGCAGGTGCCAATGCCGCGCATCGTCGTGCCGATGGCCTCGTCCTTGCGGCTCTTTTCGAGAACCGCCTCTTCGAGCATGTGGTACGGGAAGATGACGTGGGCGCGGTCGCTGATGCAGAGCGACTTCGGGTTGATCGGCCCATTCTGCTCGATGATTCGGTCGAGTTCGCCGAGGAGCGCCTTCGGGTTGATGACGACGCCGGTGGCGATGACCGACAGGACGTTCGGATGCAGAATGCCGGCCGGCAGGAGCGACAACTTGTAGGTCTTCCCCCCCGCGACGACCGTGTGCCCCGCGTTGTTTCCCCCCTGGTAGCGGACGACGACGTCGTGCTCGTCGGTCAGCAGGTCGACGATCTTTCCCTTGGCTTCATCACCCCATTGAAGCCCGATGACAGCAGTCGCGGCCACAGCGCCAGCCTTTGCTAGAACCTGTCAGAAATGCAAAAACGCAAAGCCATGAGTCTAGCGGAAGCGTTGGGCGGACGGGAGGGTGCGGAAAGTCGATCTGTGGACAGAGGGAAACTCGGAGACGTTCCGTAGATACGAGAACCAGCCAGGACGCCTATAACGGCCACTACGCTTCTGGTTTCCTTCGTTCGTTTCCCTGCATTACCTGGCACTCGTGGAGAGGAATTGCCCGCCAGTGTCCTCGGAGAATGGACTGGCCGTGTGATCATTGTGCCGATACAAGGTCACAATCAACCGGCGGAGGTGTCGAGATGCGATTTAAATGGTTTCTGGCTGCGGGAACGCTGGCGATTGTCGTGGCGGTGGTGCTTGTCGCGGCGGTCCCCGCTTCGACGTTTCCCGATGAGTGGTCATTTCAGTGTGTGCGGGACGAGCGGATCATTCGGCTGGAATACACCCCCGACGGTTCGACTCTGATCGGTCTTGGGGACCACCAAGGTGGAAGGCTACTGGCCTGGCGAGCAGACGATGGCACGCCGCTGCCAGAAATCGCCGCAGGTCTCGAACCTGACGCGTTCGCCATTGATCCCAAGGGTCAATGGATCGCGTTGGTGAAGAGCAAGGAAGTCATTTTCTGGAATCTGGCGACGAACAAGGAGTTAAGGCGGATCGCGTTTAAGCAGAGAGTCGCCGATGTCGCCCTCTCAGGCAACGGAATGCGAATGTTGGTGACCCTCGGAGACTCGTTCGGCACAATTCGGGAGATTGTCATCTGGGACATCGCTAAAGATCGCACGCTGGATGTCGGAGACATCATTGGGGACGGACTGGATGCTGCCATCTCGGCCGACGGAGATGCTGTCGCATGGTCACAGAATTTTGGAATGCCGAACTGGAAGACGTCCTGTCTCGATGTGAGCACGGGTGAAGTGAAAGTGGGACCGTCGAAGTCGGGTTCATTTCAAAGGGTCTGGGGTTTCGCCGCGGCGACCCGAAATGTCCTGGTTGAGTTCGGCAGCCCGAGGATCTGGAATACGAACGACAACTCCGTCTCCGATCCCTTCGACCCACAATCATTCGAACAGACAATCATCCGCGAAGCGGTCGTTTCAAGAAGTGGAACAATGGTCGGGGTCGGCGGGTCTCAGATTGTCGAACTCACGAATCGCTATTTCGCGAAGGCGGTGGTCTTCCGGATGGGGGAGTCAACACCCTTAGGAGTTGTCTACGAAGGGGATAGAATCGGGTTGACCTCGCGCCAAGCAATCGACACCCTCGCGCTGTCTCCCGACGGCAAGCATCTGGCGACCGCCAGCAGCAGCGGCCGGATTCGGAGTTGGACGATCGCACGCTGAGCCATCCGTGCCTATGGAGAGCCGACGGAACCATTCGGATCGCAGCTCTTTGCGGCTTATGGTCGCGCTTATGAGGGGCTCTGGAATCTGGACGACCTTCGCTGAGGGATACCCCCTGTCCGGAAATCCGCCTTCACCCTCATCAACTTTCGCGCGGGCCACTCGTGGTGAGATTCAACAGGCAGGGTCTCAGCCGGAAGGCTGTCGACGGCACAATTCACCTGGTGCCCAAGGACTTGTGACTGGCCTGCCCCTGTAGTTCGTACCAGTCGTTATGAGAGTATCGGTGATTGGGGCGTGTGCTGCGGCTGGAGTGAGGCCCCAGACCGATCGGAAGCGGCAGCACACGCCCGCGCGAATTCCGCCG
>JADZEF010000300.1 GCA_020850695.1 Planctomycetaceae bacterium | reverse complement strand
GGTCGTACGGGTTCCCTGCGGTGGGCGAGCGACCGCAGAGAGCCCGGCGACCTGAGGAAACGTGAGCGGAGTCTCCTGCTCCCTCACCGCACCCGCCGGTACGGCGGTGCGGGCTTCGGGGAAATCTCCCATCCGCAGGACATAGTTCCAATCGTCGGCGGCAGCGTAACGACCATCCGTGATCTCGACAGCGTACCGCCCTGCAGCGGAAAACTGGTGAGAAAAACGGCAGTCGAAGAACAGTCCGACGCTGTTGTCGCACCGGGCGATCATCTTCCCCGACCTATCGCGAAGAGTGATGACTGGATCGAAGTCTTTCCCGAGGCGATTCCCGACCACTTCGAACGCGACGCGCTGGCCCGCCTGCACGTCGATCAGATAGCGGTCGACCTGCGCCTTGCGAACGGGGGCCGCGACGCACGCGGGAAGCGAGAGCGGATCGATGGGGAGAGGGCGGCTGCGTTCGCCTGCTGTCAAAGGAAGTTCGTCGACAAGGAAGAGGTGGACGTTGCTCAGGCCGCTCTTCGTCGCGATCCGCACTCCATAGAGTCCCAGCGGGGCATCGCCTGGCACCGTCACATCGAAGGCGGCCTGAATCCCGTCACCGGGCGCGGCAACGCTGGCGATTAGAGGAGTGCGGCTTCCCGTTTCATTCGGGACCGACATCCACAGTCCCAGCGCCTGTTCGATCTGTTTCCCGACGACTTCAATCCGCGTCACCCGGCCGCGCGTCACCACCGGCGGCCAGATCTGATCGATGTACGGCTCGGCGAACGCCTCACCAGACAGCACGAGGACCACAAGCAAGGCGATCGTGAGCGTGGTAATCTGGTAACGCGCCACGGATTGACTCGAAGAGGACGGCGAATCGATCATTTCAGAAACGGCCGGAAGATCAACAATCGGTGTTCATGCGGGAGCGTTAGCCTCGCCTGTCGTTCAGTGAACAGGTCATTTCAATTGATACTAATGGGTTGAACGGTTGCACGCACGGCCCACGTGCCGAATTTTCCAAGGCTTGGCACGAGAACCGATGTCAACGCGTCACTGACGAGCCGCCGAAACTCGTGTAAGCTGGAACAATGAGTGTCGCCCCTTCCAGCTACGGTCCCATCTCGTGGGAGAGGATGATTTCCGCCGTGGAAAAAGTCCGCGACCGATTGATGCGCACTGCCGCCGCGCTCGACGGGGCAGGAGTTCCCTACCTGGTTGTCGGCGGGAACGCGGTGGCGGCCTGGGTCGCTCGCGTGGACGAAGCGGCTGTGCGGAACACGCCCGACGTCGACATCCTCATTCTGCGGTCTGACTACGACCGCGCCGCCGCCGCCATGAGCGCGGCAGGATTCATCCCGCGGCACGACCGGGGGATCGACGTTTTCCTGGACGGACCCGATGCGAAGGTTCGTGACGCCGTCCACGTTATTTACGCGAACGAGAAGGTGAAATCGGACAGCCTGATCGAGTCGCCGGATGTCACCAGTTGCGAGCAAGACCCGAAGTTTCGGTTGATGAGCCTCGACGGGCTGGTGCGGATGAAGTTAGCGGCATTTCGCGACAAGGATCGAATGCACTTGAGGGACATGCTGGAGGTTGGGCTGATCGACGAGACATGGTGTGGACGCTTTCCGGCCGAACTCGGACGGCGTCTCCAGGAACTCGTCGACAATCCGGAATGACCCGACAATGGCACGCCGGATCTCGCCGCTTCTTCCAGCCTCGACCGTCTCCTTCCGTTGAGGCCGCCGAAATTGCATCTGGAAAGACCGCGAACTAAGATACAATTCAACATGTGCCAATGCCTTTGTCGATGAGTCAGGATGCGACGGTATTGGTCGCCGAACATCGAGCAGACGACGCGCCGGAGTGATCCGATGTTGAGCTTCCTCAGTCCCTATTCGTCCCGCTTCCCGCACCTCAGTCGTCGCGAGATGCTGCGTGTCGGCGGCCTCGGGATGGGGGGGCTGTCGCTGGCGAATGTCCTGCAACGGTCATCGCTTGCGGGAACGACCGAGGGAGAAAGGAAGCACGGCGCGGGATTTGGGCGGGCAAAAAACTGCATCATCCTGTACCTGTCGGGCGCGAATCCGCAGCACGACATGTTCGATCCGAAGCCCGAACAGCCGCCCGAAATCCGCGGCGAGTTCGACACGATCGAGACGTCGACCCCCGGCATCCGCTTCGGCGAGCACAACCCGCTCGCGGCGAAGTTGATGGACAAGATGGCCCTCATCCGCTCGATGCATCACGAGCACAACGACCACGGCCGCGGGTCGTACTGGATGTTTACCGGCTACAAGTATCCGGGCAGTGTCCCCGATGTGAACTCGATGTCGCGGCAGGATATGCCTCATATGGGGTCCTGCATTGCGAAGCTCGCCCCCGGCGGCGGGCCGATGTTTCCCTTTGTGATCGTCCCGCACCGCATGGATGTCGCGGGTGGTCGCCGCGCCGGTCAGTTCGCCGGAATGCTCGGGGCGAAGTACGACCCGATGCTGACCGACGGCAACCCCAACGATGACGACTTCCGCCTGAAGCATCTTCCGCTGGCGGCCAACGTCAATCCGGCCATCATGCAGCGGCGGGTCGGCCTTCTCGACCAACTCAATGCCCAGACCGAATACCTGCGGTCCGGAGCACTCGGGCAGTCGCTCAAGCAGAATCAGGCGAAGGCTCTCGAAGTCGTTGGCTCCGAAGACGTCCGCAAGGCAGTGGACCTCGCCTCGGCCGCCGCCGAAGAGCGAGCCCGCTACGGCCGCAACCTCTTCGGCCAATCCGTCATGCTCGGCCGTCGTCTGCTCCAGGCAGGCTGCCGGCTGGTGCAGTGCAACTGGCAGCGGACGCAGGGAAAGAATGGTTTCGCGTGGGACACCCACTGGAACAACTTCACCGCGTGCAAGGAAGAGTTGATTCCGCCGTTCGATCAGGCCTTCTACGCCTTGATGACCGATCTCGAAAAGACGGGTGAACTCGCCGAGACCCTCGTGATCCAGGCGGCCGAGTTCGGCCGCTCGCCGAAGATCACTCTTTCGAACGGCGGCCGCGAGCACTGGCCCGACGTCTATACCGTCGTCATGGCCGGCGCCGGCATCAAGGGGGGACAGGTTTACGGCGCGTCGGATCGGCAGGGGGCCTATCCGGCCGAAAACCCCTGCGAACCGGCCGACTTCGTCGCGACCGTCTATCACTTCCTCGGCATCGACCCGCACACCGAAACTCACGACCAGCAGAACCGCCCGATCGCATTGACGAAGGGGAACCCGATCCCGCTGGAAGTGGCTTAGTGGACCATTTCAGAAGTTTCTGAAGGGTAGTGAAGGGTGCATGGGGTCGACCGAAGGGAGCCCCCAGCTTTCGACGCGGAGTTCACTGGGGGCTCGCAAAGCCTCGACCCCAGCCACCCCTTTCTGGTCATTCAGGTTCGCTGGAACCCTCCTGAAACTTGTGAGATGGACCACTTAGAGTCGTCCCCGCAGCAGGCGGAAATGACGGCTTACGCGGGCAGGCCTGAGGCTATGCGAAAGCCCCGAAAGCAGATCGCCTGCGCGTCGTTCCCGTTGGAAGGACATCGCTCTTTCGCAGGGAATGTCGCCCGTTCGCCGACAGAGCGATGCGGGCTGAAGTCTTAGCGCACGCGTTCGACACCGCGACGATCTCGACCATTTTCATTTCGGGCGCGGACGCGCGGCGCGTAGAATAAGCGATCGCTCACGAAGCATCCGTTTCGATTGCACGCCCTCCGTATCGTTCCCTGTGCCGCGGAAACAGCCGAAAAAGATTCGTGTCGAATTTCGCAAGAACCGGCTCAATCGCCGACGTCAGAACGACTTCACGCGCGATGCGCGGTCAGGAGACGAGACCGACGATCTGTCGAAGGATGAGCGGCTCACCGGCAAAGGAGACCTCACCCGCCGGCGGACGATTGTCGCGGATGAAGGAAGCGACGGGGGACTGCTCCGCACCGTGGACGTTGACGCCTGCCGTCGCGGCCGCGTGATCTCGGCCATCGGGCTGACGTCTCTCGTCGAGACCGAAGCCGGCGAGCGGTTCGAATGCACGGTGCGGCGGGTTGTGCGGACGATGGCCCGCGACCAGCGGAACGTCGTGGTGACGGGGGACGACGTCCTGTTCCTGCCGACGGGGCCGAAGGAAGGGGTGATCGAGCGGGTCGACCCGCGACGTTCGACGATCTCGCGTGCCAGCCAGCGGCATGAGCACATCATCGTGTCGAACGTCGACCAGGCGGTGATCGTCGTCTCGGCGGACGACCCGCCGCTGAAGCCGGCTCTCATCGACCGCTTCCTGGTGAGTGCGGAGAAGGGGGGTGTGCGGGGGATTGTGTGTATCAACAAGTGCGATCTGAAGTCGCCCGTGCTGCTGCAACCTCTCGTGGGGCTATACGCGCGGTTGGGATACGATGTCGTCCTCACGTCGGCGTCCACGGGTCGCGGGATCGAGCGATTGCGTAGCCTGCTGCGTGACCGCGAGACGGTCTTCACGGGGCAGAGCGGTGTCGGGAAATCGTCGCTGTTGAACCTCGTTCAGCCCGGATGGCAGTTGAAGACGGGCGACGTCAGTGGTTGGACGAAGAAGGGGACGCACACGACGCGGCGGGCCGTCCTGTTGCGACTCGACGGCGGCGGCTGGGCGGTCGACACGCCGGGCATCCGGCAGATGGTGCTGTGGGATGTGCGCCCCGAGGAGGTCGAGGGTTATTTCGTCGAGTTCCGGCCGTTCGTGGCGCGGTGCCGGTTTCCCGACTGCACGCACACACATGAATCGGGCTGCGGGATCAAGCAGGCGATGGCCGACGACCTGATCTCGCCGATGCGGTACGAGAGTTACCTGCGAATCATCGAAGGGGATGAAGGAATTACACTGGGGAACGACCTAGAAGACCCAGCGAACTAAACCATGGAATTTCCCAATGACACTGACGACCGAAGAGTACGGCGACATACCCAATGTCAGTCCAGCGGCAATCGATGAGGTGCTGATGTCGGATGTCTTCGGAAAGTTCGCCGTGCTGGCCAGATCGGAGACCGAATTTCTCCAGATCGGGAATGATTGGAGCCCGAGCGAGGCCTGCACGACGTTCCTGCAGGTGAATGGATCCGATCCGTGGATCATTGAGTATCGGGAAAACGGCCAGCATTACCAGGCGAGCGGTCAGGTCACGTTGAATCAGGCGAGGATGGCCTTTCACTCGTATCTGGAAGGCGACGAACTCTGGCGAACGATGTTAGCGTGGTCTCCGATTTCGGTCTGATTTTGGGTCGCGGGGAGTATCGGAACGCTCGCCGGCCGAACAGAGGCTTGGCCGAGCGAAAGGAGAGCGGTCCGCAGCGTTGGGTAGTGATGCCTTTTGAAAATCGCACCCCCTGAAACCGGCACGGGGGATGCTGGCGGGGACTCAGTCGGCGGCTGCGATCCAGGGGGCGGAGAGGGGCTTGCGGGTGGGCATGGGGTGAACCTGCTAATCCGCAGTTTGCGTTGTCGAGAACAATCCCTTCTGAACCCTTCGAGATGAGCCAACAGGACGATCAGCATTCAGTGCGTCGTCGATGGCTTTCACTTTTGCCGTATTCTTGAAAAGGGTTTGGAGGTAGTCCCGATCATGTTGGGCCGCAATGTACGCCGCGATTTTCTCGAAGTGCAATTCTGTCGCCTGAGAGACAACCTGTTCAAGCTCACCATCACTGAGTGAATGTCTGCCACGAAGTTGCTTTACGAGGGAATCGTTCATCACGCGGTACTGCACATATCGCATTCCGTGTGTCGCAACGTGCTTGTGCCGAGAGGAAGGAGCGTTCTCCTTCAGTTTTGCGAGAGCACGCTCGCTCGCCCTCAAGATCTTGACCAGCAACCACAATTCGTCTGCGCGGGGCTTGTCTGGAGTATTGAAGATCGCCTGATAATACGGGTTGTCGACGTCAATCAGGAACCCTGCGTTGCGGTAGGCGATAACAGCAAACTCAACCGACATTGAGCACGCTACTGCAAGAGCCGCCTCCTCAAGGTGCGTTCCCTTGTCTGGGGGAGGCGGCATGTCTCCCTGCCGGAAGACGTACATCCGTGAGTCCATTTGGAACTCTCTGGCGAGGCGGCGCTGCGCCTCATCAAGCGTGGCGAAATCTCGCGGCAGAATGTTCTTTTGAGTATTGGTCGCGCGAGTTACAAGATTCGCGAAATCTGCGGGCGTTCCCTCAAGCGAGATCAGCCGCAAATGCACCTTCGCACGCGGGTCAAGATCTGCGCCACGACCAGGCTGTTCCCAGATGGTCCCGATCGTTTGAGCACCGTTTACGACGCTGGCTCCGCTGCATTCAAAGAATCCGCGATCACGGGACGTGCTCGATTTATATGGACCACTTCTCTCTATCTTTTCACAGAGAATCGTCGCCCCATTATTGAAGTACCAGAACAACTCCGACTTGGATCGCAATGTGTCGGAAATCGAGTCCACCACTTGAGATGAGCCGACGAAAGCACGTAGATTCTTTGCGAAAAGATCGAGACCGTGTTCTTTCCAGCCAAAAATATCTCCGACCGAGACTTGGCCATAGTATCCCGTGAATGGATCCGTGACGCATCCCCAATTGTCTAAGGCAACGGTTATCTTCAGTTTCTTGGGCTCGTACGATCGTTCGACAGATTGTGTCAGGCGAACAAGGTCAAAGTTGTCGAAGGTGAAAACGCCAGCATTCCCAGGATCTTGGTAGGCGAGACGTTCCTGAATCTCTTGGACTGATCGTTCAGTGTGTGGATTTGACGAAGTCGACGCCGAAACGAGAGTGAACTTCCAGCCAACCTCAGTAGCGGCCCGTCGAATATCGCGTTCACGCTTCAAGATCTTCGGGTTTGCGTGATCAAAGTCCTCAGAGGTTAGCGCCTCGAACCCGTCTAAGAACTTACTTACGTCCGTCCAACTGATTTCGCCCTTGCCGGACTGGCAGAATTTCGACTGGAATAGCCAGCATCGCTTTTGGACGTCATCAAAGGCAATTGCGTCGATTCCAAGATCTTGGCCGCCATCGACGACGCATGCCGCTGCATCACGCGGATGCATTCCAGTCAGTGCGTGAACAGCTTGAGCGGCGACCGCTCGCGAGAGCATAGCTTCAATGCGCTTCTCTAGTTTTTGCTCGCCAAGATCTTGGAGATCGAGCGAACCGTGGAAGGTGGTAAACAGGAAACGAGCGATTCGCCGAATCGCCACTGGACGAGTCTTGAGGTGCTCCATCACCTCGTTCTCGGTAATTGTCGAACCGTTTGACGTTGGCTGTGTCTTGCTTGCCATGCTCAACTCACCCCTCGGTTTACAGTGTGCCGCCTCTGACATGGAGAGCGGCCCGCGTCTTGGCTGATGCACCCGCCTTATAACCGGGTTTAGGGTCCGGAGTCCCCGGCTGGGTTCGATTCCCCCGCTTTCCGCTGCTTTCGGGCTGCTTTGAGCAACAACGCTCGCGCCCATTCAGAAGCAGACTCCCCCGCCGCCTCCGCAGCGCGGTCTATCTCGTCTCGCTCCGCCTGCTTCATGCGGATGCGAAACATGTGATCCATGCGGGCCGTTTCCGGCAGTGGGGGGCGTCCTGTTCTCATGGGACTAATCGTAGCAACAATTTTTCGGAGTTCAACCGATTTACTGTTGCTACATGATTTCGTGTTGCTACAATAAGTCCGTCGAAAGAAAACCCCGGAAGCGATTGGCGTCGCAACCGGGGCGTCCAACATCCAGGCGAATCGCCCGAATGCCAGCGTGAGACCTGCATTCTACCAGCGATTCGCCCCACCTTGAAGGGGTTGATCAATGGCGAATGTCATGTCTGCGGAAAAGCGTGTCCAGATCCTGTCTCTGCTCTGTGAAGGCAACTCGATTCGCGGGACGTCGCGGCTTGTCGGCTCGCAGATCCGCACGGTGCTGAAGCAGCTCGTCGCGGCCGGGCAGGAGTGTCAGGCGTTCCTGAACGCTCAGCATCGCGGGTTGAAACTGCGTCACGTCGAGATCGACGAAATCTGGACGTTCTGCCAGAAAAAGGAACGGCGGCTCGGGTTCTTCGAGAAGAGCGATCCGGAACTCGGAGATCAGTACGTTTTCACGGCACTGGATCAGGACAGCAAGTTGCTCGTCTCGTTCATCGTCGGGAAGCGGAACGGCGAGACGACGCAGGCTTTCATCGACGATCTCTCAACGCGGGTTGTCTCTCCGTCGAGCCCGAACGCACCGTGGGCCGCGAAGCCCCAACTGTCGACGGATGGATGGCAGAGTTACCCCGGTGCGATCCTCGAATCGTTCGGCTCGAAGGCGTCGCACGGCGTCATCATAAAGAACTACGCCGAACCCGAGACCGGCCGATACGCTCCCCCGGAACTCTCGAACGCCGATCGGCGGAACATCCAAGGGATAGAGCACGTCCGCACGATATGCACCTCGCACGTCGAGCGGCACAACCTCACCATCCGCACCTTCATGAAGCGGTTCACTCGGTTGTCGCTCGGGTTCTCCCGCAAGATGGAAAACCTGCGTGCGGCGTTCGCGCTCTTCGCCTTCCACTACAACTACGTCCGGATTCACCGCTCGCTGAAATGCACTCCCGCGATGGCGGCAGGAGTTACTGACCGCGTCTGGAGCCTGAAGGATCTGGTGGCGTGAGGGTTTATCGCAAATTGACCCGGCCGTGCTGCTCTGCTGGCCGGGTCAATTTCACGCATCAGCGATTTTCGATGCTGTTTTTGTGATTATCACACTTGAGAACGTCGAAAAATGTGATATTATTCCCGTCGCAGGACGTTCTCTCTGTAAAGGAGCGCAACCGTGAGCGGTGGGTTGGAAGGCGCATACCATGTGAAGCCGGTTGCGGCGGCAATTCGGGACGCTCAGGATCTCTTCCCGAAATACGGCGACTACCAAGAGGCGCGTCGTCACGCTCTCAAGTTGCGGTTTTGGCCCAGCGGGATGTCGGAAGAACGGGGAACCGTCGTCGACCTCGATTGGGAATGGATCAAGGCGATGATTGGTGAAAAAGTAGGCGAACTGCGAATCGACGACCAGATTGCTGGCCAGAACAACCTGCGAATCATCTTCTATGTTTCCGACATTATTCTGCCCAACGAGCCGCTCCCTAAAATATGGCTTCTTTCGATTCTTCAGAAGAAGTCATGGGATTTCACAAAGAACGACTTGCGCACGTTCCGAACGCGCTTGGCAGTGCTGAAACTTCGCACTTACGGGCCTCACAATTGAAAGGGGGGGGGACGATGAGCACATCTGTGACAAGCCTTCTGGATGCAAACATCCAGACCTACATCCAGGTAAGGAACGCTTTAGAGGAATGTGATCCTGAAATTCAGGATGCAATCTTTGAGATGATCGAGATCTGCTCTAGCGATGACGCTACGGAGGACGAGAAACGCCGGGCACGTCATACCATTTTGGACGCAATCTTTCCGGGAATGGCGACAGACCTGTCGGAGATGGAGACTCGCCTTTCAAAGTCTGCCGATGCACGCGCTCGGGAGCGTGCAATGGATCAGCAGGAATCTACATTCGCAGAGAATGTTCGCTCACTCATGCAGGCAAAGGACATGAGCCAAGATGAACTGGCTCGCCTAACCGGAGTCGGTCAGTCGGCAATCGCGAACATCCTTGGCCGCCAGTCTCGCCCTCAGCAGCGCACGGTGAAGAAGTTTGCGGAAGCGCTCGGCGTGCAGCCTTCAGACTTGTGGCCAGAATAACCCATTCAGGCCACTTGGGTTCACGAGCACGTCGTACAAAACCCCGCCGCTCGCCTGGCGGGGTTTCTTTTTGCGCGGTGGGGTAGAATCGGGAACGGGAGGTGCGGCGATGAACTTTGACTTCAATTTCCACGATCCAAATATCTTTTTCTTTGTCTGCGGGGTGCTGCTCGCTCTGCTAGCCGCTTCCGGGTTGGTAGTCGCGTTGTTGTGGCTGATCCAGGCAGTGTCAACGGTGGCCTAACGCACCTTCCGTGCCAAGGTTCGCGGGCCGGATTTTCAAAAGGCATCACTACCCAGCGTTGATCGCGCCTTGCCCATCGTTGCAACGTCAATGCCGACCGCTATACTTTGAAAGTTTGCCCCATCCAGCATTCCCGGCACCCCCTTTTCGCGGGGGTGGTGTCGGGTTCGACATTTGCTTTCCTCTGACAAGGATCGCCGACTTGGCCCTGACCATTGAAAATCCGAATGTGCGTTCGCTCCTGCGGGAACGGTCCACGTTGACGGCCGCGGATGTGCGGTCGCTGGAGCGGGCGCTGGGCAGCCCGCACCTGTCGGATGCCCGCCAGGAAATCATGTCGCTTCAGGCCGAAGTCAGCATGACCGGCTCGACCGATCCGGGGCTCCTGCAGCGGGCCGGCATTGGGGCGTTCCTGCTCGGCCAGCACGCCAAGGCCGATGAGCACCTCGCCAAGCTGAAGAACGACCCGCTCGGCATCTATTATCACGCCCTGACCCTGTCGTCTTTGGGCCGGCACGACGAGGCTGAGAAGCGATTCGAGGAGGCGGACAAGCTCGGCTACGACCACGTCGACTGCACGCTGCATCGTGCGGGGGAAATCCGGGCACAGGGCCGGTTGGAAGAAGCCGAGAAGACGGTCCGCAGCGTCGCCCGCGAAGGGGCCGGCCGGGCCGAATATTCATTCCAGATGGGCTGCATCCTCGGCGACCGCGGCGATACCTGGGGTGCCGTGGAATACTTCGAGCGGGCCGTCGATATCGATCCGCACCACCAGCGGGCCCTGTTCCGCCTGGCGGTCGAGAACGCCGCCCGCGGCAATGACGAGGACGCCATTCAACTCTACGAGCGGGCCCTTTCGCGGCCGCCGTATTTCCTTGGGGCGCTGGTCAACCTCGGCCTGCTGTACGAGGATATTGAGAATTACCGAGCGGCAGCCTACTGCTTCCGCCGCGTCCTGAACTGCGAGCCGACGCATGCGCGGGCTCACCTGTTCCTGAAGGACATCGAAGCGACCGACGACATGTACTACGACGAGGAGTCGGCCCGCGACAGCGCGCGGCTCGAACAGCTCCTCAGCCGTCCGGTCACTGACTTCGAGCTCTCGGTCCGCAGCCGCAACTGCCTCCAGAGCATGAACATCTTCACGCTGGGCGACCTGACCCGCATCTCCGAGCAGGATCTGCTGGCCGGAAAGAACTTCGGTGAGACGTCGCTGCAGGAAATCCGCGACATGATGACGCAGCACGGGCTGCGGATTGGCCAGAACCTGGCGACGGGACGAGGCGGCGGCGGCGGTGGTGCGGCGGAGCCGGTGTGGCAGCAGTCGCTGACTCCGCAGGAGCAGGCGACGATGTCGAAGACGGTCCAGGATCTGAATCTGTCGGTCCGTGCCCGCAAATGCATGGCTCGTCTCAATATCACGACGGTGGGCGAGCTTTTGTCGCGGACCGCGGACGAGCTCCTGGGAAGCCGCAACTTCGGCGTGACGTCGCTCAACGAAGTGCGGGCCAAGCTGGGTGAACTCGGATTGAAGCTCCGCAACGACTGAGCCTCGTTGCGGCCGGCCGCAGTATGGACGGATGACATCGACGCCCGGCTTCTCGCTGGGCGTCGTCATTTCCGCTCTTGGAGAAATCGGCTCCCGGCGATCTACTGGGGGCTTCGCATTCGACGATCTCCCTTCCGGCAGGACACGGATGAGTCCGCGGACGTTTGCTACAGTCGGCCTCAGCCTGATCGCCGTGACGTTGGTGACGGCGGCCGTCCTGATGTGCTATCGCCCTCGCGGGGGTCGCCCGGACCTCGAGGTTCCGATTGTCTCGCGCCGCGACCGTGCCCAATCCTCCCCGCCGACCCGGCCGCCGGCCCGCGACGTTTACTCACCGCCGGTGCGCGTCGTCGTCACCCCGCAACCCGCGCGGTCGGTCAAGCTGTCGATCGACGGACCCTACGAAGTCCGGCCGATCGGGTCGAGTCGTGTCCTTGCCCGCGGCAGTCGACTGGACGCGGTGGAAGTCGTTGCGACCTCGTCCGGGTTTCAATGGGGTAAGACGTCGCTCGCCGTGGCACGTGTCGAAATCCATCCGGAACGATCGCCGTCCATCTGGGTTGATGATCATCAATACCGGGGCAGCCTGCGCTTGTTCCGGAAGACCGACGGTCGGCTCAACGCCGTGAATGTGGTGCCGTTAGAGGAATACGTGGCGAGCGTCGTCGACGGCGAGATGCCGGCGGCGTTTCCCGAAGAAGCCCGCAAGACGCAGGCCATACTGGCGCGGACTTACGCCCTCTTTCGCACGGCGGAGGCCGCCGGGCATCCCGAGTTCGACGTCTATTCCACGACCCGCAGCCAGAAATACCTCGGCTTTCAGTACCGCACCGACGACGGTCGCCGTCTGGCCGGCGAGAGCGCGAGCAGCCGCAAGGCGACGTCCGATACGGCGGGCATCGTCTGCACGGCGGACGGGCGCGTCTTTTCGACGTATTACTGTGCGGCGTGCGGCGGCGCGACGATCGATGGGGATCGAGTCTTCAGCGACGCGGCGCCCGTGATTCGGGGCGTGACGTGCAGGCACTGCGATGCGTCCGATTTCTATCGTTGGACGACGCGATCGACGAAGGCGAACGCGTCGGAATCGCTCCGGAATTACTTCAAGTCGAAAGGGGAGAGGTTTGACAAACTCTCGTCGATCGCGCGTCTGGCCGGAGCCGACGAGGGCCCTTCACATCCGTTCGAGGTGAAAGACGGGCGGGTCACGAGGATGGTGGCGGCGGTGGACCTCCGGCGGATGATGCCCCCCTCGACGCTTCCCAGTCCGTTTTTCGACGTGCGGAGCGAGGGGGATGCGCTGGTCTTTTCGGGGCGCGGACATGGCCACGGGGTGGGCGTCTGCCAGTGGGGAGCCCGCGGCCTGGCGCTCAAAGGAGCCGACTGCTATCAGATCCTGCGGCACTACTACCCGGGGGTCGGGTTTGTGGCCGTGGCTCCGCCGGCGACCAAGTCGCCCTGACGCTCCGTTTGAGGGCGACTTTGGAGGACATGCAGGCTGGTTGCGGCGGTGTTATGGTACGCACATCGCGCCGCACTCAGAATCTTTTCTGTTGGACCGCACCAGAGATCAGGCATGAAGCGCTTTCCGTCGGGCATCATGTGCACCTGCGTCGTTCCGTGGGACGAGCAGGGCGAATTCATGGAATCGCTGTTCGTGGATCAGGTTCGGCACCTGCTGAAGCTGACCCCGCACCTCTATACCTTCGGAACGGCAGGTGAAGGACATGCGGTTTCGGGAGTGCAGTTCGAACGCATCGTCCGCGTGTTCCACTCGACGATGAAGGGGGGCGGCGCCGACCCGATGGTCGGCGTGATCAGCCTGTCGCTGCCGACAATTCTCGAGCGGATTGAGCTGTGTCGGAAGATCGGCGTGCGGCACTTCCAGATTTCGCTCCCGAGCTGGGGCGCGCTGACCGACTCGGAAGTGGCGACGTTTTTCCGTGAAGTGTGCGGGCGGTTCCGCGACTGCCAGTTCCTGCACTACAACCTGATGCGCACGAAGCGGCTGGTGACGCCCGAGCAATATGGGGAACTCGCGAAGGAGCATCCAAACCTTGTCGCCACGAAGAACAGTACGGATTCGATGCATCGTCTCGTGGGGCTGATGACTCTTTCTCCTCAGCTGCAGCACTTTCCGGACGAAGCGGGCTACATCTACGCGAGCCACCTGGGCGAGTGCGGGCTGCTGGCGTCGATCGCGATGAACGCGAAGGCGTGCCGCGAATACTTCGACGCCGGGAAGCGGCACGACATGCCGATGCTGCTCGAGCGGCACGCTGAGATTCGTCACCTCATCGCCGACCTGATTACGGCGGCCGGTCCCGAGGCGCATATCGATTCGGCGTTTGACAAGATGCTCTGGAAGCTGCAGGACGAGCGATTCCCGTTGCGTTTGCTTCCGCCGTACCAGGGTTCGACCGACGAGGGCTTTGCGAGGTTCAGGGACGCGGTGCGGACGAAGTATCCGCGCTGGATGCCGGACGCGACATAGTCTCCTGGCACTGAGCCGCAGAGCCGATGCGGGGCCACAGAAAGGACGGCTGGGACGGAAAGGCTCGGCGAGAAATCAGCTTGCGACTTGTTCCGTTCCGGCCGTCGTTGAACTTGTTCCGCGTCGGACGTCACGAGCTCGGCTTGCCGAAGGCGTCCTGGGCCGCCTTGTGGAAGGTGGGAAGGATCTTGCTGCCTTCGGTACCGGCGTAGCCGGCATGCTGCACGAGATAGACGTAGATCAGCTTGCGGGCCGGGTCGATCGTCATGTTGGTCGACAGCGCCCCGCCATGTCCAAAGGTGCCGCCCACGGTCTTCGAAGTCGACCAGCCCAGACCGTACGATGTCGGCAGGTCGCCCGTCTGGTGCGAGGTCATCGCCTTCACCGACTCTTCCGAGAGAATCCGCTGGCCGTTGAACGTTCCACCGGCCAGCACCATGCGGCAGAAGTTCGAGACGTCGGCGGCGGTCGAGAACAATCCGCCGCCCGGCACCGGGTGTCGCGACGCGTCGCTTAGCGGGTATCGCAGCTGGCCGATGGTCGTCGCGACCAGTCCGTCCTTCGCCGGATTCGGCTTGTAAGCGACGGCCAGCCGCGCGACCTGCTCCTCGTTCGGAACGAAAGTCGTGTCCTTCATGCCGAGGGGCTTCAGCAGTCGCTTCTCGAGGAACTCCTCATACGGCATCCCACTGACGACCTCGATGATGCGGCCCGCCGTGTTGATCCCTGCATTGCTGTATTCGTACTTCGTGCCCGGCTCATTGTTCAGCGGCGTGATCGTGTAGCTGCGAACAGAAAGGGCGAGCGGCAGCACTTCGCGTGTGGGGTATTCCACGCTCGAACCGAAGGGCATGCCGCTGGTGTGGCTCAGGCAGTGCTTGATCGTGATCTTCGTCGTCGGCCGTTTGAGCAGTACATGGTCCTTGTCCTTCTCGGCCGCCAGCCAAATGTCCTTGAACTCAGGAAGGTATTTCTCAACCGGGTCATCGATCTTCACTTTCCCTTCGTCGACCAGGATCATCAGGGCCGCCCCGGTGATCGGCTTCGACATGGAAGCGATCCAGAAGACGTTGTCCGTCCGCATCGGCCTTTTCTGTTCGACGTTCGCATATCCAACGGTCTCCACGCACAGGGGACCTTCGGCGCTGGCCACGAGCAGCACAGCGCCGGCGAGCGTGTGGTTGTCGACGAATGGCTGGAGCCTGGGGGCGACGTGTCCGGTCGACGGTTTCTCTTCGGCGTTGGAGCGAGGCGGGCCGGACGTGACGAGCAATAGCGCCGCCACGGCCATGGCGAATGTGCGAGTCGGAAGCGGGCGAGTCCGAAGCCAGGCAGTCATCAGGAGCCTCGAAACAAGGAGTGGAGCGGGCGAATCCGTTGTCGGCGAGAAGGCATCGCCGTCGCAGCGTAGCGGTCGTCGGTGCGAAATGCACGGCAGCTTTCGATTGACCATCCCCGGAGGGGAATGCGTATTATGCTATAAAGAGGGATTTGTCGATCACTCGCTCGGAGCCGTACGGCGCGACGGCCCGGACATTCAGGAACCATGGCATGGCGGTGCGGTCGGGTCCGTATCAGCTTTTGATTGCCGACGACGATCGGGCGTTCCGCGAAACGCTTCAGAGCGTATTCGAGCCGTTTTTCGACCTGATCATCGTCGAGTCGGCGGAAGAAGCGGTGGCGGTGGTGGAATACCGCCCCGTGCATATCGCGTTGTTCGATATGCACATGCGCGAAATGACGGGCCTCGAAGCCATTCGCGTGCTGAAGCGGATGAATGTCGAAGCCCCCTGCATTCTGATTACTTCGGACGCGACGGATCAGCTCTGTGCCGATGCGACGGCGGCCAATGCCTTCAGCGTGCTGAAGAAGCCGGTGACACGCCGCAAGCTGGTGACGACCGTGTCGACGGCGATTGAGGTGGCGTATGAAGACCCCGACGCATTGCGGTCGAAGGGGGCCTGAGCGGCGGCAATGACCGGCGACCGCTGATGATCGGGCGACGTCCCCCCGCCGCGCGAGTGTTGGATTCGGACGCCTCAGGCGTCTTCCTTCCGCCCGGTTTCCCTGAGACTTCGTCGCGTGCGCTGGCCGCTCCGCAATCAGATTCTTTTCCCGTTCACCGGCGTGCTGCTGGCGGCGGTCGCCGTCACGTCGGTTTCATCCGCCGTCCTGGCCTCGCGGCGGGTCGAGCGGGAAATCGTCGGACAGCTCAACCGCGTCATCGACACGCTCAGTCCCTCCAGCTTCCCCTGGTCGGCGAACGTGCTCGACATGATGCACGGACTCTCGGGGGCTGATTTCATCGTGTATGGCAGCGGTCCGGCCAGCACGACGCTCCCCGACGTGCCGCTCCCGCCGTCCCCACCGAGCGAACCGCACGGCCGGCCCCTTGCGTCTTTCAGCGATGTTCCCATCCTGGAGATTGGCGGGCGACGCTATTTTGCGACTTCGGTGCAGAGGCCGTCGGCCGAATCGTCGACGCTGCTGGTGCTTTACCCCGTCGAAACCTGGGAACGGGCCCGTAATGAGGCTGCCATCCCCCCGCTCGTGGTCGGGGTGGGCACGCTGGTGCTGCTGCTGCTGGCCGCAGTCGTTGTGGCGAGCCGGATCGGGATGCGGCTTCGACGGGTCGAGCAACAGGTTGCGCTGATTGCCGGGGGCGATTTCCAGGAAGTGGCCATCGATGAGCGGCAGGATGAAATTCAGGACCTGGCCGTCTCGGTCAACCGGATGTCGCAGCAGTTGCGGTCTCAACGAGAATTGCTGGGACGGACCGAGCGAACCCGACTGCTGGGCCAGCTCGCGGGAGGGATCGCCCATCAGCTCCGCAATGCCGCCACCGGAGCACGGATGGCGGTGCAGATTCACGGTCGCCGGTGCGAAGCCACTGCGGCGGACGACAGCCTGGAAGTCGCGTTGCGGCAGTTGTCGCTGATGGAGGAACAGGTGCGCGGGCTGCTGTCGTTGGGACGGACAGAGCAGCGGGCACGCGTCGACAGGGCCCTCGGCGACCTTTTGACCGACGTGGCGGCTTTGGTCGGGCCCGCCTGCTCGCACCACGGGATTCAGTTCGCCACCACGACCGACCTTGCGACCGAGCACGTCGTGACCGATGCCGATGGAATGCGGACCGCGCTGGTCAACCTGGTCCTGAATGCGATCGATGCGGCGGGGCCGGGAGGCGAAATCGTTCTGTCAGTGCGGAGTGAGGGGAGCCATCTGGTGTTCGACGTGAACGACACCGGTCCGGGCCCGCCCCCCGAGATTGCGGACAACATTTTCGAGCTTTTTGTGACGGGCAAGCCGGAAGGGGTGGGGTTTGGTCTCGCGCTGGCGAAGCAGGTCGTCGAGCAACGCCAGGG
>JADZEF010000299.1 GCA_020850695.1 Planctomycetaceae bacterium | reverse complement strand
TCGGCTTCAAGATCCAGAAGATGCTTCTCCTTGATCAGGCACCGGTCGACATTCCCGGACTTCGGATCGCGGCAGCCACGACTCCATCGCGAAAGGTCGACGGTGACTTCTATGCCTTTCATCGGCACGACCACCAGCACCTCGACGTGATTATCGCCGATGTGATGGGCAAAGGGATTCCCGCGGCGCTCCTGGGGGCGGCCACCCGCAGCCAGCTCCTCGAGGCCCTCTGCCACCTGCTGGCCCTTCCGCATGAGGGCCGGCTCCCGGCACCGCACGAGATCGTCACGCTGGCTCAGTCCAGGATGGCCCAGCATCTGCTCGACCTGGAGAGTTTCGTGACGCTCGGTTACCTCCGCTTCGATCTCGGCTGCAATCGGATCGAATTCGTCGACTGCGGGCATACCGGGTTGATTCGCCGGAGCGTCGCCGCGGAATCCTCCGAAATGATCCACGGCGCCAACCTGCCTCTGGGGTTCCGCGTGGGAGAAATCTACAAGCAGCTCTCCGTCCCCTTCGAGGTGGGGGACCTGTTTCTCTTGTTCTCTGACGGCGTGACCGAGACCCGCAATCCGGATGGCGAGCTGTTTGGCGAGGGGCGGCTGCTGGAGTGCGTCGAACGCAACCGCACGCTCGAGCCGACCGAACTGATACAGGCGATTCGCGGCGCGACGTCCGACTTCTCTCGATCGGAGACCCACGCGGATGACTGGACATGCGTTGCAGTAAAGGTTGTGGATCGGCCGGAGCAGCTCGCGCGCGCCGAACTGGACATCCGCAGCAACCTGGGGGAGCTTCGCCGTGCTCGCGAGCTGATTCGCACGGTCTGTCGAGGGCTGACTCCTCCTCCGCTCGATGATGAGGGGATCGCTCAGCTCGAACTGGCCGTCACCGAGGCCTGCAGCAACGTCATGAAGCACGCCTACCGCGGCGAGGAACGTCAGGCGATTCACCTCGAAGTCGAAGTCGATGCCCAGAATGTCTCGGTCCTGGTGCATCACCTCGGGCCGCCGTTCGATCCGAGCACCGTCCCCCTGCCGGCATTCGACGGTTCGCAAGTCTCCGGATTCGGCGTGTACCTCATTGCCCAGAGCGTTGACTCGGTGCGGTACTCCCAAGACGAGCGCGGGCGCAATTGCATCGCCCTGGTCAAACACCGCCGCGACACCACCCGCACCGCGACGCCGGTAAAATAGTCGACGCGGCAGCCCCGATCGTACCGGATGCCGTCGCGTTCACGATCTTTCCTGAGGACGCCATGCGAATCACCTGGCGCACCGAGCTTCCGCAGCTTCTGCTGATTGCTGCGATGTTTGCGGCCGGCGGCCTGGCGTGGTCGCGCGTCCCGGAGAAGCTGCCAGTCCACTGGAACTTCGCTGGGGAAGTCGATCGCTACGGCGGACGCTTCGAAGGCTTGTTCGCCATTCCCCTCTTCGCGATTGGACTGTATGGGCTGCTGTTGGTTCTGCCGCGGATCGACCCGCACGCCGCCAATGACACGCAGTTCGCGACCGTGTACCTGGCGCTGTGCTGCGTCATGGTCGCCTTCATGGCATTGATTCAGACGTTGCTGCTTGTGTCCGCTTTCGGACACAAGCTCCCGATGACGGCTGTCGTGATGGTCGCGACCGGCACTCTCCTGGCGGTCCTCGGCGCGCTGATGCCACGCGTCCGTCCGAACTGGTTTGTCGGGATCCGCACGCCGTGGACTCTGTCGAGCGAGCGGTCGTGGGAAAGGACGCACAAGCTCGCCGCGTGGATGTTCCCGATCGCGGGACTTGCCCTCGCCTCAACGGCGTTCGTCCCCGCAGGCTGGGCCGTTGGAACTCTCATCGCTATCGCCGCAGGGTCGATCCTGTGGCTGGTCGTATATTCGTACCTCGTTTGGCGGAACGACGATCGGAGAGGCCCGGCGCAGGCGACCTCCACCTCGGCGAAGAACCGCGCGTAAAACAGTCTGGCGAGCCGCTGCCCCGTGCAGACTGCAATCGAGTTAATGCAGATTGCACGAGCCGATCGTCGAGTACTTCCCGCTCGCATTCCGCATCTCGCGGGCGGCGATCCAGTTAGGTCGCCGAACCGCGCAGGCACGCTGGTTGCGAAGCCATGACGAAGCGACCCGACTGAGGGGAGGCCGGCGTGTTTGTCGGCCACTACGGGTTGGCGTCTCAGAGGCACGGACTCTCATGTCGGCAAGCGATCTTCTTTTTGTAATCCCCACCTACCGCCTGCGCGACGTGGGCGAGACCATCGAACATTACGACGAGCACTTCTGGCGCGACGGGCACTCGGTCCGGATGATCGTTTTCGACGATTCCAGCCCGGCGACGCAGGAGAAGTACTTCCCGCTCCTCGAACAGACCCAGACCCACAATGAGCTGTACTACGTCGGCCCGCGCGAGAAGGAACAGTTCCTCGCCTACCTGAACCAGCGGCTGCGCGACAAGCGGCTCGAAGGACTCGTCAAGAATCTGTTCCGCCCGAGTTATGGCGGCAACCGCAATTTCACGCTGATGTACACGCTCGGAAGCCTGATGATCAGCGCGGACGATGACATGCGCCCCTGGACGCTGATGGAGTACACGCGCGAGTCGCTCAACGAGGACGAGGTCTGCCGCGGCCGGCTGCACAAAGCCGGCCAGAACGGCTACTGCCGCAAGTCGTTCGACATCATCGCGGCGTTCCTCGACGTGCTCGGCAAGCCCGTGCGCGAGATCCCGGAGCACTATGTGCGTGGCGAGCTGCTCGTCGACACGGCGATGGAGCTCGAAACCAACGCGACGAAGGGGCTCTCCCGCGAGAACTCGCTGCTGCTCCAGCACGGGGCCGTTCCTGACGATGCCATCGTGAAGATGGCCCAGACGTTCCGCTCGGGAACGAATGACATCGACGCGGTCGATTATGTCGACCTCTTCCTCGACAACGAGGAGCAGGTCAACCCGGACGATCTCAACGACTTTTACGTCCTGGTCAATTTCCGCCCCGCGGTGACGAAGAAAAACTGGCGGATGGACTGCGGCGTCGCGGCCTACGACAACACGCTCGGCCTTCCCCCCTTCTTCCCGACGCGGCTGCGGTTCGAGGATTACATCTACCGGCTCTGGGTGCAGCAGGACGGGCTCGCCGCCGCGCACGTCGATGCGGCGCAGAATCACACCAAAAGCAACTACATGCGCAATCCGCCGGCGGCGGAGGTCTTCAACGAAGAGGTTTCGAACCTCCTGAAGCGGAAGATCAAGGGCTCTCTGTCCCGCCTCGACGAACTGACCATCGCGTTCGACTACGAGGGAGAGGTGACCGCGCAGGACGCCCACGAGATTCTCGAGAAGATCGGCCGTCTCTATGGACGCACCCTGGAGGCTGCCGAGAAGGCGTCCAGCCCGGAGCGAACGGAAGCGCTCCGGCTGTTCGCCGCCAATCTGCAGAAGGCCTTCTACGGATTCGAATCCGACTTCTTCCAGCAGAACCTACTGCGGATTGCCGACGACGTTATCAGTGTCATCAAGGGCTCGATCGAACTGTGGCCGAGCCTCGTGGAGATCTGCTATTTCCAGAAGGATCGCCGGGGGCTGCCACAGATCCGGGTGAAGAACCGGAAGAAATAGGGATCGCTTCAAATATCGAATCCCCGTGAGCCGTTCCCCCGCGCCGTCGTGCGGTGGTCATGCCATGTCCCATTCCATTCAAGCGATGGAATTCCTGGAGACGCTCGCGAGGGTCCTGTTGCGCTGTGAAGCGTTCGGCTTCTCCTCGTCCTCATCACGTTCGAGACGTGGACACTGGGAAGCAACGTCATCGTCCAGCTTCACGGCGGCCTGTTCGGACTGTCGCAGCATGAGCTTGAGCTGTTGCGGGGCTGAATGCCGCCGTCGTCAGGTGCCTGTTGAAGCCAGCTGAAAACGCTGACGAGCCCGCCCCCGTCGAAGCCCTTCGCGGGGTGGGCCCGTCAGCGGCGCTCAGGAATTGCTATCGGACCCTTCGGAGGTCGACCTTGAATCGTCCGGAAACATCTTGCTCGTCAGAGGTTCGAGTCGTCCGAAATCGTGCAAACCACCCGCTGGCCTCGGGCAAACTGCATTGAAACGACGGTTGACCAGCGCGCTACGTGAGTGCCGATTGCGTCCGCGCGTCATGGGTTGTGACCGCGACGCGGCGCAGGCACACGCATTGCGTCTCAGGTCTCAGACGGCCCGCGAAACGGCGTTCGTATTCGCCGCGGTCGCCTCAGTCCCTCGGAGTGAATTGTATGAGGATCGCCCAGGTCGCCCCGCTCTATGAAAGCGTTCCCCCGAAGCTCTATGGAGGGACGGAGAGGGTCGTGTCGTATCTCACGGAGGAACTTGTTCGACTGGGACATGAAGTCACTCTTTTCGCCAGCGGCGACTCGCAGACGAACGCGAGGCTCGTCCCCGTCTGTCCGAAAGCCCTCTGGCGGGACGACCGTTGCCGCGAAACGCTGCCTCACCACGTCCGGCAGATGGAACTCGTCTTCCAGGATCTCTCGCGGTTCGACGTCGTGCACTTCCACGGGGACTATCTGCACTTTCCGCTGCTGCGTCGACAGCCCTGCGCGAGCGTGACAACGCTGCATGGGATGTTGCACGTCCCCGATCTGGGACCTCTCTTCGCGGAGTATTCCGAGATTCCGCTCGTTTCGATCTCGGACGACCAGCGGCGGCCGATTCCCGGCGCGAACTGGCAGGCGACGATCCACCACGGACTCCCACGCAATCTCCACACGTTTCGCGAGACGAACGGCACATACCTCGCATTCCTGGGACGGATGTCTCCGGAGAAAGGGGTGGACCGCGCCATCGAGATCGCCCGCAAGTCGGGCATGAAGCTCAAGATCGCGGCGAAGATCTACATCGACGAACGCCCCTACTTTCACGAAACGATCGAGCCGCTCCTGAACGAGTCGCGCGGGTTCGTCGAATTCATCGGGGAGGTGGGCGGCCGCGACAAGGACGAGTTCCTTGGAAACGCCGCCGCGCTGCTGTTCCCCATCGACTGGGCCGAACCGTTCGGCCTGGTCATGATCGAAGCACTCGCCTGCGGCACCCCGGTGATCGCCTGGAACAAGGGCTCGGTGCCCGAAGTCATTGATGAGGGAGTCACCGGTTTCGTGGTGGATTCCATCGACGAAGCGGTGGAAGCGGTGTCGCGCGCGCAGTGGATTGACCGGCGAACGTGCCGTGACGTCTTCGAGACGCGGTTTGACTCGGCCCGCATGGCCCGGGACTACGTCGAGGTCTACCGTCGCCTTGGCAACAATCCGCTTGAAGAGGTCGACGGCCGAGTGGCGGCGGTCGCGTGCCGCACACGCGGGAGGCAAGCGGGAGCAACGCCCCAGCATCCCGTGCAGACTCGATTCTCAATGCCTCTTGTCCAGCCCGTCGTCCGGATTCACTGATCGACAGGCAGGAGAACGCGCTGATGTCGGAACTTGCCGTCTCGCCCCTGGCTCAGTGGCTCGGGGCGTACCATATTCTTGCCGCGTCCAGCCCGGCCGATGATCGGACCCGCGTGCTCAAACATGGCGACACGTTCGCGGTGTTTGACCACCACGGCGACATCAAGCCGGGAGGGCTCGGCGAGGAGGGTCTCTATCACGAAGGGACGCGGTTCCTCTCCGCGCTGATCCTCGAACTGGAGGGGAGCCGTCCTTTCTTTCTGAGCTCGACGGTTCGGAATGAAAACGACCAGCTCAACGTGGCTCTCACCAACCCGGACATCGTCCGAGAGGGACGACTGGAGCACCCACTGGGAACGCTCCACCTCGCCATCAAGAAGTACTTGTGGCAAGGGGTCTGCTATCAGGAACTGCGCATCCGCAACCACAGTCTCGATCCCGTCGAGACCCGGCTGACACTCCACTTCGCCGCGGACTTTGCGGACATCTTCGAAGTCCGCGGGATGCAGCGGACGGCGCGAGGCATGCTGCTGAGTCCTGAACGAACCGACGACTCGGTCGTCCTCGGGTATTGCGGACTCGACAACATCATCCGCCGTACCCGGATCGCGTTCTCGCCGCGGCCGACCGAACTGACCGACGCGGCCGCTTCTCTGCAATTGTCATTGCAACCGCAGGAAGAGAGGGTCTACTCGATTTCGGTGGCGTGCGAACGCGATTCCTGCCGCCCGACGGTCCTGCGTTTCGAGGAAGCGCATGACGCAGCGCAGGCCGATCTCGATCGATACAGCGCCTGGTCCTGCCATGTCCGTTCGTCGAGCGGCCAGGTGAATGCCTGGCTTGATCGGGCCGACGCCGATCTGCACATGATGACCACGCAGCTCCCGACGGGTCCTTATCCGTACGCGGGCGTCCCCTGGTTCAACACGCCCTTCGGTCGCGACGGAATCCTTACAGCCCTTGAATGTCTCTGGCTGAAACCTGAATTGGCACGTGGCGTCCTGACGTATCTGGCCGAGCGGCAGGCGACGGACCTGATTCCCGATCAGGATGCCGAGCCTGGGAAGATTCTGCACGAAACCCGTAACGGCGAAATGGCGCGGCTCAAGGAGATGCCGTTCGGCCAGTACTACGGCAGCATCGACTCGACCCCGCTGTTCGTGCTGCTCGCGGGCGCGTATTTCGAGCGGACGGGAGACCGGCAATTCGTGCAGTCGCTGTGGCCCAATATCGAAGGGGCCCTCGCATGGATCGACGACTACGGCGATCGCGACGGGGACGGGTTCATCGAGTACCAGCGGCAGTCGGATTCCGGCCTTCTGCATCAGGGCTGGAAGGACTCGGACGATGCGGTTTTCCATGCGGACGGCACTCCGGCTTGCGGGCCGATCGCCCTGTGCGAGGTCCAGGGTTATGTGTATGCCGCGCGATGGGGAGCAGCCATCATCGCCCACGCCCTCGGGCACGGAAAACTCGCCGAGCAACTCCGATGGTCGGCGGAAAATCTTCGCAAGCAGTTCGAGCAATCTTTCTGGTGTGAAGAGATCGGGACCTTCGCGTTGGCGCTCGACGGCGACAAGCGGCCGTGCCGGGTTCGCAGTTCGAATGCCGGGCAGTGCCTCTTCACAGGCATTGCCCGGGCCGAACATGCCGAGCGGATCGCGCAAACGCTGCTCGCGCCGGAGTCATTCTCCGGCTGGGGGGTGCGGACGATTGCCACGTGTGAGAGCCGGTACAACCCGATGGGGTATCACAACGGAGCCGTGTGGCCTCACGACAACGCCGTGATCGCGATGGGGCTTGCCCGCTATGGACTGACCGACGAAGCATCGAGAATCTGGACCGGCCTGTTCGAGGCATCGCTGCACTTTGATCTGCACCGCATGCCGGAGCTCTTCTGCGGATTCCCGCGCAGCCGGGGCGAAGGGCCTGTCCCGTATCCGGTCGCGTGCGCGCCGCAGGCCTGGGCGGCCGCCTCGGTCCCGGCGCTCGTTCAGGCCTGCCTGGGGCTCGAGATCAACGCCCTCGAATCGCAGATCACCTCCACTCGCCCGCAGCTCCCCACGACACTGAATGAACTACGTCTTCACAACCTGCGGGTCGGAGACGCGACTGTCGATCTGCTCCTCGTGCGACACGAGCACGACGTCAGCCTCAGTGTGCTCCGACGGGAAGGGAACGTGCAGATTCTCGTCGTGAAGTGACCTCGCGGATCGCCAGGCGGCCTCGGGCGTCGTCCCCTGCGAAGCGTTCCAGTGTGCGGACGAGATCCCGACGCACGCCGCACTGAGCGGAACCGCACATGGCGATGTGACGTGGCCGCTCGGCGCTTCATTGCGGCACGCATCAGGCAATTTGCAGGAAGACATCGGGCGTTGTGCCCATCCGATAACTGTCGTCAGACGACCCTTGAAGCGAAGAGGGATGCGGTGTCCGGACTTAGCACACAACACAACGACGGCACAGGGCGTGCATTCTGGGATTGTACTCCCGCGAGCGATGGTTCACATCGCGATTCGTCGGGCGGGTTCAGTCGAAACGGTTGCCATGAACAACTCTTCCGAAATCCGACGCAAGCTCGAGGGGAGCCTTGGCGCCGCCATCATCGGAGCGCTGTGTGGAGGGATGGTGGCCGCGTTCGCGGCGGCCATCAGTGGGTCGCCGCTCAGCATGTCCATCACGGTAGCCATCGCCGGCTTCCTCGGATGCCAGGTGCGGGGCCTTCGAGGGCTGATCGCAGGACTCGTCTTCGGCATTCTGATCGTGGCCTTTGGCTCCGTGATCGCAAGCTCTTTCATCGGAGTGGTGTTCGTGATTGTCGCGGGAGCGTCGCTTGGAGCATGGAAAGAATGGCATCGGAAACCCGTCGCCGACCTGAATTCGGACTGGTGTTACAGGTTTTCCGGTGAGAACGACCCGCACGAGGACGACCGCGAACCCATCCCGACCGAGGAAAACAGCGACGACGAGGTGTTCTACACGGCGCGTCCATTTGAGAACCCGCAATTCGCCCGCTGGCAGTTCCTGCGGAGAACCGGTCGCAGCGATCGCCGCGCGCCTCTCCCTTCGGAAGTCGAAGCCAATCGCTTGTCGCGCCATCGGCGACAAGGCACGTAAGCCGACGCGAAGTCCAGTCGCCACCACATCTTCAGGTCGTGGCGCCGCGCCTCGATGGTCAAGAGATCGAAAAGTCACATCCAGGGTTGGTCGGGCTGCGGCGTGCAGCCGGACGGACCGAGTCACCAGGGCACCGAAAGCCATGTTCGCGAAGAATGAACCTCCCGTCACCGAAGCGCGTCGCGACCCGACGTGGGCGCTCGACGAGATCCTGTCCGGCTCAAGCTGTCGACGTCCCGCGTCGTCGATGAGTCGGTTCCGGATCGATCGGAGGCTCGACGGCATTTCCGAAGGCGGACGCTCGACCGAGGATGACTGCGATCTCGGGGAGGTTCTCGGCTCCATCAACGCCCAATGGCGGGATGTGCGACTCGATTCGCTGCGGTCCAGGGAAGAGTGGCTGTGGCAACCCTACTGACTTTTGGACGCGGCTTTCGGGCCGGTTTGAACTCCGCCATCGTGCAGACCGCACGACGCTTCATTCAGACTGCATGGCCAATGCAGTCGGCCCAAGACCCGCAGCAGACCAGATCCTCCAACAGATGACGGGTTTAGTGCCAATCAGCTCCAGCGGCACGTGTCTTGCATAATACCCGCCTCACGAAATCACCCTCCTTTTTTTGGAATGCCCCCATGAACCTGATCCTCTGGATTCCCGCGATGATCCTCCTGGGACTCGCGACTCTCGGCTTGATGTTCGCCTTCATTTCGGCGTGCGACCGGGTATGAGCCCGCCGTCTGCTGCCCTGACCAAAGAACCACACAAGGGTCTCCGATGATTCTGCTCACCGTGATCGTCACGATTCTGCTCTTTGTCTATCTCCTCGCCGCGCTCCTGCGGCCTGAGTGGTTCTGACACTCGGGACCGCCGCGCTCGTGATGCCACTTTGCGTCGATGACCGGCCAAACCATTCGTTGTTTCGGGCTACCGCTGGAATCCAGCCGGAGCCACAGGCCTCTCCTACCAGATTCTGTAGACACGCGATTGAAGCAATAGGGCGTTCTTATGTGGACTCTTCCGATTCTGATCGTCGGCGTGACGATCCTGCTCAGCATCCCGCTCGGACTCTATATGGCCGGCGTGCTCGACGGGCGTCGCCGCGCTCCGGGCCTGCTTCGGTCCGTTGAGGACCGCATCGACACCGGGCCGCAGGACTGGAAGCAATACGCCGGCTCGATGCTCCTCTGGAACGTGATCACCTTTGTGATCGCATTCCTCGTGATGCAGTTCCAGGCCTACCTGCCGCTCAATCCCGATAATAAAGGGACGCTCTCGCCGACGACGGTGTTCAACACCCTCTGTTCGTTCCTGAGCAACACGAACCTGCAGCACTACTCGGGCGAAGTGCACCTGTCGTACTTCAGCCAGCTCGTCGTGATCTGCTGGAAGCAGTTCCATACGCCGGCGATCGGACTCGCGTGCCTCGTGGCGGTGATCCGCGGTCTGCGTGGAGACACGCACATGGGGAATTTCTACGTCGACCTGTGGCGGTCGACGGTCTATGTCCTGCTGCCGGTCTCCACCATCGTCGCCGTGCTGCTGATTGTCGGCGGAATGCCGATGACGCTCGAAGGGAATGCGAAAATCGCGACCGTCGAAGCGGGCGCGATGGGGACCGACGAATCGGGCGCCGCGAAGCCGCAGGAGATCGCCCGCGGTCCCGTGGCCGCCATCGTGGCCATTAAGCAGCTCGGGACGAACGGCGGGGGATTCTTCGGACCCAATTCGACCCACCCGTATGAGAATCCGAACTCCTGGACCAACTTCCTGGAGTGCGTTTGCATCATCCTGATCCCAATGGCTTGCGTGGTCATGTTTGGCAGGATGCTCTCGAACATGCGGCATGCGGCGATCGTGTTCGGCGTGATGCTGATCTTCCTGTCGACATTCATCGCCTGGGGCGTCTACTTCGATTCGATGCACCCGAACCCCGCTCTGACGGCACATTCTGCGACGAGCTACGACGTGCCCGATGCTTCAGCACCCGACGGCAAGCGGGTCGTGGCGCTGCCGGAGCTGGCCGGGCTGCCGGTCGATCAGGAATTGGGAAACCTCGAAGGAAAGGAACTGCGGTTCGGCACGTCCGCCGGACCGACGTGGGCCGCCATGACGACCTGCACCTCGAACGGCTCGGTCAACGCCATGCACGACAGTCTCAACCCGCTCGCCGGGCTGACGCCGCTGTCGGGAATGTGGCTCAACTGCAACTTCGGCGGCGTCGGCGTCGGGCTGATCAACATGCTGATTTACCTGATTGTCGCCGTGTTCCTGGCCGGGTTGATGGTCGGACGGACGCCCGAGTACCTCGGCAAGAAGGTCGAGGGGCGGGAGATGAAGCTCGCGATGCTCGCACTGCTGATTCACCCGCTGATGGTTCTCGGCCCCACGGGCCTCTTCACCGCGCTCGAATGGGGTGCGAAATCGACCAACAATCCCGGTCCGCACGGGTTCTCGGAGATCCTCTACGAGTTCACGTCGGCCTCGGCGAACAACGGCTCGGGCTTCGAGGGGCTGGCGGACGGTTACGGCTTCGCAGACAACCCAAGCGCGCCGCCGTACGGAGCGCATTGGGACATCGCGTGCGGGCTGGTGATGCTCCTCAGCCGCTTCGTGCCGATCATCGCGCCGCTCGCGTTCGCAGGCAGCCTGGCGGCCAAGAAACGGACTCCATTCACCGTGGGAACGCTGCGGACCGACACGCTCACGTTCGGTTTCATCCTGCTCGGAACGATCGTTCTCGTCGGCGCCCTGTTGGTCCTCCCGGCGGCCGTGCTGGGACCAATCGCCGAACATCTGGGGCCGCTCCCGTTCGGAGGCTAGCGGCGCAGAGAGTCTTCGAGTGCGGGAAGCAGGAACGGCATCCGCCGGCTCGAAGAGTCATCCTCCCGCGAAACCAATCCTGCTTCCTCGCACTCGTCATCCCGATCATTTCCAACCATTCGTCATTCGCACACCCCCCTGCAAGCATCGCAAAATCACCGGTGATTTCATGTCAACTGTCACTCTTCCGCCTTCCCCTCCGAGCCGAGCCCCCGCGGGGGACGACCTGAAGCTCGCACGCCGAGCCAGCCGCCGGACCGGCCTCTTCGCGCCGGAACTTCTCAAGGCGGCATTCAAGCAGTCGTTCGTGATGCTCCGGCCCGATATCCAGTGGAAGAACCCCGTGATGTTCGTGGTCGAGGTGGGGACGGTGCTCAGCATCATCTTCACCATCGCCGCGATCCTCGGACACGGAGGGCAGACGTCGGTCGGCTATCTCATCGCTCTTGACGTGTGGCTCTTCCTGACCGTGATCTTCGCCAACTTCGCGACGGCCCTGGCAGAAGCCCG
>JADZEF010000298.1 GCA_020850695.1 Planctomycetaceae bacterium | reverse complement strand
GACCGAAGGGAGCCCCCAGCGATGTCGCGCATGGCGTCCGCTGGGGGCTTCGCAAAGCCTCGACCCCAGCCACCCCCGTTTCCAAGCCCTTCAGGGACTACTGACACGGAGCACTAAGCCGTCGCGACGTTCGTTGCGGAAATGGATCCAGGACACGTTTTGCGCGCACGGCTTAACCTCAAGCGGAGCTTGAGGGCTACTTTCACTTCTGCGGGGTCGAAACCGGCGGCAGGATCTTCTGGCTCGACAACCATTCGAGCGACTTCTTCTGCCACGCGTCCCACATCGGGCCTTTATACCCGTTGAGTCCGTGGCCGCCGGAAGGGAGTTCGAGATACTGGTGCGGGACGTTGTGCTTTTCGAGGGCCCTGGCGAACATTCGGCTGTTTTCCGGGGGGACCGGCTTGTCGTCGACCGCGTGAGCGAGGAACGTCGGCGGCGTCTTGTCGGTGACCTGCTGGTCGTTCGAAAACCTTTTGATCAGCTCATCCGACGGTTCCTTGCCAAGAAGGTTCGTTCGCGAGCCGCCGTGGCCGAGTTCTCCCATCGTGATGACCGGATAGACGAGGATGGCGAAATCGGGACGCGAGGAGAGGCGGGCGATGGGATCGTCGGATTTTGCTTCCCCTTCATCGAAATGCGTGGCGGCAGTCGAGGCGAGGTGTCCGCCGGCCGAGAATCCCATGATGCCGATCCGCCTGGGGTCGATGTTCCAAGCCTTGGCATTTGCCCGAACGGTGCGGATGGCCCGCTGGGCATCGAGCAGGGGCACCTGCGAGCGTCCTTTCGGCAGACGGTACTCCAGCACGACGCCGGTAATGTCGAACCGATTCAGCCAGGTCGCGATGCCGTGCCCTTCGGCTCCCGTAACGAGGCCCCCATAGCCGCCTCCGGGGCAGATGACGACGGCCACGCCGTTTGGTTGCTTCGCCTTGTGGACGGTGATGAACGCGTCGGCGGCGTCTGTCGCTCCATCGCCGTTGGGGGCTTTGCCGTTCCACAGCGGAACTCGTTCCGGTTTGGTCGGAGCGTCGTCTGCGGCAGCGACTCCGCCGGTCGCACAGGTCCCCAGGCAGACCAGGAAACGAAACCATCGGTTGAGGGAAAGCGCTCGCATGGTGGTCATCGCGGCTTCCTGCGGTTGGTTGTCAATGGCGAACGGCAGAGTGCTAAAGCTGGTCTCGTCATTATATATCCCTCGGTCGGGATTTGAGGCGGAAATGGCTCGGGGGTGCGAGCAATGCGCTGCGGGAATGTCTCGGACGCCTGCACGAGACCGCGTGTCAGCCCTCTGATCAAGTTCTGCGATGGATTGTCGACGCCCTACACCCGCTTGACGTTCTGAATGTGCGAAATCACTTCGTCGGCCGGCATCACGTCCCCCAGGTCGATGTCGATGTCGAGGAGATTCACCTCGTGCATGATCTCGCACCGCTCGCCGACCGCTTCCTTTGGCACGATGACGCGGAAGCTGTCGCAGGCGTCGCGGCAGGTGGCGTAGACGCAGTGGCTGGTGCTCACCCCGGTGACAATCAGCGTGTCGACGCCGAGGGCGGCCAGCATCTCGTGCAGGTTCGTCCCCTTGAAGGCGGACGCATACCGCTTTTTGACGATCTTCTCGGTTGGTCGCCGCTCCAGCCGCGCGTCGAGTTCGAACTGCGTGGCGTCCTCGGGCCGGATGTTGAGCTTCAACTTGCGATTCTGGGGGCTGGGCGGATCGGCGGGATCGTAGTTGTAGGTCGTGAAGAAGACGGGGATGTTCGCCGCCCGTGCCGCCGCCAGGACCTTCAGCGTACTGAGGATGACCGGGTCGAGGTTCGAGCTGATGAGCGATCCCGGCGCCGTCCAGTATTTGGCCAGGTCAATCACGATGAGGGCTGGCCGCGCCCCGAAGCCGACGCGTCCCGCCCAGTCGCGGGCGAGGTAGCGCTCCTTGAGGTCGGCGAGGTGCTTGAGGAGCGGTCCCCGCAGCTCGTCGGGAAGCCGCAGGTCGGACGAGCCAAACGTCGGGGTGGTGGTGGTCGGGGTAATGGCAATCTCCGGGCGACAGAGGGGGGCGAATTGTGCCAGGCGAAACCGTCGAGATCGTAACCGGAACGCCTGTGCGGTGGCGAGCATCCGGTTGTCCGGCGGAAATCGAAAGACGCCTGACGCAAAGGCGCAAAGACCGCAAAGCCTTCGCAAAGGGAAAGAAAAACAGGTTTTGGCCCTGAGCTTCGGAAATACTCTGCATTCCCTCTCTTCCCTTTGCGTGTCTTCCTTTGCGGTCTTCGCGCCTTTGCGTCAGAGTCATCGCATTTCCCGCCCCCGCAACGTTTTGGCGGAACTTTGCTCCCGCCTGTCGCGTCGGGGACGATATAATCCGGACGGTGGAGAATCTCTCCCCGTTTCTCTCCTCCGCCCGCTCGGAGCGGTCCGCATGAGCAGCGTCCTGCAGACAACCGGTTCTTCTCAATATGTCGAACCGGATGCCTATATCGACTATCAGCTGGAAAAGACCCGCAGCGGGGTGAAGTCGACCGACATGCTCACCGCCACGGTGGGCTCGATCACGCTGCTGCTGGGCTACCTGCTGGCGTTCGTCATTCTGGATCACTGGGTGATCCCCGGTGGGTTTGGCGTCGTCGCCCGCGTCGTCCTGCTGACGGGCGTCGTAGCGGCGTGCGGAACGTGGCTGGCGATCGGCGTCGTCATTCCCTACCTGCGGCGGGTCAACAGCCTCTACGCCGCCCGGCTGATCGAAGAGTCCAACCCTGACCTCCGCAGCACGCTCCTCACGTTGGTCGACCTTGACGAAGCGCGCCGTACTATCTCCGAACCCGTCCGGCAGACGCTCGAAAAGCGGGCGGCCGTCGCCCTTTCGCACACCGACGTCGACCACGCCATCGATCGCCGGCTGCTGATGCGGATCATGTATGTCCTGCTCGGCATCGTCGCCATCGGCTGCCTCTACACGATCCTGACGCCCAAGAAGATCACCACGTCGATCTACCGCGCCCTCGTGCCGATGTCCGAGGCGGCCGTCGCGACGCAGACCGAGATCATCGAAGTGAAGCCGGGGGACGTCGAAGTCCTCGCCCGCTCGCAAGTCGAGGTCGTCGTCGATCTCCGGGGCCTCGCTCCGGAACGCGTCACCCTGCTCTACAGCACCGCCGACCGCAAGTTCGTCGATGCCGAAATCGAGATGCGTCCCGTCGAAGAGGGGAGCAAGCAGTACCGCACCCTTCTGTCGGGCGAGAACGGCCGCGGCATCCTGCAGGACATGAGCTACCGCATCGTCGCCGGCGATGCCACGAGCCGCGACTTCAAGATCACCGTCCAGCAGCCCCCTTCCGCCCGCGTTGATGCGGTCTCATATCAGTTCCCCGAGTACATGGGCTTCCCGCCGAAGAACGAGCCGGGGGGTACCATCGAGGGTTGGGAAGGGACGGAAGTGACCGTGCAGGCGACGGCCAACATGCCGGTGAAGTCGGCCGTCATCCTCTTCTCAGACACCGAGGACGTCACGCAGAAGGCGGAAGAAGTCCGCATGGAAGTGGCCGAGGGGACGCGGCTCCGCGGCAAGTGGACGCTCGGCTTCCGGAGCGACGCCAACTCGACCTACGCGAAGTTCTACCGCATCCAGGTGAAGACCGAAAAAGGGGACGTCGACCCGCAGCCGACGCTGCATGGCATCACGATCCGTCCCGACAAAAAGCCCGAGGTGCTGCTTCTTGACCCGACGCGCGACCTCGAACGGCCGGCGAACGCCACCGTTCCGCTGATGATCTCGGCCCGCGACGACTTCCAGCTGAAGTCGGTCCGCGTGAAGGTGCAGAAGAACGCCCAGGACGTCTCCTTTGACGGCACCATCCTCGACGAACCGCAGCAGACGTTCCTGACGCAGCCGGCGTTTCCGCTGAAGCTCGAAGCCCTCAGCGTGAAGCCGGGTGACACGGTCACTTATTGGATTGAGGCCCGCGACAACCGCAGCACGCTCAAGCACCGTGAAGGGCAAGTCGCCAACACGCCCAAGCTGACGATCAAGGTAATCGAGCCGGTCGCCCCGCAAGAGGCGAAGCGGCAGTTCGACGAAGACAAGCAGCGCCAGGAAGAGAAGCTCGAAGAGCTGAAGCAGCAGGCGAACGAGGAGGCGGGCAAGGACCAACCGCAAGACGAGAACGATCAACGCCCGCAACAGAAGGGCGACGAGGTGAAAGCCCGCCCGGAAGAGCAGAAGGCTGGCGAGAAGCGGCGCGACGGCAATCGAGAGCAGGGGAAAGACGACCCGAAAGAAAAGGGGGACGAGCGGCAGCGCGGCGAAAACGACAACAACCGCGAGCAGCGTCCCGAGGAAGGCGGCAAGGACGGGAAGCCGCAAGACGACCAGAATGCTGGCGACCAGAAGCAGCAGGGAGAAAAGCAGAACGGTCAGGGAGCCGGTCAGAAGTCGGATGGAAAGGGCCAGGAGGGCAAGGGCCAGCAGACCCGCGGTTCCGAAAAGGGATCGGAAGACGCTTCAAACTCAGGTCAGGGGGACGACCAGTCCAAGCCGGGCCGCCGCCAGGACAAAGTGAACAACGACGGTTCCAGCGACGACGAAGCGCTCCAGAAGATCCTCAACCGCGAGCGCCAGAAGCAAAAGCAGGAACAGGAGCAGAAAGGGACAGGCGAGGGATCTGACGAAGGCTCGAGCGAGAACACGGGCGACCGCTCGATGAGCGACGCCTCGAAGGACGACAGCCACAAAGGGAACGACTCTTCGGACGCGTCCGATCCGAAGCAGGAGATGTCGAAAGGCGACAGCTCGAAGTCGAAGAGCAAGAGCGAAAAGTCCGGTACGGATCCGAAGGGGGGCGACGATCAGTCCGGCAAGGACCCGGCCGACACCAAGACCGACGGAAAGGACCCGAAGTCCGGCAAGTCGAACGATTCCAAGTCCGGCCAGGGGGCGGACGCAAAAGTCGGCCCGAAGTCCGAGAAATCGGACGGCAAGGACGATACGACGGGGCCGGGCTCGAACTCCGCCGATAAGCCGGGAGACAAGATCGGTGACTCATCGAAAGGAAAAGACCCCCGGGACAACAAGACAGGCGATGGCAAGTCGTCGATGAAGTCCGACAAGCCGGGAGAAGGCAAGAACGACTCCGGAGACAAGAACTCCGGCGAAGGGACCGATCCGAAGAAGTCGGACGGAAACTCCGATAAGTCGGGCATGGAGAAGAACACATCGTCGACGAAGTCCGACAAGGGGACCGGCGACAAGGAGAAGTCGGCGGATTCGAAGTCGACCGACTCGAAGAGCGGCGATAAGCCGGGTGATAAGCCGCTGCCCGGCGATCAGGGCCAGGGCAAGCAGGAAAAGAACGATCCGAAGGGCAAACCCGACGGAGCCGGCGGCGGCGAGAAGAAGCCGAACGATCCGAAGAAGCCGGACGGCAAGCCGATGGCGGGCGGCGGCGAAGAAGGGGCCGACGAGAAGCCGATGCCGTCCGATAAGCCCATGGGCGAAGGCAAGGGGGGCGAAGGGAAGGGGAAGGACGACGAGAAGTCCGAAGGCAAATCGCCCGAGAACGCGAAGTCCCCGGACGACGGGAAAGGCACCGACTCGAAGAAGAAGCCGGACGGACAGGCAAAGAATGGGAAGGCTCCGGACGGCGAAGAGACTCCGTCGGAGGACAAGAACGGACCGGCGACAAGGAAGAAAGCAGACGGAAACGAGACGGGCAAGGCCGAAGCGGAAAAGGATCCGAACGCGGAAGCGACCAAGGCCAGGAACAAGCTCGACCGGAAAGACCCGAACGAAAAGGGCGCCCGCCGTCCCAGCGACGAAACCGACCCCGAGAAAGCCGACCGCCGCGACGAGGCGAAGTCGGGCCGCAAGGAATCCGCGCGGAAGAGGAACGACCGCAACGACGATCCGAACGCGAAAGAACCGCAGAACACGGCTGGGTCGAAAGACTCGGATCCGAATGGTCGCGATCCGGGCCAGAAGAAGTCCCCCATGGGTTCGGGCAAAGAGCCCAATCGGAACAGCAAGGAAGGCAAGCCAGGCGACGAAGGGGACGGCAAGTCGGAATCCGGGAAGCCGGGCGATTCGAAGTCGGGTCAGCCGAAGTCGGGCGAACAGTCGAAGGACGGCAAGGACGGTCAGCCCTCGGAAGACGGCCAGGAAGGCGAGGGGAAGTCTGGCAAAGCGGGAGAATCGAAGTCCGGCAAGCCGGGAAGCGAGTCCAAGTCGTCAGACGGCAAAGAGGGTTCCGAGTCTTCCGGGGAACCGGGCGAAGGAAAGTCGGGCAAGAGCCAGCCGGGACAAGGCAAGCCAGGCGAAGGGAAGCCCGGCGACGATGCCTCGGGCAAGCCGTCGGGTGATTCGGGGGGTAAGCCGTCCGGTGCGGCATCCAGCGGCAAGACGGGTGGCGGCGGCAACCAGAACGGCGGTGGCGCTCAGGATGGCGGTTCGGGAAGCGGCGGCGAAGGGAGCGAATCGGCCGAAGAGGCCAACCCCGAGGACGCCCGCAAGGCCGCCAACCTCGTGCTGCGCCGTCTCGAAGACCAGATCCAGCGAGGCGAGATCGATCCCGAACTGCTGAAGGAACTCGGCTGGACCCAGGACGACATGCAGCGTTTCGCGGACCGGCTGAAGAACCAGCTCGACGATCGAGGCGATGACAATTCGCCGGGAGCCGTCGCGCGGCGACGCCAGTTCGAGGAATCGCTCAAGAACCTCGACCTGCGTTCCGGAGCGAAGAATCGTCGCGGATCGAACTCCGAAAAGCCGGACAACGACGCGGCGATCGGCCCGCGCAAGACGCCGGTTCCGTCCGAGTACCGTGAGGCCTACGAGGCCTACACCCGCGGCCTCTCGAAGCGGACGACGGCTCCCCCCGCACCGAAGCCCGCCAACAAGTAACCACAGCGCTCCCTGACGCGATCCGGTGCCTCCGCTTGTTCCCCCGGAGTCATGAGCAGCCCGCTCATGGCTCCGGTTTGTCTTTTCACGCAGCCAGCCGCCAGTCATCCCCCCCGCTTGTCACTCCAGGGAAGTCGCGCGAACTTCGTCGGCCTCGCGCGCCTCAATCCTGCAAACGACGCTGACCCGCACGGTGCGGCCGCCGCCTGCAAAGCGGCAGAACCCGGGTTCGACCCCCGCCGGCGTCTTTTCGCAGGCATACCTTCGATGTCCCTCGGCCAGCGGCATGCGATCGACCCATCCAGGGTTTCCCATCGCATGTGCCGAACATGGATTCTGAACGAGGCCGTCAGAGGTCGGTTAGCTCAGAGGTAGAGCACCAGACTCTGAATCTGGAAGTCACGGGTTCGACTCCCGTACCAGCTCGGTTCTCCAAGAGGGCCGAACCACCCAAGGTCTGTAAAACCTTGACCACACGGCCGAAGGAAGGAGAACGTCTGCGCGATCCGCTTCGTCCCGCCAATCCCCAAGGACTCGTTCCCAATGGATGCCGGGACGAAGCAACACGACCGAACGCCCTGAAGGAGGCAGATTCCGCCGGGGTCTCGGCCGGACAAGTCCGCCGGTCGACGCGAAACAAAGTTCGCTGCCTGCAGCGACCTGACCATCGCGATCTGCCGCGAGACGACGCCGGTCCGAACCATGGCTCAAGCCTCACTCCGCGTCCCGGCGTGCGATCGCCTCGCGTCTCTCTTTCCGACGGCTCATCTTCGCATCGCCCACCGGCGTAGTCATATATCGATCAGATGCGTTCTCTCTTTGACTGCTCCCGAACGAACGAGTACGCCACCGAATCAAACCCTTCCACGGGAAACTCCCCCACGATCTCCAGCCCGCACTTCTGAAGCACGCGGCACGACGCCTTGTTGCTCGCCAGCGCCGACGCCACCGCCCGCGCCGCCCCCGGCAGCCCCAGCCCGCGTTCGATGACGGCCTGCGCCGCCTCGGTCGCCAGCCCCTGCCCCCAGAACTTGCGCTGCAGCCGATAGCCCACCTCGGCATCCCCTGCTCGAAATCCCGCCGGTTCCGCATGGCGATAATCCATCGCCGGGCGGAAGCAGACCCACCCGCAGAATTCGCCGTCGGTCGTCTCCACGCACCACACGCCCAGATGCTTCGACCGGGCGTAGTATCCGCAGTACAGCGTGGCAATCCGCTCGCGGTAGTCGTCGACGGTGTGGCACAGCGACGGCCCCACGTAACGCAAGACTTCCGGATCCGAGTCGAGGTCGAACAGCAACCCCGCGTCGTCGGTGGTAAACTCACGGATGCGGAGCCGGGGCGTGATCAACATCAAGCGGTCTCGCGAAGTACGGCGGGGCATCGAATGGTGTCTCACTCGCCGCCCACCCGCAAGTGATCTTCGACCGCACTTGAGGCAACACGGCCTCACGCTCTATCTCCCTGCACTTGCCCACTCTGTCTGCCCGCACCGTGTCCGACGATTCCCTCGAACAACAGCTCAAGGCCGAAGCCGCGCGACTCGGATTCTGCCTCGCGGGAATCGCTCCAGCCGTTTCGCCTGAGGGCTTTTCGAGTCTCACCCAATGGCTTGACCGCGGAATGGCCGGCGAAATGCATTACATCGAACGCCGCCGTGACGCCTACGAGCATCCGTCCGGCGTGCTCGAAAGCGTCCGCAGCGTCGTGATGCTGGCGATGAACTATCACACGGCCGAGCCCGCCGAGCCGACAGCCGTTTCCGCCCGCGTCGCCCGATATGCCTGGGGCACTGCGGACTATCACGATCTGCTCCGCGACCGCCTGAAACAACTCGCCGACTTTCTGCATCAGCGTCGCCCCGGCTGCCGCACGCGTGGCGTGGTCGACACCGCCCCGCTCCTCGAACGCGATTTCGCCCGCCAGGCCGGCCTCGGATGGTTCGGCAAGAATACCGTCCTCATCAATCGCCGCGCCGGAAGCTGGCTGTTCCTCGCCGCCCTCCTGACCGATGTCTCACTGACGCCCGATGCCCCGCACGACACGGCCCACTGCGGGACTTGCACCCGCTGCCTCGACGCCTGCCCGACGGACGCCTTTCCCGAGCCCTACGTCCTCGACGCCCGCCGCTGCATCTCGTACCTGACGATCGAGCTTCGCCACCAGCCGATTCCGCTCGACCTTCGCGACGGAATAGGAGACTGGCTTTTCGGCTGCGATATCTGCCAGGACGTCTGCCCCTGGGATCGCAAGGCGCCCCGCACGACCGAACCCGCCTTCCAACCGCAGCCCGACCTCCGTCCCGCCGACGCCATCGGCCTGCTTCAACTCGATAGCGACGCGTTCAAAGCCCGTTTCCGTCACACCCCGCTCGAACGTCCCGGCCGTGCGGGGCTGCTCAGAAATGCGGCGATCGTTCTCGGCAACACGGTGCGAAGTGACTCGCCCCCATCGATTCGCGATACGGCGACGGTGGCACTGATGGCGGCTCTCACCGATCCCGAGCCGCTCATTCGCGGCGCAGCAGCATGGGCGCTGGGAAAAATCGGTGAAGAACGCGGCATCGAGGCCTTGCGGCAACGCGCTCTGACCGAGGACGATATCGCGGTGCGGCAGGAGATCAACGCGGCGCTGCTCCGAATCGATTCGACGTGACCGACAGCTCCGCACCGGGTAGTAGCCGGGTGGCGTTCGACTCCGTAAACAACAATCCGGCTTCTTATGTTCGCATCCACCATCGGCTGGAAAACCCTCGAACTGACCTGCCGGTCCCTCTCGACGATGCTCGAGTCGGGAATCGACATCCGCAAGGCGTTCGACATCGCCGCCCGCCGGACCAGTGACGCCAAAGCGGCTCGCGCCCTGAAGGGCATTTCGGTCGGCATCAACCAGGGACAGGACGTCTCCGAGGCGATGCGCGAGCAGCACCCGGCGTTCCCGGAACTCGTCGTCGACATGGTCAGCATGGCCGAGCAGACGGGGGCTCTCCCCGAGGTGCTGCGCGGCCTCGCCGACCACTACGAGAACAACGTCCGCATGCGGCGGTCGTTCCTGCAGCAGATCGCCTGGCCGCTGCTCCAGTTGATTGCCGCAGTGCTGATCATTGCGCTTGTCATCTGGGTGCTCGGAATGATTCCCGAAGCGAAAGGGAACGACGGAATCAGCACCGACATGCTGGGACTCGGCCTCCGCGGCGAGCGCGGCGCGATGATCTGGCTGGGCAGTTTTGGAATGCTCGCGGTCGCGAGCACATTCCTGTTTTTGCTGTTGAAAAAATCGCTGGCCGCCCGGATGGTCGTCGATCCGCTTCTCATGAAGATCCCGGTGGTCGGCAACTGCCTGCGGGCCTTCGCCATCGCCCGATTTTCGTGGGCCTACTACCTCACGCAGCAGACCGGCATGCCGATCCACAAGAGCCTCGCCTCGAGTTTGAGGGCAACGGGAAATGGCGCCTTCATCGCTCGCACCCGGGGGATCTGCGAAGCGGTCAAGTCCGGCGAGAACCTCGGCGACGCCCTCGAAGCCTCACAGCTTTTCCCCGAGGAATACGTGCAGATGGTGCACGTCGCCGAGTCGTCGGGCACGGTTCCCGAGACCCTCAACCGCCTCAGCCCTCAGTTCGAAGATCAGGCTCGCCGCAGCCTCGGCGTTCTCACCACGGCCCTCGGCTGGGCCATCTGGGCGATGGTCGCCGGCTTCATCATCTTCCTGATTTTTCGGATCTTCTCGAACTACGTGAAGCTGATTCAGAATTTCGCGTCATGAATTCGTTCGACGCGTCGGCATCGACCCCTGGACAAGTTCTTTGACTCCTTCCGTTCTCACGGTATTCTGTCCGCACGCTGACCACTTGTCCGGAGCGCCTTGCGGAGGGTGGAGATGGACGAGGAGTTTTCTCCCTGGGTCGAAGGTTTGACGATCGGTCGCATGCTGCGGGAGACCGCACGCCGCACCCCCGATCACGAAGCGGTCGTCTTTCCTGGCCTGGCCCCCGACGGCCTCTCGCCGCGAGTACCTGCGGCGGGGTGCTATCGACGAACCTGGGCGGAATGGGATCGGGACGTCGACGAGTGCGCCCGGGCGCTGCTGGCCTCGGGTGTCGCCAAGGGAGACCACATTGCGGTGTGGGCGACCAACTGGCCGCAATGGGTGCTGCTGCAGTTCGCCACAGCCCGGATCGGGGCCGTGATGGTGACGGTCAATCCCGCGTATCGCTCATCGGAGTTGGCCTACGTTCTCAACCAGTCCGACGCGACGATGCTGTTCCTCGTCGACCGCTTCCGCACGTCCGATTACTTCGCAATCTTCCGCGCGGCGCTGAATGAACCGCCTCAAAGAGTCCGATCGAACGACACGACGGCGGCCTGTTCCACGAAGGGTCAACCCGAACGTCCGGACGGCCCGTATCCGGTATTCCCGAACCTGCGCGAGGTGGTCTGCCTCAAGGACATGGCGGCCGCCGACATTGCCCGCTGGCCGGACTTCGTGGCGCGAGCGAAGGAAGTGCCGCCGGCGGCCGTAGACCAACGCGAGGCGACGCTGACGCCGCACGATCCGATCAACATTCAGTACACCTCCGGAACCACGGGCTTTCCCAAAGGGGTGATGCTCACGCACCGCAACGTCCTCTTCAACGCCTGGTGCATCGGCGACTGCCAGCGTCTCACGGCCGACGACCGAGTTTGCATTCCGGTCCCCTTTTACCATTGTTTCGGATGCGTGCTGGGGACGCTGTGCTGTGCTGTGGCGGGATCGGCGATGGTCATTCCCGCCGAGCACTTCGATCCGATTGCGACGCTCGACGCGATCGAGCACGAACGGGCGACCGCGGTTTATGGCGTTCCGACGATGTACATCGCCCAGCTCGAGCACCCGACGTTCGCGGGGCGCGACCTGTCTACGTTGCGGACGGGAATCATGGCGGGAAGCCCCTGCCCGATCGAATTGATGAAGCGGGTGGTGAGCGACATGCACTGTCCGCAGATCACCATCGCGTACGGCCTGACAGAGGCGTCCCCCGTCATTACGCAGACGCGGACCGAGGATCCGTTGGAACTCCGCGTGCAGACCGTCGGCCGCATTCTTCCGGGGGTCGAAGTGAAGCTCGTCGACCCCGGCACAGGCGAAACGCTGGGTGACGAACGGAACGGAGAGCTCTGCTGTCGGGGGCATGGCGTGATGCTGGGCTACTACAACATGCCCGAGGCGACGGCGGCGACCATCGACGAGGAGGGCTGGCTCCACTCGGGAGATCTGGCGCTCCGCCTGCCGAACGGCTACTACCGCATCACTGGCCGCATCAAGGACATGATCTGCCGCGGCGGCGAGAACATTTATCCGCGCGAGATCGAAGAGTTCCTCTACACGCACCCCGCCATCCAGGATGTGGCCGTCGTTGGCGTTCCGGACCGGAAGTACGTCGAGGAAGTCTGCGCCTGGATCCGGCTCCGGCCGAACTTCACGTTGACGGAGGACGAGTTGCGTGGGTACTGCAAGGGGCGCATGGCCCATTACAAGATTCCGAGGTACGTGCGGTTCGTCACCGAGTTCCCGCAGACGGTGACCGGCAAGATCCAGAAGTTCCGCATCCGCGAGCGGATGATTGAAGAGCTGAAGCTGCTGACTGAAGAGACCGCATGAAGCCGACGGGAGGGCATCTCATGTCGAACGCACATGAAGCGATACGCGATTCCGAAGTTCCTGCGTGAACCTGTTCGACGCTCTGTGCGTCTCTCTTGAGACCGCGACGTGCCTGAATGTCGCGTGCCGCACTTACGAGTGTGCTCCTGGGAGAGCAGGTAGCCTCCAAAACTGCCGGACGGGGTTCGACTCCTCGCGCTCGTGCCTTCATGCCGACACCGCCCGAGATCGCCCTGCGGGTGTGATGGACAGCACAGCGGTCTTCTAAACACGAACCGCGACAACGCAAAACTGCCGGAAACGCCTTGTTTTATAGGCTGAACCGCACTTTCCGCCATGTCCCGTTTTTGGTTGTAGAACACCGTTTTTTGCCGTCAATCGGTTGTACTACAACCAGCCACGTCACTGATGCTCGCCTCCCTTGCTCTTCACGGCGTCGATGACCACCTGGAGCGGGTTCGCGTCATCCTTCACGATTCCGTCTGGTGAGTGGCGGAAGATTCGCTGCAGCGCCGGCGGGAGAACTTGAGCTTTGAGTTCTTTGTCGTCCTTGACGTCGGGATCTCGGATGAGAGCGAGATAGGTGTTGACGACTGTCTTTCGCTCCATCGCATCGCTCTCAAGATGCACATTGCTGAGGTAGTTCCTCACGCATATTCGGGCGACCCAGACACCGAGCCCGAGCAAGATCGCCCAGCGGGCGGCAGTCACAGCCCACTGATGCAGAAGCGTCGTCTTGAGAATGTCGATGTGAGTCTCTGGCACCTTCTCAATCCACGTCGCCGCGTCGATTCCGCAGCACGCTTCATAAAGAACTGCGGCGGCAAGGATCGTCACGATTGCTATACCAGAATAGATTCCGCGCCTCATCCAAGTTGCGGCATTCTTGCTGTGTTCAGCCGCCTTGACTTCCCAGTACGTGACTGCCGCATGCAGCGCCAACTTTTTCGTGTATTCGTCTTCGATTTCTGTCATTCGCTTGGCATGTTTCGACGAAAGCTTTTCGTGAGCCGCATCAAACCCTGCACGCTGCTTTCGCGCGGCCTCTTCAACCTCATTGACTTTCTGTCGCAGCCGACTCACCTCCTCAACCGACTCTTCGACGCGGTCGTTCCACTTTCTGTGAAGGCCTTCGAGGTAGGCTTTCTCGGAAGTCTGAAATAGACCGCCAAGTTCGTACAGAGTCGCTGCGATTTTTCCATTTCGCCAGTACGCAGAGAGTTCAGCGCTTTGGAATTTTGCTTCATCAAATCGCGAACCGAGCATCCACGCAGCGATGTGTCTGCGTTCCCCGAGTTCGGCAGGAACCTTTGATTCATCGGCAGCGAGTTCGAGAACGAATCCTCCGAGTCGCGTTTCGGAGCAAGTCAAGAAGTGGGACTTGAACACATTCCTGATTTCCTCAATCGAATGCTGAATAGCCCCTTCCGTCCATCCATCGCGACAATGTTCGCGGAGTCGCCGCTCTAAACGGCTGAACTCTTCGCGGTAAATGTCCCAAACTGGCCTCGCATTAGGTGCGTCCTCCAACCAGTTCCACTTTTCCCGTTCATTACTGACCCATGTGAGCAGAGCGGGAGCATCATCAACAACGATCGAGTCGCCTGTCCAAATCTTGAATGCAATTTTCGGCATGATGACGTACGGTTCCACACGGTGGCGATTCCGAAACCGTTATCATGGTCGCCTGACTGAACTCAACGCCAGCAAAAAGAAACGCCCGTGGTCGGTAGTCCCACGGGCTTCGGTCAGTTATCGAACCTAGATACGGTTCCCGGTCAGCGTCTCGTCATGCGGTCGAACGCCGCACAGAGCGACGGGAACGCCGCTGAGTCGTGACATGTCCACCGCACCCACGGCGAGAGCGGCGTCAGACGGAAGCGTCCCACGAGCATTTCCGGGAATCCCGGCCCGGTGACGAGGTCGCCCCGATTCGAGACGTCGGCTTCCGGTCGAACGGTCCCGCCCACGTTGTCAGCACGGCCAGCCGCAACCGCCTTGTTGATGCGGTCGATGGTCTCTTTGAGGGTCATCGGCCACCCCCTTCCGTTGCCAACATTGCGTTGACGTCCTCGATGTCGGACAGCTTCGGCAGCCGCTTCGCCGCCTTGCACTGGTTGCACAGAAGCACCTGGCGTCGGGATTCGACGCGCCACAACGCCCCGCGAACGTGGTCCCCCTTTACTTCGAGTTCTGCGGGACACTCCGCACACTTCCCGCCTTGGGATGCGTGCAATTCGTGGCGGATGCTTCCACGGTTCCGCTGGCGGTTGCGTCGGAGTGGCTTTGTCCGCTCCCGAGTGGTCGGCTTGTCCAGCACCGCCAGAGCGGAGTCAAGCGCCGCATCGAGAACGGCTTTGATGCTGAGCGTGCCACCCGCCAGCCTGATCAGTTTGGCGACGTGGCGAGCGGAAACGGGAATCGGAGTGTCCGGGAGTTCTTCCGGGACGTGGAACGGAATGGAGGGAATGGCGTTCAAAGAGCACCCCCTTCCTTCAGTGCGGGAACGAGACAGGGGGCCGCACCGTGGATGAGGTCCGCAACCCATTCTTCCAGCGTGCGGGACGCCTTCGCGAAATTGCAGTGAGAGCAGCACAACGCGAGGTTCGACGGGATGTCGTCTCCGCCTCGGGAGACAGGGACGATGTGGTCCAGCGTCGAAGCACCGAACGCCACAATCCGGCGTCCGCAGTACCGACAGTGCGGCGAATGCTGCCAGAGAAAGAATCGGTGCGTCTGGAGCTTCCGCTTCGTGAGCCGGAAGCACTCATTGTGCGTTCCACCGGCATCATCGGACGGCTTCGCCTCGTAAACGCGATGATCGGTCTGGAACAAGGGTTGCCAGTGCGGCGTAGT
>JADZEF010000297.1 GCA_020850695.1 Planctomycetaceae bacterium | reverse complement strand
TCACTCGTCAGCGGCCGCGCAAACAAGCAGAACGTCGCTCTCAATCTGCTGCCGCGGGACGTCCCGGTCCTCGCGAATGTGGACCAGGATCAGCTGCAGCAACTGGTGCTCAATCTCGTGCTCAACGCTCTCGACGCCATGCCTGCGGGTGGGACGATCGAAATCGAGATTTGTCCTCCTCGCGACTCGTTCGTCGAGATCTACGTTCGCGACACCGGCCCGGGAATCTCGACCGAGGTGCTGCCCAAGATCTTCGAGACGTTTGTCAGCAGCAAGGAAACCGGCGTCGGCCTCGGCTTGCCGGTGTCCAAGCGGATTGCCGAAGACCACGGAGGGAGTCTGTCGACGTATAACCTTCCCGGCGCGGGGGCGTGCTTCTTGCTAAGGCTTCCGGCCCCCGCATCAACGTGAGGCCGCCGCAAGCGATTCCTCGCGTCACAGGAGCAATCGTAGACGATCCACGAACCGCATCTTATCGGACGGAAGAACTGGACCTTCATGGGGAGCGACCGCGGCGGCCAGGGCGGCCGTCCTCGACAGCTGTGGCTGCTACTTCGCCTTGACGGCCTCGACCACCTTCTCTCCCATCGCCTCGGTCGAGAGACTCGGGCCGCCTGAAGCGATGTCCTTCGTGCGACAACCGGCGTCGAGAACCTTGTCGACCGCGGTCTCAATCGCCTTCGCTTCGGTCTCGAGGTTCAGCGAGTGCCGCAGCAGCATCGCCGCCGCAAGGATCGTCGCGAGCGGATTGGCCAGCCCCTTCCCCGCAATGTCGGGGGCCGAGCCGTGAATCGGCTCGTACAGTCCCGGGCCGGGCGAACCGAGCGACGCCGATGGCAGCATCCCGAGCGAACCGGTCAGCATCGAGCCTTCGTCGGTCAGGATGTCGCCGAACATGTTCTCGGTGACGACGACGTCATATTCCTTCGGCTTCGCCAGCAGGTGCATGGCCATCGCGTCGACCAGCACCACGTCGTACTTCAGGTCCGGGAAGTCCTTGCTGATGATCTCCTGCGAGACCTGCCGCCACAGCCGCGAGACTTCGAGGACGTTCGCCTTGTCGACCATCGTCAGCCGGCCGCGGCGCTTGCGGGCCGCTTCGGCCGCCATCCGCACGATGCGGGCGATCTCGCCCGTGTTGTAGATCATCGTGCTGAAGGCCTCTTCCCCGCTGGCGTGCGGGTTGCGGCCCGAATCGCCGAAGTAGAGGCCGCCGGTCAGTTCGCGGAAAAAGAGGATATCGGTTCCGTCGATGATCTCTTTCTTCAGCGGCGACGCGTCGACCAGTTGCCGCTGGACGCGGATCGGCCGCAGGTTGGCGAACAGCCCGAGTTCCTTGCGGATCTTGAGGAGCCCCGCTTCGGGACGGGTCTTGGCCTTCGGGTCGTCCCACTTCGGACCGCCGACGGCCCCCAGCAGGACGGCCTGCGCCTTGCGGCAGGCGGCCAGCGTGGCGTCGGGGAGAGCAGTGCCGAACTCGTCGATGGCACAACCGCCGATGGGATGCGACTGGAACTCGAACTGGTGCCCGAATCGCGCGGCGATCGCCTGCAGGACAAGTCGGGCCTGCGCCACGACTTCAGGGCCGATGCCGTCACCAGGAAGCAAGACAATCCGAGCGTCCACGAGGTAGCCTTGGCACGTTGGAGGAGGATCCGGGCGAATCCGGTCTGATACAAATTCGTTCGAAGTTCGAGCGTTCCAGAAGGCGAACGGCCGACGCTAACGGGTTCGCAAGGCCTCTGGCCACGCCCCCACTCTTTTACAACGCGACGGCAAGCGAAACCAGCGTCCCATCGCATCCCGTTCGCAGTGAGATGCCAGTTTCAACAGATGACGTCTGGGGTGCGTTCCAGGACTACGCTTCTGTCTTCGTGACAGGCATTTCGGCACCACGGAGTCGCGGAGCAAGCCAGATCAAGGCGGCAATGGAGTGCGGGACCGATTGGAAACCCACTTTGAAAGGTAGAAGACTGAACACAAACTTTCGACCTGCACGACTCCTTCCGCCTTTCGCCGCATGGATGGTGCGGGACGGCATTCGCCACTCGTGGCGTGGGGCCGTACAATGCGGAGACCCTTCGCGCGAGCCGGCTGCGCGCCGCCCGAAGGGACTCGCCCTCCACCCACGCATACAGGAACACCCGTGGCAGCCGACAAACGCGACTTCGACGAGTTCCTCGAGAAGTTCAAGAAGCATCACGACCTGATGGTGGACGAACTCCACAAGGTCATCATCGGGCAGAGCAACGTCATCGATCAGATCCTGGCGGCGATCTTCACCGGCGGGCACTGCCTGCTGGTGGGCGTCCCCGGACTGGCCAAGACGCTGCTCGTCAGCACGATCGCCCAGATCCTCGACGTTCAGTTCCGCCGCGTGCAGTTCACCCCCGACCTGATGCCCTCGGACATCACCGGCACCAACGTCCTCGAAGAAACCGACACCGGCCGCCGCGAGTTCCGCTTCGTCAACGGCCCCGTCTTCACCAACATTCTGCTCGCGGACGAAATCAACCGCACCCCGCCCAAGACGCAGGCCTCGCTGCTCCAGGCGATGCAGGAACGCGAAGTCACCGCCGGCCAGCAGACCTACAAGCTGCCCGAACCCTTCTTCGTCATCGCCACGCAGAACCCGATCGAGCAGGAAGGAACCTATCCGCTCCCCGAAGCCCAGCTCGACCGCTTCATGTTCAACGTGAAGGTTGATTACCCGACGCTCGAAGAAGAAGAAAGGATCCTCGCGGCGACGACCACGGGCGAGAAGCCCGAGATCCGCAAGGTCCTCTCCGCGAAGTCGATCCTGTTCCTGCAGCGGCAAATCAACATGATCGAGGCGGCCCCGCTGACGGTGAACTACGTCGCCCGTCTGGTCCGTGCCACGCGTCCCTCCGACCCCGCCGCACCGAAGTTCGTCAAAGACATGGTCGACTGGGGGGCCGGCCCACGCGCGGGGCAGTATCTCATTGCTGGGGCGAAGGCGGTCGCCGCGATGAACGGCCGCCCGAGCATCAGCGTGGCCGACGTGAAGGAAGTGGCCATCCCCGTGCTGCGTCACCGCGTCTCAACGAACTTCCAGGCCCAGGCCGAAGGGATGAAGACCGAAGACGTCATCCACCGCCTGCTGAAGGAAGTGCCCGAGCCGCAGATTCCGAAGTATGTGTGAGTGGCGGCACAGAGGAATGTATGTGGAACGAAGTCGAATACCTTATTCAACCGGGAACGATGGCGCGGCTTCCGGCTCTCCTTGTCGCCGCAGGTTGGAAGGTCGACCATTCGGTCGATCCGTCTTATCTTGATTGCGATCGGGGAGGGTTCCTCGCCTCAAAGGACGGGTTCGAACTCCAGATCTTTGTCCTGAATCCACTTCTCAATTCTGTTCGCCCGCAACGTGAAAACCCTGACTTGCTGCCGATCATGGCGGTGAATGCGTTCTGGAAGAACCGGGATTCCGTCGAAACGGCTGGCAACCGTCGAATCATTTTTGGTGAACTGTCGGAATTCATGTTCCAGCAAGGCGCGTGGGTGAGTCGGAATCTCATGGAGGAGCTCTCGATTGACTCGGATTCGTAGTCGTTTGCCGTCTCAAATTCCAGGAGAGCCATTGTGCAAGTCGTATTGTCCGAAGACCTCGAAAGGTATGTCGAATCCGAGATCGCGAAAGGGAAGTTCCAGTCCCCGGAAGATGTCGTCAGCCACGCGTTGAATCGCCTCAAGGACGAGGATCAGGCCTATCTTGACCTCAAATCCGAAGTGCAAAGGCGGATCGCACTGGCAGAAGCGGGTGAAGTCATCGAGTTTGACGATGAGTCGCTTCAACAGATGCTGGACGACATCGGCGCGGAGGTCGACGCCGAGATCGAGGAAACGCGATTGAAGACCGCGACATGAGACGTCATGTCATCACGCCGGCGGCAAAGGAGGACATCCGGGAGATCAGCGCCTGGCTTTCGCAGAACTATGGCTCGGAATCGGCGAGACGTTTTCGTCAGAATTTTCACGCGAAGGTCAAACTGCTGACCCGCACTCCCGGAATCGGGCAGCGGCGGGACGATATTGCAGCCAATGTGCGGATTACGCTTCTCGATGCTTATGCTGTGATCTATCACGTGACCGACAACCAATTAACGATCCTCCAGATCGTGCACCAGTCGCGAGACCTGACGGCTGTCCTTCGGCCCTTCCACAACTGACTCGCCATGCCTGCCGAAGACTACCTCAAACCTGAAGTCATCCAGACGGTCGCGCGGCTCGATCTGCGGGCGCGGTTCATCGTCGAGGGGTTTCTGACCGGCCTTCACGCGAGTCCCTTCCACGGGTTCAGCGTCGAGTTCAGCGAGCATCGCCGCTACTCGCAGGGGGACGACCCTAAGGACATCGACTGGCTCGTCTACGCCAAGACCGACCGCTACTACATCAAGAAGTATCAGGCCGAGACGAATATCACCGGCTACCTGCTGATGGATCTCTCGGAGAGCATGGCCTACACCTACCGCCAGCAGCTCACCAAGTTCGACTACTCGGTCTGCCTCGCCGCCGCCCTCGCCTACCTCATGGTCCACCAGCAGGACCCCGTGGGCCTCATGACCTTCGGCGACACCATCAAGCAGAGTCTCCCCGCCCGCAGCAAGCGCACGCAACTCGGCAACATCCTCGCGCTGCTGGCCAAGTCGCACCCCACCGGCCCCACCGAGATCGCCCGCAACCTGCGACAGGTCGCGTCGATGATCAAGCACCGCGGCCTCCTCATGATTTTCTCCGACCTGCTGACAGACCCCGAGCCGGTCATCCAAGCCCTCCACTATCTGCGTCACGCCCGGCACGACGTCATCCTGTTTCACGTCCTCGACGAGGCCGAAGTGACGTTCCCCTTCGACGGCATGGTCGACCTCCGCGAGCCCGAAACCGGCGACGAGCTCATCATCGATGCGGAAGGCATCAAGGGGGACTACCAGGAAGCGCTCAAGGAGCTCCGCGACAAGTACAGGAAGGAATGCCTGGCCATGGGAGCCGACTACGTCGCCCTCGACACCAGCATGCCCTTCGACCGCGCGCTCGTCGAGTATCTCTCCCAGCGGCGGGCGCGATTCTGATTCTCTGAAGCCCCACCGGGCAAGCCCGACGGGGTTGCCTACGGGTGAATATCGCGACGTCCCAGGACGAACTGGAGCCGAAGATGGACCCGAACTACCGCCCGATGATCGACTTTCTCCGCGGCCTCGGAACCGAGGACGTCCCGCACTCCGGCTCGAAGGGATTCCTCGCGCACCTCGTCGGCGTCTCGCGCGATCTCGAATCGTGGGGCTGCAGCCAGGATCTCTGCCGGGCGGGGCTCTTTCATTCCATCTACGGAACCGAGCTCTTCCGCCGCTGGTCGCTCCCGCTGGACCGGCGCGACGAGGTACGGGCGCTGATCGGCGAGCGAGCCGAGCGGATCGCCTATGCCAACTGCCTGATGGACCGTTCGACATTCGACGCACTCCTCGAATCTGACGGCCCCTTCCGCCTGCGAAACCGCGAGACCGGAGCAACGATCGAACTCTCGCGCGAAGATTTCGACGACCTCGTCACGCTCCACCTCTGCGACTGGCTCGAACAGGTCGCCCGCTCGGGCGAATGGAGCTACCGCCGCGACGCCATGCGCCGCATGGCCGACCGCCTCGGTGGCATCGCGAAAGAGTCGTACGAACGCGTGTATGCGGGTGAGCCGACCGCCACTCAGCCAGCCTGAGCAGCCGGTTCAGCCGAAGCGCTCTCAAGGAGTCGCCGTGCCTCGTCGTCCGCCTTCTTCCGGTCGACCTCGGAAGGCCGCACCCACATAAGGAACATGAGCGGAACGAGCGACAGGGCGGCAACGGTCAGGAACGTCAGCTGGTACGACCGCAGGTCCGCCGCTTCGCTCTCCACTCCGAACTTCCAGGCCGCCCGCACCGGCCCCGCCAGCCAGTTCCCCAGCATGTGCGAAATGTTCGACAGCGTCATGTAGGTCGTGAAGAGGGTCGCCGCGGCGGTCGTCCACGAGATCCGCATCGCCAGCGAGATAAACCCGACCGAGATGATGGCCGCCAGCGTCTCGCTCAGCAGCACGTAGGTCATGGCGACAGGCCGCACATTCCACAGAGAGGAATTGAGGCCGAACAGGCAGGCTGCGACGGCGTAGGTGCCCAGCCCCGCAATCAGCAGCGGATGCCGACCATAGCGGTCGGAAGACCATCCGCCCATCCACGAGCCGGCGAGAATCGGGAACGTGGCATAGAACCCCGCCGCCGTCGAAAACTCCACCGCTGTCCACCGCGGCGTCAGGTGCTGCGTGTAGAGGGTATTCGTCACCACCTCGTTGAGGCCCGAGCCGAGCAGCGAAAGAAGCGTGAAGACGACATACATCGCGGTCGTCGTCAGCGAGAATCCGCGCAGCATCTCTCGCAGCACGATTATCGGGCTGCGGACGCTGGGCGCCTCCACCTCCTGCGTGACGCTGCCTCCCCAAGGCAATCGCCGCTCGCCCGGCCGCTCAATCAGGCATAGCGGAATCAGCATGATGCCAAGCAGCGCAGCGATCTGCAGCGACACGCACGCGGTCAAGCCCCAGTACTTGAGCACCACCGCCAGCCCCGCCGCCGCAATCCCTTTGCCGAAGAGCTTCGACGCCCACATCAAAGCGTTCGCCTGTCCTTGCTCGTGAAACGGCAGCACATCGAGCGCCAACGCATCCGTGGCGACATCCTGCAGCGACGCGAAGCAGTTGTGCAGGAAATACATCAGCAGCAGATAGCGGATGCTCGACGAGACATCGCCCAGGCCGACGAAGCCAAGGAGCGTGACGGCCATCATCACTTCGGCCAACAGGATCCAGGGCCGCCGGCGGCCCATCGAGCGGATCGTGACCGAATCAATCAGGGGAGCCCAGATCAGCTTGAACGACCACGGCAGCAGGATGATGCCTTTGAGTCGCCCGATCTCCGCATCGCCGATTCCCTTCTCGTAGGAGAGGTACGACGGAAGCGTGATCAGCATGAAGCCCCACGGAATGCCCTGCGCGACGTACAGCCCGCACAGAGTCAATGTTCGCTGCAAGCGGCTTTCGGCGAGGGACATGGGGTGCGCAGTGGGTAGTGGAGAGTGGGTAGTGGGTAGCCGGAAAAGAGAAGCGAAGGAGCGGGCAAAGCGAGTTCAGTAGCTTCAACGAACGGGACGAGGCTTGCGCCCCTCTGGCTACCCACTATCAACTACCCACTACTCTCGCTTCTTCTTCCCCCATGCCTCGATCGCCTCGCGATACACGTCGAGCACTCGTTCGCGTTCGCTGGCGTCGGCGAACTTGCCGTGTTTCGTGATCGTCTGCATGGCGGATTCCATTTCGTCATGCAGTTCGCGGCAGACCTTCGGATCGACGAAACGCTTGCCGTTCACTTCCACCGACACCGGTGTCGTGTGGGCGAAGATCTCCTTGCCGAACTCATTGAGGGCGGCCTTCTCGGTCAACTCGGGGTCGTCTTTAACGGCCGGAGGTGGTGTGCGCGTGGCGAGCCAGCAAGGACCGACGACATCGACCCGCAACGAGATCCTTGCTTCGAAGTGACCGCCGACCGGCTCAGTCTTCGCTTCCGACACAACCTTTCCATTCCGGACGAGTTCCAGTCGGCGGAAGTCCGTCCGCCCGCTGGCGACCGCTTCGACCATCACGCTTTCGCCCGCTTTCGCACTCGTGACACCGCCCGGCTTGGCCCCATTCACCGAAAAGCGGAGCAGTGGACCGTTGGTGACGAACGTCCGCCCGCCCCGCAGCGCCTCAAGCCATTTGGCGATCGTGACGTCCCCATCGAGATCGGCGTAGACGCGCGAGAAGTCGTAGATGAACCAGTCGGTCCCGGTCGAATAGGTGATGGGGACGCCGGCGTTCCACAGCCGATAGAAGCTGTCCTTGAAGCTCCCGTGCGGGCCGCCGTCGTTAATATTGAGAGCCGAGACGCGGCCGAGCAGAAAGTTGGGCGTCGCCTCGACGCCCCAGCGGTTGTGGCACCAGATGATCGTCGCTCCGTCCTTGATCGCCTGGTCGATCCCGCGAGCGAGCGGGATGCCGTCGGTCCCCGCTTTCATGATGCCGGGACCGATGCTGACGGGCTGTATCAATTCCTTGATGTCGAGCAGCATCACATGCCCGTACCCTTCGCCGAATCCGTCGAAGTTGTTCCGGTGTTCCTCTCCATTGCCGAAGCGGACGCCGGTGGCGCGGTCGAACGCGGCGAGATCCGTGCGTGTATAGCGATTCGAAATATATTCCTGATCGGCGACGACCCGCTCGAGATACGAGATGAACACCGCATCGAGGCCGTCGGCCTTGGGAACTTCCGTCAGATAGCGGTCCGCCTGGGCACGGGTCAGCTTCATCAGATGGACGTGAGTGTTGCCCGACCGCCAGCCGTTCGCCCCGAGGTCTGAGAAGCGTTTGAGCGGCAGAGTGACGTCCGCCTTGGCGTAACCCTTCAATTCGAGAGTCTGCCGCGCCGCCTCGTGCTCCAGGCCAGCGATCGCCTCAACCGTTGCGGCCGTCGCGGGAAGCTCGATCGCCGAGGTCTTCGGAAGGACAAACCACTCGGTGATCGCCTCCTTCTCATCCAGCCCAAGCCCGCGTGGCAGAAGTTCGGCCGGCTTGATCAACTCCCATTTCGCATCGCGCACCCGCACCAGTCCCGACATCTCGCGACCGGAATCGACGTCGACAATTCGCAGTGTCACAAGACACCGGCCCGCGTTGTCCGGCGCAAGCCCGACAAGGAGCGAAACAAACGCGACGCATCCGCCGAAAAGAATCGCGCGCATGGCTCATGGCTTCTGGTAGTCGGGATCTGAGTCTCGAACGCAGAGACGCAAACTTCGCAGAAACGGCGCGGCACCATCTCAGCGAACCGCGTTCCGGACAGAAGAAGCGACAGGAACCACGGAATACACGGAATGCACGAAAAAAGGCAGTGAAAGCGGAATAGGAACGATGCGAGACGCACTCGTACTTCGGCCAGCCATGGGTTGGCTCGGCCTGGTTTTCCCTTCCGTGTATTTCGTGTATTCCTTGGTTCCTGCTGATTTCGGCTTCGGTTCTTCACGGACATCGAGAGCATCGTCCGGCTTTCGATCTCCAGGACACCGACGACTTTCTCATAATCGCTCGGCAATGAAGTCGAGGGCGGTCTTGGCCATCGCGTTCACATACTCCCAGGTGTGGCCGCCGTGCGACGTGCGGAAGTCGGCCACGTAGGGAATGCCGATCGAACTGAGCTTCGACGTCAGCCGCTCGCAGCCGTCGATCCATTCGTGGTCGGTCGGATCGCACAGCAGCATCTGGTGCTTCGGCCAGTTGAGCGGATGGATCTGAAGCACCGCGGTGTGCTGACGAGCCTGCTCGCGCGACGAAAACATCTCGTCGATCGGAAGACCCTGCCCGTACCACTGGTGGAAGTCGATTGCCGGACAGATTCCGACCGCCACGGGGAACTCGCGCGGGTGCCGATACGAGAGCTGGAAGACTCCCTGGCCACCCATACTGTTGCCGGTCAACGCGATGTTCGGCGGCGAGATGCCCCACTCCTGGGCAATCCACGGGACGACGTGCTCGCGCAGGTACTGCATCGGTGTGAGTGTCGGGTCGAACTCGCGGCAGACGACGTCGAGCCACCACGAGCGCTGGCCGTGCGGGCAGATGCAGCGGAAGCCGTGCCGCTCGAACTCGGCCGTGAAGACCGCGTTATCCTTCAGCGTGCCGAGGCCGTGGCCGTGAAGGTGCATCACGACGCGGCCGCGCGGATCCAGCTGCGCCGGCTCGAAGACATCGGCCGGCCGGCCGAGAATTTCCACCTGTCGCCAGGCACCAGGCTGCATCGACATGACGAACGACCCGTGAAGTGCGGTGAGGCTGTTGCCTGATTCTGAGGAGAACGGATCCGAAAAGAAACGATCCGTCGTCAGAATTGCCGCCCCGCACCGGTCGCCGTCGTCGAGCGGCCGTCTCCGGCCGTAGCACGGGCACTCATGCCCGTGTGTCCACCACAACTGAAGGATCACGCACGGGCATGAGTGCCCGCGCTACGTATGCTACGACGGACTCCGTCACACGCGCTTCAGATACGCGTTCGGCCAATACGTGACGCGGTCGGTCTTCAGCCCTTCGTTGAAGGGGATCGCCGGTTCCTCGAGCACGAATTCCTTATGCTTCGCGAGGAACTCCTTGACGGCCGTCTGCGGGTTGTTGGTCACCCAGTCGGGGGATGTCCGCGGAGCGCCGACGACATCCTGCATGATGCCGTCCATCGCCACGATGTAGCTCCCCTTCGACACCATCGGCGCGTAGGCTTCGAGCTCATCCAGCACGTGCTGGTACGTGTGATTGCTGTCGAGGAAGATGATCGTCGTCTCGCCCGGCTTGATCTTGTCGCGGACCTGCTTGACGATCTCGGGGGCGACCGAGCTTCCCTCGATCATCGAAATGAGCGGGGCCATGTCGTGGGCTTCGATCGCCTTTCGGTTGTGCGGACGGATCTCGATGTCGACGCCGATCACGCGTCCCTTGCCGATCATCCGGCCGAGACTGGCCGAGTAGATGAGCGAACCGCCGTGGGCGATCCCCGTCTCGATGATCACGTCCGGCTTGACCTGGTAGATCACTTCCTGCAGCCGGATCATGTCGTCCGGAAGCTGGATGATGGGCCGGCCGAGCCACGTGAAGCCGTAGACATACTTCGTGTCCCAGCCGACGCGGAGCCACGCCTTCGACACAAGATTGAACGCCTCGGGTGACTGGAACGGATACGACTTCCGCTGTCCGTCTTCGTCGACATGCACCATCGCCGCTTTGGTATCAATCGTGATCACGTCGCATGCTCCCGCAAGGCTTCAAGGTCGACTGTCGCGGAGACGAGGGAAAGCCGACGGTCGAAATTCAAATGTCTAAGGAAAGTAAAAATCTCAAAATGACCAAAGGGCTGCGATCGAGTCCTTTTGGTTTT
>JADZEF010000296.1 GCA_020850695.1 Planctomycetaceae bacterium | reverse complement strand
GCTTTCGCACGGGCAGGAGTGCCCGTGCTACGGAGATCTTCGACTCACCGCACCGTCGTCTTGAACGTCACCACGCCGCCCGTCTTGCCGGGGAGCGGGTCGTCGAGTTCGATGGTCAGCAGCAGGCTGCCCTCGTTGTTGTCTTCCACGGTCACCGCTCCCGCCCGGTCGGAGGTCGCCGAGTCATCGACATAGTCGAGCCGCGGCGAGAGGTTGTCGACGATGCGGATGTTCGTCAGCGGCAGGTCGCCGAGGTTGTCGTAGCGGATCGTGAAGGTCACTTCGTCGCCCGGCACGGCCGTCTTGCGGTCGGCCAGCTTGATGATCCGCAGCTTGCCCTTCGTGCGCTTGTCTTCGATTCCGATAATCTCCATCGGCTTGAAGCGGGCGGTGACTTGCTGTCCGCCTTCGATTTTTGCGGCGATGACCGGGTTCTCGTTGCGGTTCCACGCGACGGCCGCCTGGATCCGCTCGGCCAGCCACGCTTCCTCGCCGGTGACGAAGATCCCCGTCCGCAGGAAGCTGATGTCCTGGTAGGTGTTGATCAGCTTGGTGTGCGAGATGATGCTTGTCGCCTGCTGAGCGCCCGAGAGGTGCTCGTCGTTGTAGAGCCCGCTCGGCCGGCTGCGGACCAGCATGCGGTCGACGCCGCGCCGCTGGTTGTGGTACTGCACCACGTCACGGTTGCGGACGCTCGATCCGTAGGTCGTTTCATTCGCGGCCGCAATGCGGCGGATCGACGTGTCGGCCTGGAGGCCCGTGACCGTTCGCATCGCTCCGAATCGCGGAGCGTAAACGCAGACCTTCGTCGAAGGCTTCACACGGAAGGTTCCGTCGCTGTCGACGAACTCTGCGACGGTGTCCTCGGTGTCGAGGCCGAGGCGGTTGTAGTCGTCGTAGTGGACCGGATAGTCGCGGTCGCCGCCGTCGCAGACGTATTCATCCGGGTAGAGCTGCGGGTACGAGACCGGCGGCACGGCCCCGTGGATGAAGCCGGCTCGGGGAACGGGCGGCCTCGGGTATCCGTACGGAGCCATGGTTGCGTAAGGACCCGGACCTTGCGGACCACACGGAGCACCCGGCGGGCAGGACGAAGCGTCGGTCGGGCAGTCGACGGGACCGCGGGGTTCGGCGGGAGTGAAGCGTGCTTCGCCACGCCCCTGCTCGAAGCCCCACTGGTTCGGATACGCCCGGCCTCCGTGGCCGCGATGCGCAGCCGCGGTGACTTTCGGAGCCTTCGGAGCGGGCGAAAGTCGGACGACCCCTTCGCTGTTGTCATCATCGGCGAACGGATCGCGGCCATCGGGCGATTGTCCGCGGACGGCCGACGTCAGCGTGACGCGCGGTTCGGACTCATCGCGAACGGAGTTCGATGTGAGCGAGGGAATCCGCGGCGACTCGTCCATCCGGGAGACACGCGGGGCGGACGTGCAGGAGCAGAGCGAGACCACGAGCGGCGCGGCGAGCCAGAGTGTGTTGCGGGGCATGAAATTCTCTCTGGAAACCCGGGCGTCGAGGGTCGTCATGCCGAGGATGGGAACGATCGAATTCCGAAATTCAAATGTCGAAGGAAAACTCAAAGTGGCAAAATTCAAAAGTTGCGTTCCATACCTTTTGTCATTTTGAGATTTCGATTTTCCTTAGGCATTTGATTTTCGGCCTTCGGATTTCTTCTCGTCCGCTCCGCGAAAGACGACCATCACTTCACTCCGCTCACAGGCGTCACGCGTCCCGCCGAGCGAACGGGCGGAGCGAATTCTTTTTCGGAGCGCCGCAATCGCGACACCGGTTCGGCCACCGGCACTTTGACTTTGGCCGGAGCTTCGGGAACCGGCGGAATGACCGATGGGCCAATCGGACCGCCGCTTCCCACGAAACTCGGATCCGGGTTATGCAGGTCCGGCAGGCGTCCGCCGATGCGGATGAGAAGCATCGGACGACCGGCCAGGTCGGCTTCGGTCAGCAGGTTGGTCGACGGCGGAAACTCCTGCACGCCGATGGGCCGTTCCTGCAGGATCGGCTTGGCGAGGCTGGGTTGTTCGAGGTAGATGACTTTCGTCACCAGGCCCCCGTCGAGGGCAAGTTCGATGTCTTCCCGCGTCAATTCAAGAAACACCGGGAACGCATGCTCTTTGCCGCGCGGCGGATGCAGGCGATCGAGCACTTCCACGGACGGATAGAGCTCCGCTCCGGGAAACTCAGGCATTCCAGTGATCTTGAGGCGGTACGTGTGTCCCACCATCAGCGACGCCTGGGCGGGCGCTTTCTGAACGGGGAGCGGTCCGCGGACGCCGAGGAACGTCACCTCTCCCGTGCTGGGAAGATCGACCCGCACTGGCTGCATGTAAGGCATGCCGCCCGGGTCCTTGTGAGTCATCCATTTGGCGGCGACGCCGACCGGCATGTTCTGGTCGACCATCGTGTACTTGCCCGGAGGTCCGGGAAGCTGGGCGAGCCCGGTGTTCGTCAGCGAGAGGCTCGCGGCGCCGGCGCACAGAGCGGCGGCCAGCATCCGGCGGAGAGCCGGTTGTCGCCCGGTGCGGTGGAGTCGCGAGAAGAGCATGGGGGCCTCGGGAGGGAAGGGGTGCGAAAGGGTGTGAAGAGGTGCGAACAGGTGTGAAGAGACAGGAAGTCGATTTAGTATTCCTGCCATTTCACACCTCTTCACACCCATTCATACCTCTTCGCACCTCAGACAACCGGCGGCCTCCTCTTGCGAGGAGTGCCGCCGGAGATGGACCGTCAATACTTCGTGGCAGTGTCGGTCAGGAGGGGCGGCCGGCGAGCCCTCGCCCCTCCCGTGCGGTTGCCTCAGTCTTCGAACTGGCCAGGACCGGCGGGAACAGCTCCCGGCGGCGGGCCGTACGCTCCCGGACCCGGTCCCACACCCGGAGCCGCCTGCTGCCAGGCGGGGTAGGAGGCTTCACCCGGACGATAGACCGGATGCTTCTCCGAGTACTGGATGTGGCGAACCGGCTTCGGCAGGCGATAGCCCGGCTCATGCTTCACGTCGACCAGCATGTGATCGACTTCCTTCGGCAGATCCACTTCCGTCAGGTTGCGAGTCGTGTGCGACTTGAGTCCGGCAGGGCCGCCGTACGGGAGGTGCGGCGGGCCAGGCAGGCCGATCGGCGTTCCCGTGATGGGCATGCCCCAGGTCGGGATCGGACCCATTCCGGCGACCGGGTGCATTCCCGGAGCGCCCGGACGGCTGACGTTCGCATAGATCCCGGCGTTCGGAACGCCGTGGAAGATCGGGCTGTGGATCTGCTCGGGCATCGGCGGCTCATGCTCGTTCGCTTCGCCGTCGACCAGCCGCAGCGACATCGGAGCGATGGCGCCGACCGGTCCACCCGCCGGACGACCCGGCATTTCGAGGTCCATGTTGCCCATGCGGAGGACCGCCATGATGGCTCCACGGCGTTCGGCTTCGGCCACCGGATCGACGCCCGGATCGAGCTGGGTGCTGACGAGCGTGCTCACGCCCGCAATCGCCAGTTCCTGGTACTTCGGATCGGGCAGGTAGATGACCTTGGTCACGAAGTTGTTGCTTTCGACCTGTTCGAGATCTTCATTGGTGATCTCGAGCGGGACGTTGTTGTGCGACAGGTAGGCTTCCGTCTGCGGGAGCGTCGGGAAGATCTGGAGGCTGGGGTACAGCACCAGTCCGTCGCGATCCGGGATGTTGGTCAACTTCAGCCGGTAGGTGGCCCCCTGGCGGAAGTTGTAGCGGCCCGGCGCCACGATCTGGTTCTCGGCGTACCCGTCGCGGATCCGCCAGCCGACGTGCATTCCCGGCGGGCCGAGGAACTTGACCTGCGTGCTCATGGTGGCGAACGCGACCGGCGGCGGGCCCGGAATCATCGGCGGGATCACGCCCGGGCCGGGGCCGTCCACCATGGGCCCGGGACGAGCCATGAGGGACGCGGGCGGCGCGTGATATTCCCCCTTGTCGAATGTCTGGTTGCCGTCCATGACGCAACCGACACAGACGACCACAACCGTGGCCAGTGCCAGAAAGTAGATCTTCATCACATCCCCTTCGCGGACTTCCCGACCGGACGATTCGAGTGACGGGTCCATCCTGTCACGACCTCTCGGCTCCGTTGTGCGCCGGCGTCTCGAAGCCCCGGTTTCGTAGCCCGGCCTTCCCAGGCCGGGTTTCGATTCTTCCGGCCTGGGAAGGCCGGACTACCAGGATGAAGACGCCTGCTGGCCGGCAGCGAATGGTCACGGAGCAACCACCCCATCGCCGGAGCTGCCGGAATTGCCGTCGTCGGGCAAAGCGGACGCCGCTAGAATGCCGCAGGAGGGCCCACCCGGGATGACTCCATCCCGTCCGAGACCTTCCGCCGACACGCTGTCCGGCCGGACGCTCTGCAAAACGACACACTCAGTCTTTCGGACCGGAGCGTCGCGCTTCTTTGGCAAAACCCACATTTTCCGAACATGCCGAACAACCGACCCAACTTAACAAAGCTCGCAACCGTCGCTGGAGCAACTCTTTGCGCGCTGGCGCTGTCGTCGGCGGCGATGTTCGGACCAGTCGCCGGCCTGCTGGCTCAGGAGACGGAGAAGCCAGAGGCGGCGACGGCTGAACCGGGTTCGGTGGACAAGAAGGGGGACGAGAAACCGGCGAAGGAAAAGCCGGCGAAGGACTCGGCCGGGGAGGAAAAGCCCGCGTCGAGCATCACGGACAAAACCACCGTCACCGAATCGAAGGGGGCGATCGAGGCCCGGGCGACGCTCAAAGCGGCCCGAGAGAAGCTGCTGCAGTTCCGCTCGATCAAGGCGAAGATCATCGAGAACGTCGCGATCTCCGAGCGACGGTTCAAGGCCGAGGGAGTTTACCTTCAAGGGTCCAACCTGCGGTTGCGGCTCGAACTGACGGTGAAGGCGGGCTCGCTGACCGGGACGATCCTCGAAGTCTGCGACGGCCAGGTCCTCTACACCCAATACTCGCTGGGTGACACTCCTCGCATCACCCGTCGCGACGTGAAGCAGATCCTCGAAGCCACCAAGGCCGCCACGAAATCCCCCGAGAGCCAGCTCGTTGCCGAGCTGGGCCTGGGGGGGCTCCCCTCGCTCCTGGCGTCGGTCGAGCAGGCCATGAAATTCAGCAAGGCCCGCGAGGAAACGATCGACGGGCAGACCTTCACGGTCCTCGAAGGGACGTGGGGCAAGGAGTTCATGGACCAGTGGAAATCCCTCAATAAGAACTCCGAGCGGCTTCCGGAGCACATCCCCGACAGCGTGCGGATCTACCTCGACAGCAAGACGCTGCTGCCGCGGCGTTTCGTCTACCTGAAGCAGCCGACCGAAAAAGGAACGCCGCGGCCGATGGTAACGCTCGACTTCGTCGACCTCGTCCTCAACGCCCCCCTCAGCGATGACGAGTTCTACTACGTCCCGCCGGACGGCGTCTCGCAGGACGACATCACGCACATCTACCTCGACCGCCTCCGCCCGAAGGGGCAGCCGGGGCAGGCGAGCGAGAAGCCGGCGGAAGGCAAGTAGTCGCCTTCAAATAGCAGCCCTCATGCTCGGCATGAGGTTCAGCCGTCGGTGCGCGAGGCGTCCACTCGCGCCAACGACTCGCTTCCGCTGCATCGGATCGAATCCACCTTTCCGCCGAACTTTCCCGAAGCTTGCGCTCTCCCTCTGCGCCCGGCATCGCCTCGTGCGAAGGATGAGATCGGGCTTCGCCTCGCCGTCACTTCCAAGCCTCGTCGAAGAACCCCGCCTTCAGCACTTCCTCGAGCGGCGCCGCATCGGATCCCGACCCGCTCGGCTTGCTTCCGGCCACCTTCAACACCGCCCAGTCCCCCCAGCGCGGGAACAGCAGGTAGTTCACCTTCGCGAGCTCGCTCTCGCGGAACGTGTGCCCGCTGTTGAGGACGATGGAGCGATTGCGTGCGTCGGCATTCCCGCTTTCGCCGTCACCGAACGGAGACGGGTGGATCAGAGCCGGAAGATGATCCTTCGCCGAATATGTTCGCCCGCGGAACGTCATCGACTCGCGGGTCCATTCGAGAGGCATTGCCGGCAGAGCCTTCGCGATCCAGCGGTTGCTGCCGGGGTCGCCGAAGAGAATCAGGTTCTTTGTCCGAACGTCTTCATCGGTGACGTCGACATCGTCCTTTACGGGACAATCGCCGCGGAAGTAGTGCTTCCACTCCTCGGCGAATCGGCTCAGGGCCGCTTTCGCGTACTCGTTCGCCGCGATGTTCCATGCTTCCCCCGTCGGACGGACACACAGGAAGGGAGCGGTGAAGGCGTCATCGATGGGCCCCTGCTGACCGGGGCGCTTCCGACGACCCGTCTCCGGCTTGCGGTCGTCGAGCAGTCGCCACGCCTCGCCGTCCCGCACGATGAACTGCTTGTGCGGCACTCCGTCGGAGTGTTGCGACGGGGGAACGGCGATCTCGGCTCCACCAATCCGCACCGTCTTCACCACGATGTCGGAATCTCCCGGCGCCACGGCGAATCGGGTGACATTCGTCGCCTTCGTCACGTCGACGACGCCGTCCTGCATCCGCGCCACGATCTCCGCGCGGTCGTAGTGCCGCTCGAGCCCATGCAGCTCGAGCCAGTGGCTCTTCGAATATTTCAACGTCCAGGTCACATGCCGCAACTCCTCGGGCGGCTTCGGACCGAGCCATTGCGTCTGCTTTCCATGACGCGAGGCATCATCCCCTCCGATCTTCGCGATCTCTCGTCCGCGCCGCGTCAGGTGCTCGGCAATCCGCCGCAACTGCTCGGCGTGCGTCACCGGATCAATGACGTGTCCCGTCCCCGGCGAGATCAGGTTGACGAACGGGACCCCCTCCTTCTTGAAGGCCTCTCCCATGATGACGTGGGCGTCGAAGAAGATGTCCTTCTCCCCCATGCAGGCCACTGCGGGGACGACGGACGCATTCGCCGCATAGTCGACCGAGTCGAGCATGTGGAGCGTCGCTTCCTGGTAATCGGGAAGCGGCCCGACCTTCACGAAGTTGGGGAGCGGGGTTTCGGAGAAGCGGTGCGTGTCGACGTAGCCGCAATACGGCCCGAGGGCGGCGAAGAAGCCGGGATGCTTCAAACCCAGGTGCCACGTTCCCGACGCTCCCATCGACATCCCGCGAAGCACGATGCGGCTGCGGTCGATGTTGTAGCGGCGGCAGACGTCGGCGATCGCCTCGAACACGTCGGTTTCGCCCGCCCAGCGGTAGCAGTTCTCCACCCGCCCCAATGGATGCAGCTCGATGTAAGGCACGTCATTCACGAACGACGCCCCATCATCCCCTTCATCGAACCGGGCCATGAACCGCAGCTCGCTCATTCCGACCGGCTTTGTGCTGCCGTGCAGCACCACATCGAGCCGCATCGGCGTCTTCGGGTCGTACTTCGTCGGGATGATCAGCCCGTACGGCTGGGCCGAGCCATCCACGGCCGACACATACCCGTGCACCTTCTTCCCGCGATGGGCCGTCCACCCCGCACGTCCCTTGATCAATGCATTCGCCCGCTCACGCGCTCGTGTGAGCGCTTTGTCCATCAGCTTGCGGTCGGCCCGCGTGAAATCGCGGTCGTACCGCAGCGCCCACTCGACTCCCTTCGTGAAGATCGCCGCATCGCCGCTGTCGGCCTTCAAGTTCACAGGAAGCTTCTCGACGGCCCGCTTCACTTGTCGCAACGACGATTCGAGCGTCTTCCGCTCGCCCTCTGTCAGCGGCGAAGCCTGCTGCTCGACAGCGTTCGTGTCGCGGCGGAACTGATCCGAGTCGAAATAGCCGCGCGGCGGAATCCACACGGTCCGGAAGCCGAGATTCGGAGCCGCCTCCTTCAACGACTTCGACAAATGCAGCGCCGCACAGGCCGGGGCGCGGCCAGCAACGCCGGTTCCCCCCCGCACGCTGACGTGGTTCACCATCACCTCTTCGCCGTCAAGCTCTACGCCATCCTTCTCGTACGGGTTGTAGAGATCCGCCGTCCATTCGAGCGACCGCCCTAGCAGGTCGAGAACGCCATATGGCGAGGCTCCTGCGGGGAACGCGCCGACGGGCTTCCGCTCAGCGGCTTCCGCATCCTTCGCGCCGAAGTCGCCATGCTCGGCCGTGGGGCGATCGTTCCCCCAGGGATAGAGCCGGCCGTCGGTGCCGCGAGCCGCCTTCTCCCACTGGGCGTCGGTCGGCAGGTCCTTCTTCGCCCACTCGGTGTAGGCGTTGGCCTCCTTCCACTCGATCGACCCCGCTGCAAACCGCTGGGCCTTCGAGTCGCCGAAATCCTTGACGCTCTCGGGCCGTTTCGGCTTATGCTGCGTCGCTTCGACATACCGCTTCCACCGCGCGACGGTCACCGGGTACTTGTCGATGAAGAACCCGGGCAGCATCATCTCCTGCCGCGGCGAACTGGCGGTCGTCAGCAGCCGCTTGGCATCGGCGAAACCAAGATCCTTGGCAAGCGCCTCGGCCTCGGGCGGGTCCATTCCCATGATGAACTCGCCCGCCGGCACATAGACCATCTCGGCCCCGTCGGCCGGATGGATGATCGTCGTCCCCGCCCGCAACTGCTCGCGGCGATGCTCAATGACGTCCATCGGATCGACCGGCTCTTCCGCGGGATCGACGTACCGCGCCAGGTCCCGCATCGCGATCACGGTGCACTTCCGCGCCGCAAGATGATTGAGGAACGCCTCGAACTTGAACCCCGGCAGGTTGACCCACTGGTGAGCGGTGTCGGGCGCACCGTGAAACTGCAGCACCGCGATCCGCCCGTCACGCGCCTGGTCGATCGCCCGCCGCAGATCGCTCAGCGTCCACCCCGGCCGCGCATCGCCGGCCGAGGGAATCAGCAGCGGGTGATCCTTCCCCGGATGGAACGCAAAACCCTTCCCCTCCGCATACGGATACTCGGGCGACCCGCCGCGGCGAGCCCACTTGATCCCCGCCTCGCGCAGCACCGGAAACGCTTCCACCGCAATCCCGTTCCCCGGATACGCAAAGCTGACCGGATCGGGAATGCCCATCTCGCGACACCGCACCGTGATCGCCTCGAGCTGCTCCCGCAGCTTGTCGACATTCCCGGCCCCCACCGTGAAGTGGTCGCGGGTGTGATTGCCGATCTCGAAGCCGTCCTCATGAAGCTGCTTGATCTCGTCCCACGTCATGTAGTCGCGCTTGTTCTCCTTGAAGTCGAACCCTTCGGTGACGAAGAACGTCGCCCCGAACTTGTGTTTCTTCAGGAGCGGCCGCACCGCCGTGAAGTGCGACTTGGCCGAGTCATCAAACGTAAGAACGACCAGCCGATCAGGAATCGGTTCCAGCGCAAGAACCGAAGCCGGACCCACCAACGCCGCGACAAAAGCCGCAACAACCCCAAAGCGCAAGGCACGCATAAAGCACTCCATGATTCCCTCAATCATCCGCGCCCCATGCGCCGGTGCAAGCCCCCGCCCGCCCGCGGATTTTCACTCCAAGGGACTTCAGTCGTCTTTGACAACGAGCCCGGAAGCAATTCAAGGCAGGGTTCACCACGGAGACACGGAGTCACGGAGAAATCCAAGAGAAGGCACGGATGAGGAGCTTTCGTCCTCTGTTTGGAATCCTTCGCAGCAGCATTACAGTCACCCCCGGGGAAACTCTTCCTGCCTTTCTCCGTGACTCCGTGTCTGTTCCGAAAATAGGCGTCACGCCCCCAAGCCATGCACAGGTGATGCCATTTTCATCATTGAGAGTGCGGCGAAGGCCTCATTCTCGACTCCGTGGTGAAAAAATG
>JADZEF010000295.1 GCA_020850695.1 Planctomycetaceae bacterium | reverse complement strand
TTTTCGCGGGATCTTCGACATCGCCGTGAAATGCCACATCCACAACTTGTGGAACGCGGCAACCTTCAGTTTCACGCGGGCGTCATCCTCGTAGTGCGGGACCGGCTTCCCGTCCTTGATCCAGCACGCCTTGCACTCACAGAACTCGACCGTCTGGTCCGCACGAACGATCAAGAAGTCAGGCTCGTAGAATGTGTTGTCGGCCAGGCGGATCTTGAGCGGCTCGAACTCCCAAAAGACGATCTCGCCCTTCAATCGCTGAGCTTCGAGGTACTCCGCGAGTTCCGACTCCGTGCGGTTCATCTTTCCCCGCTCGGGCTTGCTGAACCGCGTCCGGGCCTTGAAGCGAATTGGATCCATCAGAAGTTGTTCCCCGCGTAGACCGACCGATCCCGGAACGTCGTCGTCGCGTCGTCCCAGTCCAGGGCCGAGATGCCGACCCGGCCGCCCCGGTTCTTCGCGACGATCACTTCCGCGTGCCGCGGGTTGTTCGCCCCTTCAATGACCTCGCCTTCGATCTGATCGGCCCCCTCGCCGGTCTGGACGTAGAAGTTCGGCCGCCACACAAACCAGACCTGATCGGTGTCCTGTTCGAGCGATCCCGACTCACGAAGGTCCGCCAGTTGCGGGCGTTTGATCTTCCGCTTCTCGACCTCGCGATTGAGCTGCGCCAGGCACAGCACCGGAATTTGCAGAGACTTCGCGAGCTGCTTGAGCGAGCGGCTGATCGTCGCGACCTGCTGTTCCCGAGGCATCCGCCGATCGTCCGGCGAGATGAGTTGCAGGTAGTCGATGATCAGCAGGCCGATGTCCCGCTGCCGCTTCGCCAGTCGGGCGAGCGAGCAGATATCCGACACGGTCGCGTCCGAGGGGTCATTCACGAACAGCGGCAGGCTCGACAGCACGCCGCTGGCCGTCACGAGAGACGATCGCTGCGAGTCTGTCGCCTCGCCAATGCTCCGCAGGATGTTGATCGCGACGTTCGCTTCGCTCGCCAGCAACCGTTCCGCATACTCCAGTCGCTCCATTTCGAGCGAAACGATCTGCACGGGAACGCCCCGCTTCGCGAAGTTGACGCTGATGTTCGCCGCCAGCGCCGACTTTCCCTGAGACGGTCGCGCCGCCAGGATGATGAAGTTCCCGGGCTTCAGGCTGACTTTGTCGTCGAAAGCTTCGTAGCCGGTCGGCTGGCCGACGATGCCGCCCGACTCCATGTGATCCCAGAGGCTGAGCATGATCTGATCGACGGATTGCCCCGACCGGCTCGCGTTCGTCTCCAGAATGCCGTGCAAACGCTCCTCGCATCGGGTGGCGATGACTCTCGGCTCTTCGTTCAAGTCTCGAGACTCACGAAGCGAGACCATCGCCGCGTAGCCGATCTGCCGACGCTGCCAGCGGTCGAAGACCTGCCGGGCATAGTGCGACGTGTGAGCCGCGTTCGGCACCGTCTCCAGGCATTCGTTGATGTACGCTGGCCCGCCGACGTCTCCCAGCTTCTTTCGACGTTCCAGCTCTTCGGCCAGCGTCACGAAGTCGATCGGTGTAGACGCGGCATGCATCGAACGCATCGCCGCGAAGATGTCTTCATTTCCGGAGCCGTAGAAATGCCCCGGCTGGAGAAACTCGATCTCGTCGAGAACATCATTGACCAGCAACGCCCCGCCCAGGACGGCCATCTCGGCTTCCCTGCTGCTGGGGGGTGTGTACTCTCCCGACATGCAATCGCTCCCATTCGGCGCGCGGCTTCGCCCCGGCACGTTCCAACCTGAGACTTACTTCCCGCCGCCGAGCTTGTCGGCAAGAACCTGCACTGCGGCCGGCGGTTTTCCGCTCCCGGATCCCGCCTTGAATTCCGCCAACTTGCGGCCGGCGGATTCCACGAACGGCTCCACGAACCTTGCGAGGTCCGCATACTGTTGCCCGATCAGCCACATGAAGTGGCCGACCTTGTCCTTCCCTTCCACGGAAGCCTTCTCCGCAGCCGCAATGCAGAGCATCAGGCCGTGATCAGACTTCGGAATGGCGGATGCCTTCCAGACTTCAATCAGCAAGGGAATGTCAGCAAGGTCCGCCGAATTGCGGATCCTGGCTTTGGTTTTCCCCTGATTCGTCAGAATCCCAGTTCCCCCCTCTGGGGGGGTAGGGGGGGATTTATTAGAAGTAGAAGAAGAAGTAGAAGAGCCATCTTTTGCTATGGCATTTGCCATAGCGTTTGCCATCGGCTTGCCACTTCCCCAGCGACTTCTCGCACCCTTCTTTCCGGCCTCGGAACGCTCCTTTGAGACGGACGCCCGCTGTTCAGAGTCACGAACCATGCGTCTCGAATACCACGCTCCTGAGCGCGCTCGACTGACCACCCCGGCGGCATCCAGTTCAGCAACCAGCGTCCCAAACTCCGCAACGTCACACCCGCACTTCCGTGCGATCATGGCGTCGGGCATCGGGGAGCCATTCACCTCCAGAACACCGCGGGGCGTGCAGTCGTGCGCTAGGATGAGCATTCGCAGCCACAGCCCTTGCGCCGCCAGCGAACAACCGGAAATACCGTCCCTCAGCCAGTCGCCGGGATAGAAGTAGAACCCTGGATTCTTCCCGGCCATGAAACCCTTGCTCCGTCAGACTCGGTCCGTCGAGTGATCACACGTCGTTGTTTGCGGCGATGTACCTCTCCCACTGAATCCATCCGTCTTCAGTCGCAAATCCCCACTCGCGGCATCTGCGACCAATAAAGACGAGAGACCACGCGGGAATGATCCAGTCGCCGCGTGAGCTTTCGTCGGGCT
>JADZEF010000294.1 GCA_020850695.1 Planctomycetaceae bacterium | reverse complement strand
TCGGAACGTGCCGGTGAAACCCCGCATCCTTGTGCTGCCGCTGGCGGGAATTGTGATCGCGGGGCTGTGCTTGTGGAGGCTCTCCCGAAACGAACAGCCCCAGATCATCCCCGAGAGCGGGGGAATCGCCCGCCGTCCGGCTCCGTTGTTCGAACTCCGCGACCAGGGCCGCGAAACGCTGGTCACTGCACAGCAAGGCGCCGAGGGCGCGGCCCCGGCCGGCGAGCCCGCATCGTCCGACGACTCCCCCGCCCGATATCTCACCGAACCCTCGAAGCCAGTCCGCCTCAAGTCGTATCTCGGGCGTCATCGGATCATCCTCGTCTTCTTCGATAACGAAGCAGGGGCCGACAAGGATCCCGTGCTGGCCGCCCTGCGCGAGCACCGAGAGACCATCCAAAAGAATCGCATCATCGTGCTCGGAATCAGTACCGCGCTGCCGCAACACAACCGTCAGGCCCTTCGACGCGGCGGCGAGATTCCGTTTCCATTGCTGACCGATCTCGATGGCATGGTGTGCCAGACCTGGGGCGTTCTCAACATGCGGGATGACGGGTCGTTCCGAAACCGTCCGGCCGTTTTTGCGATCGACCGGTCCGGGACCGTCGCCTGGAAGGGAGACCACCCGCAGCCGGTCGCTGATCCCCTCGATTACCTCGATTCCCTGTTGTCCGGAGAGTGAACTTTTGTCGGAATCGAATTCTCTATCGCCCAGCGGCCTCGATCCGAATTCACCCCCCGCCTCCGGGAACACGCGCCACTCGGGTCGCTGGATGGTGCTGGCGATGTTCGCGTTCGCCATCACGGCGACGGGGCTTCTCTACGTCTACTGGCGGATGCACATCGCCCCCTTCCTCCCGTTGCAGAAGGCGCTCGCCGCGACATTCAAGGATTCGCGGCCGCGCGTTGAAGGGGGACAGCGAAAGATCCACAAGGGGACGCCCCGCATCCTCCGCGTGACGATGAAAATCGACTTCGATCCGAACGCGGATGAAGCACGAACCACGGCGTTTGCGAACCGTGTCGTCGCATTCGTCCGCGAGCACCAGGACCTCGCTCCGTGGGAGATCCTCGAGATCCATTTCTACTGGCCCGAGCCCGAAAAGGAGCTACACGAGTGGGTGCTCGAGCGGAGTCTCAATGACGGGGTCCCGGCGGCGAAATAGCCTGTGGAATTCAGCGCCCGAACTTCTACCCTTCCGACGATTTCCGCCCGCCAACCGCTCACGAAGGCAGTCCGAACGACCGCCGCAGCACATCGACATCCGTGTGCCCGAAACGGTGAACGCGTCCGGTCTGAATGTTGATCAGCACGATCTCAGCCGGACTGAAGAGGTGCGGGTCGATCTTGTAGAAATCGCGCCCCGCTTCTTCGAAGATCTCGTGGAATGGCTTGCCATGGGCCGGCGACGCCGAGGCGGGGACGCGGGCGCCGATGTCGGCAAGCGACTCATCATCTCCCGTCACCCACAGCGTGACGCGGCCGCCATACAGAATCGCGTCGTTCGTCCATCCGATTCCCTTCAGGTCGTCCGGCGCGACGGGCGGAAGCGGGGCGACTCCAAACCCGCTCCGAATGCGGCGCACGTCGAAGCCAAGCTCGAACAGCTTGTGCAGCGCAGTCTCGACCGATCGGGCGACCACCTGGACATTTCCGGCCGGGCTGGCGGTGCGGGCCACAAGCAGCGTCACGCAATCGGGAGCGACCCCCGTCTTCTCGGAGATGATCTGCACGATGGCTTCGTCCGGAAACCGGCCCGTCTCGATGACGCCGATCGCCTCCTCGGCCGACTCGCGAAGGCCCAGTTTCCCAAAAACCTCTTCGCGGGCCGCAACCGCCCGCATCGGACCGGACCCCATCCCAAAAAACTTCCCCGCACTCAGCTGCCAGCCCGCATACTGACTCCCCAGGCAGGCCAGCACGGGATGATCGGTCGAGACCTGGAGATGGGGCCACGACATGCCCGCGAGTTCTCCCGCGGCCAGGCTCACTCGTCCGAGTCCGGCCAGACAGATCTCCGCAAGCCGGATTCCCGCTTCGATCGAACCTTCGCACTTCGCGCCGAGATCAAACAGCGTCCCGCCGCCGGCGATGGAATGACGCACCGCATGGAGCGTCTCCAGGTCTTCCGCCAGCGCGGCCACGAGTCGAGCGGTTCGGCGAGTCAGGTTCAGCAGCTCGGACATGTCTGTGGAAAATTCGAACAAGGAGGGGAACGTCTCCGCGGAAGAAACGAGGACTCGCGGATGACGCCGCAAGTAGTCTACGGATTTTCGCAGTGCGGGACGATGCGCCGCCGAGCAGGTGCAAATTCGATGCTCGATTTGAGCCTCACCCGACGCAGCGACGCGAAGAGCTCCAACGCGAGATCGCTGCATCGCCTGTCAGGCGGTCTCAGAGCATCTCGATCAACCGGGCGGGGTCGGTATCGTTCGTCAGTGTCAGTGCTCGCTGAGCCTTCTGAAGTTTGAAAACTGCTTCGGCGACCCTGAATGAAGGCGTAACCTTCTCGGACGGCGTGCCGTCACCGTTCACGCCCCCTGCGAAGACCACTTTCCGCGGAGCGACGAGGGCCGCCAGGTGGCCGACGTCTCCCACCTTCTTGACGATGTGTGGGGCGAGGATTCCCATCCGCTGGCCGACGTAGGGAGACTCGGTGATGTAGGTCGCCAGAGTCTTCACGCAGACGGCCTGGGCAATCCGCTTGTCGAGCGCCGCCGCGCATAAGGCGACCAGGCCGGCCGGGCCGATTCCGACCACCGTCACCGGCTTCCCTTCGGTCGACTTTGTCTCGGCGAGGGCGTCGAGCAGGCGGAGGACATCGAGCGTCCATTGACCCAGGAGCGGCCGGCCGAGCCACATGGACCATTCGGCCGAGTTGTGGTCCGGGGCGCGGCCGATGACGTCCCCCTTCACCGACGCCGTCGCCGTTCCACGAAGCTCGGGGGCGACGACGCTCCACCCGCTGCTTCGCAACTGCTTTGCCAGAGGGTCGTCGATTGCGGTCGCTCCCTTGTCGAGGTCCAGCACAATGGCGACGCCCGGCGACTTCGCCTGCAGGTCGAGCGTGGCGGTTCCGGTGATGCCTGCTTCGGGCTGGTACGTCAGTGTTCCGGCGGTGCGGCCATCCGCGTTTTTCGATTCCGCAGCGGCGGCGAGGGACGCCTTCAAATCGCCCCGCTTCGGGAAGCCTCCGAGAACATCGCGCTCGAGAGCGTGCCGCATCCCCAGACTCTCGGCTTCCCACTTCTCGCCGTATTCGGGAGCGGTGCGATTGGCGAGGATGCCTCGCCCGACGGCGGCAGCGAACTGGGGGACCGTCATGTAGCCTTCCGGCCGCGACTCTCCCGGATAGCAGCGGAGGTCTTCGGGATTCTCCGTCGTCATCTTCGGGTCGGCGAGCGGGCTGCCATCCCCCTGCCCTTTCAGGTGAAGCGTCATCCAGCCATACATGGCCTCCCGCATGTCCCTGTTGTAGTCGTGCGGGGACTCGAAGAGGGCGTGTTTGAGGTTGTCCGGCTTGCCGTAAAGCTTGAACACCGGCTGGGCGGCGGTGATCGACTTCTGGGCTTCGGCGACGGAAAACTGGATGGCGTCCTTCGTCGCACTCACGACCATCAGCGCCCGCGGCGCGACGAGCGCGAGGACCGCCGCCTCCTCCGTGAAGCCCAGCGCCCCCGGCACCACCTCGCACATGCAGCACGCGGCCTTCAGGTAGACCTGGTAGTTGCCGACAGAGCAGACGGGGACGACGGCCGACAGCCGCTCGTCCATCGCTCCGATGTACATCGTCTGGTTGCCGCCGCCGCTCGCCCCGGTCACGCCGATCTTCGTCCCGTCGACGTCGGGACGTGACTGGATGTAGTCGATCGCCCGCATGTTCTCGTAGACCTGAAGGCCCGAAAGGGCCAGTCCGACGGGGAACAGCGTCGCGCCGACCATCTCGCCATGATATTCGCCGAGGTTCTTCGAGATCCCCCGCTCCCCTGCCCCGAAAGCGTCGACGCACAGGACGAAGAATCCGTGCTTCGCCGCGCCGATGCAGCGGGACTGCACGACGGGATCCTGCTTGGCCCCCTTCCAGTGACCGTGGACCTGAAGGATTGCGGGGAACGGGCCCTTGCCATCGGGGATGTAGGCATTGGCCGTCATGAAGACGCCCGGCCGGGTCTGGAAGACGACTTTCTCGACGCGGTAGCCCTCGCGTTTCAGCTCGCCGAGGACCTTCGGATCGAGCGGGCATTTTTCCAGCGGGAACCCACCCCACGCGGCGATGAGTTTTCGGCTCAGCAGCTGCCGCTGCATGTCCCAGTCGGCCAGCGTGGCGGGAGGCTTGTCGTCGGCGCGGCGGGCTCGGGCGTACTCGCGAACAAACTCGGGAAACGTCGCGGACCGGTCGGCGGGCGCGTCAGCCATGAGTCACCTGGCAGGAGAAGAGCCGGAGGGTTCGACGGCCCGTCACTATACGGCGACCGGAGAACAGTGGCTATCCACGGGGTGACTCGCACCGGAGAGGCAAAGGCAATTGAACGCAAAGACGCAAAGGTTCGCAAAGAGTAGACAGAAAGGGATTCTCGAAGGAGCAGAAGCGGAGGGATTGATCGACATCAAGGATCCGACTTTGTCGACTCGTCCTCAGTCAATTCAGATTGCTTGTTCCTCGAATTTCGCGGCTTCCCCTTTGCGTTTCTTTGCATTCTTCCTTCGCGTCTTTGCGTTAAGACTGCCTTTGATCTGTTCGTCAGCGCGGCCGGCGGCCGGGACGCGGGACTCCCTTCGGAGCCGGCTTCTCACTCGGCTTCGCGATCTCGGCGAACTCGGGGAGGTCGCGGATCGGTTCGAAGTCGGGGTCCTTCTTCATCCAGTCGAAGTCGCCGAAGCCAAGTTCGATCGAGCGCTTCAGCTCGGCCAGCGCCTTCTTCGTGTATTCGCCCCCCTTCTGCTCCCGATCGGCCGCCTTCTCGTCCTTCTTGACGGCTCCCGTCGCCTGGCTGTAAAGGCAGGCGACGTTGTAGGCGAACAGCGGATCGTTCGGGAACTTCGCGCGGGCCTCTTCCGCCTTCTTGATCCCCCCTTCGTAATCCCCATCCAGCACCATCAGGATGCCCAGCCCAGTCACGGCATTCGAGTTGTAGGGGTCGAGGTCCCAGGCCTTCTGGTAGTCGGCCTTCGCTTCCTTGTTCTTGTTAAGCTTGAGGTAGGCGTTCGCCCGTCCGGCCCAGGCATCGGGAATCTCGGCATCGACCTCGATGGCCTGCGTGAAGTGCTTCACCGCCTCGTTCCACTTCTCAGCCTTCGCCTGCGACTGCCCCTGATAGACGTGCTGATAGGCGGGGGACCGCTGCCAGATATTCCGCAGGGCGTTCATGGCATACGACCGCCGCTGGACGTCTTCCGAAGCACGGGCCTTCAGCAGCGACTCGCGGGCCTCCGGAGTGCCGATCATCGCAAGGGCATTCGACGTGTAGCTCCACGTGTTCTGGTTATTGGTCTTCTCAAAGCCGTCGATCAGCATGCGGACCGCTTCGGGGCTGGCATCGTTCTGCAGGAGCGTGCTGCCGGTCTGCACCAGCGAGGTGTCGTTCGACCTCAGTGCTTCGCCCGCGAGCTTGCGGAATGACGGCGACCGCAACTGGGACAGCGCGTTGAGCACGGCCGTCTGTTCGAACGGGCGGAGGCTGGCATATTTCGCGACGAAGACTTCGCCGACCGACTGATCGCCGATCTGGGCGAGGCAGTTGATGAGCGTGCTGCGCTGATTGGGCTGCTTGTCGAACTGGGCCAGCAGCAGCGGGATCGCCCGGCGATCTTTCGTGCGGTTGAGCAGGTTGATCATCGGCGGCGACGGAACGCCGTCCTTCAGCGCTTCGAGCGTATAGTTCATCGCGATCTCTTCGCTGGCCGGGTCGACCCGCTCGGCGAGGATGGCGAAGGCGGCGTTGCGGGTTTCGGCGTTCTTATCTTTGAGGGAATTCTGGAAGACCTCGATCATCTTCGGATGGCCGACGAGCGCCAGCGCTTTGAGTCCTTCCGCCCCCAATCCCGAGTTCGGATCTTTGACGAACTCGTAGACTGTCTCCGACCAGATGGGGCGCGGGTGCTGGGCGAGCACATTGACGATCCGCTTCCGCGAGGCGCCCGGCTCGTTCTTCAGAATCTTCAAAAGCGCCTCGTGGGCGGCCGGAAAGCGCGAGGCGGCCAGGCTTTCGACCGCCGCGGTGGCCGACGGTTCGGCATTCTTGAGGGCCGTCTCTTCGAGTCGCTTCACCGCCTCGGGCTCGACGAAGTGACGCAGCGAGATGATGGCGGCCCGCTGGAGCGCCGGATCCTTGTCGCCGGTGAGCGAGAGCAGCAGCGGAAGACGTTCGGACCCGAGTCGTCCTCCGCCCCCCGCCACCGCCGCCGCACGCGTCAGCGCGTGCCCCTTCTCAATGTCGGCCGCCACTTCGTCAATGGGTAGCACTTCGTACGCCGATTCGAGCGCGGCGGTCACCGCGTCGGCGTCGGTCTTGTGAATTCTGTTCGGTGCGTTCGGCTGAACGGAGTAGTTCCCCGAATCGCTGTTCGGAAGCCGCGACAGGTGCAGCTCGCGAACCGATGCGGGGAACGACGGAAACTGGTTGTTCTGAAGCTCGCCGCGGCCGGCCATTTGAGCGGATTGAATCAGCCAGCTCAGCATCTGGCCGTCCATGGGCGTGGCGCCGTCGGTCCACCGGATGACGGCCCGTGCCACCTTGGCCGTGGCCAGCTGGTCCACGGCTTCCACCAGTCCGCCGACGTTGATCGTGTTGAGCGCTCCATGAATCGTCAGCAGGCCGAGGCTCTGCCGCGGTCCGATCCGCTCAACATCGAGCCCCATCAGGCCCATGGCGTATTGATTGACGTCGACTTCCAGCTTGTGCGCGCCGGGAGAGACCCGCACCACCAGCGACGGGACCTGGTTGCCCCCCGCCACCTCGGTCGTCACGATCCACGCCGCATTGGTTCCGCCGACGGGAATTTTCATTTCGTCAGGCGGCTTCAGATTGCGAAGCTGGTGGGTCGTCCCGCCGATCTGAAAACTGTGATACTGAAGATTGGCGGGAACCTCTTTGACTTCCTGCTCGACCCCGTCGACTTCAATCCGGTAGTCCCCCTTCTTGATGGTGACCGGATCGGCCGTCAGGTTGATGAAGATCAGCCGGGCCGCGAAGAACCGGCCGTTTGGACCGCCGTAGTAATGCGTGCCGAGATACGGCGTCTCCAGCAGAATCAGAAGCTTCTGGTCCTTCTTCTCCGCAGGAAGCTGCCCCTTCGCAGCCTTGATCTTGCCGAGTTCGGTCTCGACCCGCTCGAGCCGCTGCAACAACTCGCGGATCTGACGCTGCTCGGGAGAGGGCGTCGCGCCGGACGGTGAGCCCCCTTCGGGCACCTGCCGCGATGGTTGCTCTGAAGCGGCTTCCGGCTTCGCTTCGGCCGGCTTCTTCAGCGGCTCTTCCTGGCCGAAGGCTCCCGGCAGGAGCAGAAACGACCCGGCGAGAAAGGCCGCCGTCGCAACGTGTGACCGCAACATGCTGAGCGTCCCCGGGCGGAGAGTGCATTCGGATGCCGGAACCGAGTCGGGTTCCATGTTCCGCACGATTCTATCAGACCGCCCAGACGCGTTGTACCCGCGAGATCGAAGAGTTTCGCTCGGTCATTGAATGGTTGAATCGATAGGCGTCATCACGTTCGGAGAGGACGAGAACGAATCCGAAGGCCGAAATTCAAATGTCTAAGTGGTCCATTTCAGAAGTTTCTGAAGGGTCAT
>JADZEF010000293.1 GCA_020850695.1 Planctomycetaceae bacterium | reverse complement strand
TCACCTTGTCGCGGAGCTCTGCTGGAGTCAGGTAGTGGCGCAGGCGTTCTCGGATGTTGTCCTTCGCGCGGTTGGAGAACGTGGCTACCAGGATGCGACGGGCCCCGGTGGCGACGCCCCGGCGGAGCATCCCCTGCACGCGCAGTGCGAGCGCTTCGCTCTTGCCGCACCCTGCTGGTGCGACGACGAGCATGCCCATCTGTTCGCTGTCGCGGATCTGGATCTGGGCCGCGGTGGGCTGGATCGTCACAGCGAGGCCTCGACCTGCGCCAGCATCCCCTCCACGCTGCGGATCGCACGCGCCGTGGCCTCGTCGACCAGCGAAACCGCGACCAGCGCCGCGTTGACCTTGTACGACCGGCAGAAGCTCGCCACGTCGGCGTCGGTGAACGTCCCGCCCGGACCGGTAGCCCGCAGCGTTCGCAACTGGTTCGGCTTGAAGAGGGTCGAAGCGGCCAGCGCGGCCTGCAGCGGCGTTGCCCCGATGGCGGCGACATACTCGTCTTCGAGATCCGCCCGCGAGACCCACACGAAGTTGGCGTTCAGATCCGCCGGCTGCACGCCGAGCTTGGCGGCGGTATCGGTCTCGGCGTCCGCGTCGATCAGCATCGACAGCGGGACGTCGAAGCCGCTGGGGCCGAACAGCGTGTAGATCGCGCCCATGTCGCCTGCACCGTTCGTTTCGACCAGTGACACCCCGAGGCGGTCGAGAGTTCGACTGGTGAGGTCGGCGGCGCGCTCGACGATGATCCGGTCCGCGATGCCTTCGACGGCGATCACGCGGCGGGCGGTCAGCGGCTCGAGGCGGTCGCGTACCCACCAGCGCACCGTCAGCCGCTCGTCGCTGGTGAGGAAGCCAGCCTGCGGCTGGACCACGACCCCGCCGGACTTGATCACGACGATGGAGTCGGGATCGAAGGCGCCGACGATGTCCGGCGAGTGCGTCGCGATGATCTTCTGATTGCTGCTGGCCTTCAGCAGGCGCGCCAGACTGCGCTGGCTGGTCGGGTGGAGGTGGATCTCGGGTTCGTCGATACCCACGACGTTGGCTCCCGAGCTTGTCAGGTCGTACAAGGCGATCGCATACAAGGCCCGCATCCCGTCGGACTGTGCGGTGAGATCCCGCAGCGCCCCGTCCTTCTGAACCTGCAGGCGCACGTCGCTCAGGACGTCCTGCTCCGCCGACGACCCGGGCACGAACGCCAGATCGTCGGTTCCGATCGTGGACGGCAGCGCCTTGGTCAGCTGCGCCGCGAGGTCCGCGCGGACGCCTTCCATCACGGTCGATTCCGACAGTACCGTCGCCAGCCGCTGCACGGCATCGTCGAAATCCGCCTTCTCGGCGCCCAGCTCGACCGCTTCTAGAAGGTCTTTGAGCGCCGAGCGACGATCGTCGCGGAGTTCACGTGCCTGGCTCGTGGCGCTGAGGAAACGCCATCCGATCGCATCGAGCTGCGGCCGCGACAGCTGACGTCGGGTGCCGGCGCCCACCGCGATTCGCTCGATGTTCAGCGTCTCGTTCGCGTCGATGCTCGCGCTCAGGCGAAGCGTCAGCGTTGCCCGGCCGGTGTTCGCGTCAACGTCGATCTCGTCCGGAAACGCTGCCTTCTCCTCATCCGAGAAATCCACGAGCTCGACCTCCACGACGAACTCGTTGTCGGCATCACGGAAGTCCTCCCCAGTGATCTGCGCATACAGCTGCGCGGTCGACGCGCCGAGAACGAGCTGAAGGCAGCGCAGCACGGAGCTCTTGCCGACATCATTCGCCCCCACCAGCACTAGGGCGTGTCTGACAAAGGTTCGGGTGGCTGGCTGCGAGCCTGAAAGCATGTCTCGTTTTCAGATGCTTTCGGATGCTCAGTGGTCGCTGATCGAGCCGATGCTGCCACGTCCGACGGGGCGTCCGGGTCGGAAGTTCTCGGATGCGCGGACGATGGTCGAGGGCATCGTCTACCGGTACCGGACTGGCCTCGCATGGCGGGATCTGCCGCCGGTGTTCGGGCCGTGGCAGACGGTGTGGACGTGGCATCGGCGGATGGCGTTCGATGGGACGTGGGATCGGGTAGCGGCGATGATCACGGCAGCAGCAGACGCGGCGGGCCTGATTGATTGGTCGCTGTCGGTGGACTCCACGATTGCTCGTGCGCATCAGCACGCAACGAACATCACCCGCCTCACAGGGGGCTGGATCGAGTTACAAGAATCTGCAGGTCGAGCCGCCTGATCACGGCATCGGCCGCTCCAGGGGTGGCCTGTCGACGAAGATCCATCAGCTCGTCGATGGCAATGGGCTGCCTCTGGTCACTCTGGTCACGCCAGGGCAGGCCGGGGACTCTCCGATGTTCCTGCCGCTGATGGGACATCTGCGGGTCGGGCGCGAAACGGGCCGGCCCCGCACCCGTCCGGACGCGGTGCGGGGCGACAAAGCGTACTCATCCCGCGCGATCCGTTCTCACCTTCGAGGCCGAGGCATCAAAGCCGTGATTCCCGAGCCCGACGATCAGAAAGGACACCGCAAACGTCGCGGCTCACGCGGCGGCAGACCCGTCGGTCTCGACGCCGCCGACTACCGGAACCGGAACGTCATCGAGCGCGGCTACTGCCGCATCAAGCAATGGCGAGGCCTCGCCACCCGCTACGACAAACTCGCCGTTATCTACCGCGCCGCCGTCGTCCTCAACACCGTCATCGCATGGACCAAACCTTTGTCAGACACGCCCTAGGTGGTCGCGGATGTCGATCGCGACATCCGCGATCCGGCTGTGATTCTGAACGTGGAGGCGGGTGAGCTTCATCGGTCTGTTTCCACTAACGCGGACATTCGCCCGCTAATCGACTGCCTCTGCGTCGTGAAGCAGAGTCCCATTCTGGCGAAAGAGTGTTAGCCAGTGGGAGTGTCGGAGCTTGAACCGCCCCCGTGCGATCTCCCACCGCGGAGCAACGCGCGTCCTGCCGCCAGCGTCGCATGGATCATGGGAGCGGTGATCGGGATGCTCGCTTCGCCGCGTCGCTGGACGATGCTGATGAACGCGCCCTCGGTTTGACCGTCCACTCTGATAGCACCATGCACGAGGAACGGTTTCAGTTCCTCGGTCTGGGGTGTGACACTTTTCGTGGACGGTCGTTACCAGGAAGGAACGGCAGGCAGAGATGTCTACGAATCGCAGGAAGTTCACTGACGAG
>JADZEF010000292.1 GCA_020850695.1 Planctomycetaceae bacterium | reverse complement strand
TCCCCCATCAGTCGCAAGACACGAGCTCGCCATGCATCTCACACCGCAGCAGAAAGAAATCGGCAAGGCCAACTACAACGAGGCCGTGGCCTTCACGCGTCGCAACTTCCTGGTCGGGGCGGCGGCGGCCGTTCCGGGGCTGGGGGCGGCCTACTTCGGCTATGAGAAGCTGAAGGGGGACCGCGTGAAGGTCGGCTTCATCGGCACCGGCGATGAAGGGAGCGTGCTCCTCACGCAGCATCCGGAAGATTACATGGAGATCGTGGCGGTCGCCGACCTGCGGCCGACGAATCTCAAGCGGGCGAAGCACGGGGACGGCAACGACGTCCGCGTCGGGCTGATCAACAAGCTCGGCGCCGAGACGGCGATGAAGATCAAGGAGTACAGCGACCACCGCGAGCTCCTCGCCGATCCCGAGATCGAGGCCGTGGTGATTGCGGTCCCGCTCGTCGCTCACGCCCCGCTTGCCCTCGAAGCTCTCAAGGCCGGCAAGCACGTGCTGACCGAGAAGCTGATGGCCCACAACATCACCGAGTGCAAGGAGATGATCAAGGTCGCCCGCGAGCAGAAGAAGCTGCTGGCGGTCGGACATCAGCGGCACTACAGCGTGCTGTACGACAACGCGAACGACCTGGTGCAGCGCGGGCTTCTGGGCGACATCCGGTTCATCCGCGCCCAGTGGCACCGCAACAACAGCTTCCCCGGCCGCGACAGCTGGCGCAAGCGGATCCCCAGCGAAGATCGCCAGGCCCTCGAGAAGAGCATCAAGGAGTATGGCTTCGAGGACGTCGAGCACCTCGTCAACTGGCGGCTCTACAACTCGACCGGCGGCGGCCTGATGGCCGAGCTCGGCAGCCACCAGCTCGACGCGTGCAGCATCTTCCTGGGCAAGGTGAAGCCGCTGGCGGTGCAGGGCTACGGCGGGCGGAACTTCTACGGCGTGAAGGGGGTGGGCTCGAAGGACAAGCAGGAAGACGACCGCGAGATCGACGACCAGGTCTTCGTGACGTTCGAGTTCCCCGGCCGCAACTATGACGCGAAGGACAATCCCAACGACGTGGTCGTGGTGACGTACTCGTCGATCAACACGAACCGGGCGGAGCCGTACGGCGAGACGCTCTTCGGCAGCCGCGGCACGATGATGGTCGAGGAAGAACAGAACGTGATGCTCTGGAAGGAAGAGAGCCCGATCACCGGGCCCGGCGGGCTCGATCAGCGGCTTTACATCCTACAGGGGTCGGACGGCAAGCCGGTTCTCTCGGCCAGCGAAAGCGTGTCGAAGGTGCAGGCGGTTTCGGCGACCGTCAGCGGCAAAGTGAGCCGCGGGTACACCGAAGAGATGGAGCACTTCTGCCACTGCATCCGCACGAACAATTTCGAATCGCCGGCCGATGGCGGCTTGCGTTGCCCGGGCGAGCAGGGGATGAAGGACGCCATCATGGCCCTGACGTCGAACATGGCGATGAAGCTGAAGAAGCGGATCGTGTTCAAGGACGAGTGGTTCGATCCGACGAACCCGGCCGTCCCCGAGACCGACGAGCAGATGAAGTCGTGAAGGAAGGGGTCAGGCGTCGGGAATCAGGAATCAGGGAAGATCTGAAAACATGACGTCAGGCGACCCCGCCGCTTGGCGGATGCGGCGCCGATTCCCGGACGCGGATCGAGATCTATCCTGCCTTTCCCTGATTCCCGATTCCTGAATCCTGACCCCTGCCTCCCCCCATGGCCCGCTGGCCCGACCATCTCCGCGCCAACCTCTCCACGTTTCTGCTGATTTTCGTCCTGTTCCCGCTGCTGGCGTGGCTCGCCTGGTGGTTCGTCAAAGGCTGAAGGCACCGCGAACCCGCAAGCGACGATCGACGCCGCCGGCGTGCGTCCCACCCTGATTTCCGTCCCACCTGAGCTCCCTGCACTCCCCGTGTCGAAACCCGCCAAAGCCAGCCTGCTGATCATTTTCGTCACGGTCTTCATCGACCTCCTCGGCTTCGGCATCGTGCTGCCTCTGCTGCCGCGATACGGCGAGCACTTCGCCATTCACGGCGGGCAGCTTGGCCTGCTGATGAGCTGCTTCTCGCTGATGCAGTTCCTGTTCGCTCCCGTCTGGGGCCGCATCTCGGACCGCATCGGCCGACGCCCCGTGCTGATCGTCGGGCTGGTCGGTTCGACCGTCTGCTACGGCTTGTTCGGACTCGCCACCAGCCTCGGCAGCGAAGGCCGGCTTCTCGGGTTGGGGGTCGTTCCCTGGTTGTTCATCACCCGCATCGGCGCGGGCATCGCGGGGGCGACCATTCCGACCGCGCAGGCCTACATCGCCGACCTGACCGGAGCCAGGGACCGTGCAAAGGGTATGGCCCTGATCGGCGCGGCGTTCGGCATCGGCTTCACCTTCGGACCGCTGCTGGGGGCGGGCTTCGTGACCGACGATCCGTCCGGCGCTCCGAGCGCAATGCCGGGTTACATCGCCTCGGCGCTCTCGGGGGTCGCCCTCCTGTCGGCCATCTTCGTGCTGAAAGAGTCGCTGAGTGCCGAGTCGAAGCCGACCGGACATCACTGGCTCAACATCGGCAGCATGAAGCGGGCCATTGAACGTCCGGCGATCGGCATGATCCTGTTGACGATGTTCCTGACGACGTTCGCGTTCGCGCAGTTCGAGTCGACGCTGGCGCTGCTCACCGAACGCTTCGGACTGTCGTTGCGGGATAATTTCTATGTGTTCGCCTACATCGGCTTTCTGCTCACGCTGTGCCAGGGAATGATCGTGCGGCGGCTGGTGCCGCGTATCGGCGAATACCGGATGGCCCTTGTGGGAGTGGTGTTGATGGCGGCCGGGCTGTTGCTGGTGGGACTGTCGGCTCATCAGGAGTCGAAGGCGATGCTCTTCAGCGTGCTTCCGGTGACGGTTTTGGGATTCTCGGCCATGACGCCGTCGCTGCAGGCGCTGCTGTCTCTCCGCACGCCCGACACTGAGCAGGGAGGCATTCTGGGGCTCGGCCAAAGCGTCTCGGCGATGGCCCGGATTCTGGGTCCGTGGCTTGGGATGACCATCTTCGAGCGCGGGACGACGCTCCCCTACTTCTGCGGGGCGGGAGTCATGCTGCTCGGCCTCGTCTGCGTCTCGACGCTGAAGAGTCCCGCACCGGCTTCGACGACGGCGTGAACCCGCGGTGCGATGTGGAATGTGACATGGCCGCGGCGCACAATAGGGTCATGCATTCTTCCGACACCCCGCCCCGGCCGTCGCACATTTTCCTCGACATGGACGGCGTGCTGGTCGATTTCATTTCGGCCGCCGTCCGGTTGCACGGGCACGGCCATCGTCTGGCCGAATGGCCTACCGGCATTTGGGAGGACCACTCGGTCCTGGGCCTCACGCCGGCCGATTTCTGGGGGCCAATCGAAACGCACGGGGCGAAGTTCTGGGCCGAGCTGGAACCGTATCCCTGGGCCCTCGAACTCTACGAACAGCTCCGCGAGATTGCGCCGGTCACCATTGCGTCGAGTCCCAACCAAGACCCGCATTGCCTCGAGGGGAAAGTGCAGTGGCTGCAGAAGCGATTCGGCCGCCGCTTCCGGGACTTTCTCATCGGGCCGCCCAAGCACCTCATGGCGCGGCCGGGGACGGTTCTCGTCGACGACAGCCCACGGATGATCCGCGAATTCAACGCGGCGGGCGGACGCGGCATTCTCTTTCCGCAGCCCTGGAACGACAACCACCCGCACCGCCAAGACCCGCTGGCGTATGTCTTCAAGCAGTTGGAGCGGCGGACCGGGATGCCGGCGCCGTCCGCCGTCGAAAAGGATGCCGCGTCATGAGGGACGCCGCGGGCGATTCGCCGGCCGACGCGGTGTCGTCGCTGCGCCTGGGCAACGCCGCCGCATCGCCGGCTGGTCCGGCCGAGCGGTGGCTGGTGCGGGCGTTGGTCGTCTTCGCCGTTCTCGACCTCCTGGCGCTGGGACCGGTGTTCTTTCCCTACGAGTGGATGAACGAAATCCATCGGCGGTGCGGGTTGGGAGAGCTTCCCCGCGAGCCGATTGTCAGCTACCTCGCCCGGACCGCCTCGCTGCTGTATGCCCTGCATGGGGCGGTCATTCTGTTCGTTGCGTTCGACGTCCGCCGCTACTGGCCTCTGGTCCGCTTTCTCGCGATGCTCGCCATCGTTCACGGCGGGCTGCTCGTCTTCATCGACCTGCGTGAAGCTCTTCCGGGATGGTGGCAGGCGATCGAGGGCTTCTGCATCGCCGCGATGGGAGGAGCCGTACTGTGGCTTCTGCGTCGCGCCGGACGGGAGCGCTCGTTGCGAGGCGACGCGGTGTCGTGAAGAGAGAGTCGAGCCGGGATGGCGTCGCAAAGCGGAGTTTCGGCCATGTCGAAAAACGCCCGTCCTGATCACGAAGAGCGCATGGAGCGGGCTCGACTTTCGCTGACGGGGCTTTCGGTCGGCGATGCCTTCGGCGAGCAGTTCTTCTTCCGCGAGGCTTGGGCGGTCGGCCCCGAGTTTCGTCAGATTCCACCGAGCCCATGGCGGTTCACCGATGACACCGTCATGGCGATCGGGTTGATGGCGGTGCTCGAAGCGTGCGAAGAGGTCGAACAGGACGAACTGGCCGACGCGTTCGCGACCCGCTATCAACGCGACCCAGGCCGCGGATATGGGGCGACGGCGCACACGATCCTGCGGCAGATCTGCCTGGGGACGCCGTGGCGGCAGGCGTCGGCAGCGGCCTTTCGCGGCGAAGGGTCGATGGGGAACGGGAGTGCGATGCGCGTGGGGCCGCTGGGGGCGTACTTCGCCGATGATCTTGATAAGGTGGCGTCTCAGGCGCGGCTCTCGGCCGAGGTGACGCATCTGAACGCGGAAGGAATCGCGATTGCTGTCGCGGCGGCCTGGGCATGGCGCTGGAATGCGTCGGGACGGAGCGAGCCGGCGTCCGCGTTGTTCAAGACGGTTCTCTCTCTGGTTCCCCGGAGTTCGACCTGGCGTGGGATCGAGTTGGCGTCGGTGACGCCGCTCGACACATGGGAGTTCGAGGCGGCCGAAAGTCTGGGTGATGGATCGAACGTCACCTGTCCCGACACCGTACCGTATTGCCTATGGACGGCCGCACGGCATCTCGACGACTACCGAGAAGCGCTCTGGACGGCGGTGAAGGTGGGGGGCGACATCGACACGAATGCGGCGATCGTCGGCGGCATCGTCTCACTGGCCGTCGGGGTGCCGGGAATCCCCGCCGAGTGGATCCGCGCTCGCGAACCGCTGTGGTGATCAGCCAGTTGCGGTGCGGAGGATTTGGGCAATGGCGTCGTCGTGCTCCGGCGGGACGCTGCGGAGGTCGAGGCAGACGTCTCCGTTGTCGATGCGGGGGAAGAGACGTGCCTTCCGCAACTCCTTCGCCAGCAACTCGCTGGAAAGCTGTTCGTGCCGCAACGCGATGAGTGCGGTGGGCAACTCGGCCCCCGGAAGCGAGCCTCCCCCGACGGGAGACATGGCTTGCCGCACGGTTGCCTTCCATGGACTGCCGGGGACGTTCCGGGCCAGTTGCATCGCGCGTTGCTGGAGCGACTCCACCGATGTCGAGAGGAGCGCGAGCGTCGGGATGTCGCGGTCGTGCGTTCCGCGGAGGTAGATATCGAGCGTCGCGCTGAGGGCCGCGAGGGTCAGCTTGTCGACGCGGACCGCGCGGGTCAGCGGGTGCTTTCGCAACCGTTCGATCAGCACGCGTCGTCCCAGGATGATCCCGCATTGCGGTCCGCCCAACAGCTTGTCGCCGCTTCCCAGGACGAGGTCGGCCCCCGCGGCGAGGCTTTCGCGGAACGTCGGTTCGGCAGGGAGACCGTACTTCGTCATGTCGACCAGGCAGCCGCTGCCGATGTCGTCGATGGCGAGAATTCCTCGAGGTTGGGCCAGTTGCACGAGGGGGCCGATTTCGGGCGATTCGGTAAAGCCGATGACGCGATAGTTGGAGGGATGGACACGGAAGAGGGCGGCGGTGTCGGGGCCGATCGCCCTTTCGGAGTCGGCGAGGTGAGTGCGGTTGGTGGTGCCGATCTCTTTCAGCCGTGCGCCGCTCTGGGCGAAGATCTCGGGGAGCCGGAAGGATCCGCCAATCTCGATCATCTGCCCGCGCGAGAGGACCACTTCGCGTCCCGCACACAGCGCCTGCAGGACGAGCAGTGTGGCGGCCGCGTTGTTGTTGACGACGAGCGCGTCCTCGCAGCCGGTCAGCGTCCGCCAGGCCTCGAGGAGTTGCACGCCCCGCCAACTCCGCTCGCCGGTTTCAAGGTCGACCTCGACGTTGCAGGCTTGAGCCGCCTCGGCGATGGCCGCGCGTGCGGCGGCCGGGAGGGGAGCGCGGCCCAGTCCGGTGTGGAGGATGACGCCTGTCGCATTGATGACCGGTCCGATCCGCCGCGCCGCTTCGCAGGAACCGCGCTCGACCAGCGACAGAATCACAGCAGCGGTTACTTCGCCATGGGACGAAGTCGCATTCGGATTTCGCAGCTCGTCGCGGGCGCGCTGGAGTATGCTGCGGACCCACTCGGTGACGAGCGTGCGGCCGAACGTTTCGATGAGCGGGACGATCCGCGCGTCGCCAAGCACGCGATGCACGGCGGGCAGGGCTCGCGGCGACGTCGGGCACTCGTCCACGGGTTCAACCTTCTCAGAGGGGGGCAACGCTCGGGATCCGCGGCGGGGCGTCACTTGAAGCCTTCCGTGGGATTCTCGATTCTATGGTTTCTCGGTCGGAATGCAGTCCTCCAGTCGCGATCCAAGACAAGTTTCACCACGGAGACACGGAGACACGGAGAAGAAAAGGACATTGAACAGAAGCAGCCAGAGGGTGCAGAGCAGATTCTGGGCGAAGGTCCTTGCAACCAGGGCGCGCCAGGAATCTTCGCCTCTCTTGCTTGTCTCTCTGCTGACCTGGCTTGCTCCTGTGATGCCGGTCGCGTTTCTGCCCTGGTTTTCTCCGTGACTCCGTGTCTCCGTGATGAAAAATGGCTTTCGAGACGAAGAGAGCCGCAATTCATGATGTGACGCACGATCATGTCGATGAATCCATGACAATTTCCTGAGAAGGCTGATGATGCGAAGAAACGTTCGATGGGATGTCTTGAGCCTCCTGATTCTCGCAGTGGTGTTGGCGCCGGGGTGCGGTGCAAAGACGGAGACCGAAGACGCTCCGATTCCCAAAGCGCCGCCCCTTTCCGAATCGAAGCCGGCCGCCGGAGGAACGTCGGAGGAAGCGGCCGACAGTAAGGCCGCGGGAGACGTGGTGAAGACGGGGCCGTTCGAGAAGAAGTTCGACCGCATCACCGTGTCGGTTCCCGCGGGATGGCAGGAGATGAAGCTGGGGCAGAGCCAGTTCGGCTTCGTCGACGCGCGGTTCGTCCTGCCGGCCAAAGCGGGGCTGGTGGAACTGACCTGCCTCTCGAACCGTGGCGGGCTCGACGACAACATCAACCGCTGGATCGGCCAGTTCCTGACTGATCCGGACGGGAAGAAGTCCGAGACCATCAAGGTGGGGGACGTCGAGGCGCGGTGGATCGATCTGAAGGGGACGTTCAACGCGTCGTCGTCCGGCAAGCCTGGTCCGCACCCGGACTGGAGGATGCTGGGTGTCGGCATTCCGCTGGGGGAGACCGACTTCTTCCTGAAGCTGAACGGTCCGAAGGACGCGGTCGCCGAGGTCTACGACGCGTTCCGCGAGTTCGTCAAGACCGCCCGGATCGAGCAGCCTTGAGCGTCGGCCGCGAGTTGAATCCGCGTCCCGCCACTCTTTGCGTGCCGTCCTTCGCGGTCTTTGCGCTGCCAGTGCTCAGAATCGTTGCGCCGTCAGAAGATTCGAGCAGAAGGCTCTGACGCAAAGACCACAGCGCGGCACTGCCGCAACCGAAGAACAAAGGCCTCTGACGCCAAAACGCGAAGTGGCAAATGAGCCACGCAAAGACGAAAACGTCTTTCGTGCCGACTGCCTTCTGGCTTTCCCCTTTGCGAAATCGTTGCGGGCTTGGCGTCTTTGCGTCAGACGCTCCTCTTCAGGATCTTCTCAAGACGGCAAGCTTCAGAACATTTGCAATCGCCAAGAGGAAAGACCGGGTAGCCCCCGGGGGTGGTGTCCGCGGGCGATGGTCCTACAATTCCGGAGCGAGGGGACGCCGGTGTGTCGCCCCCGCACCGGATCTTGCTTTCCGGCGGATTGCGCCGAAAGATGGTCCATTCCCCGTGATGCACTTCCGCCCGCCGGCCTGCGCTGGCGGGTCCTCTGCTAGGAAACTCATGAGCGAACGCCCCCGCACCCTGGGTGATCTCAAGGCCAGCGGCTGGAAATCGGTCAGCGTCAAGACCGAGATGCGCCGCAACCTCCTCGCCCGCCTGCGCCGCAAGGAACAGATCTTTCCCGGCATCCTCGGCTACGACGAAACGGTCGTCCCGCAGGTGGTGAACGCCATCCTGTCGATGCACGACATGCTGTTTCTCGGGCTTCGCGGCCAGGGGAAGACCCGCATGCTGCGAATGCTGGTCAACCTCCTCGACGAGGCCCTGCCGATCGTCGCGGGGAGCGACATCAACGACGACCCCTACCACCCGCTCTCCAAGTACGGCCGTGATCATGTCGCCAACTACGGCGACGAATGCCCGATCGAATGGATCGGCCGCGACCGCCGCTACCACGAAAAGCTGGCCACCCCCGACGTGACGATCGCCGACCTGATCGGCGAAGTCGACCTCATCAAGCACGCGGAAGGGCGGCACCTGGCCAGCGAAGACGTCATGCACTTCGGCCTCATCCCGCGGAGCCATCGCGGAATCTTCTGCATGAACGAGCTCCCCGACCTGTCGCCCAAGATCCAGGTGGGCCTGTTCAACGTCCTCGAAGAACGCGACGTTCAGATCCGCGGGTTTCCCATCCGACTCGATCTCGATCTGTGCATGGTCTTCAGCGCCAACCCCGAAGACTACACCAACCGCGGCCGCATCGTGACGCCCCTCAAGGACCGCATTGGCTCCGTCGTCCGCACGCACTATCCGATCAGTCGCGCACTCGGCATTGAAATCACGGAAGCCAACGCCTGGACTCAGCGCGAGGATGGCATTGCGGTGGCCGTCCCGCACTTCATGAAGGAAATCGTCGAAGAGGCGAGCCGCCTCGCCCGCTCCAGCCCTCACGTCAACCAGGCGTCGGGCGTCAGCGTCCGCATGTCGATCGCCAACTACGAGAACATGGTTTCGAACGCCGAGCGGCGGGCGACGCTGGTGGGAGAGAACGAGGCCGTCGTGCGGGTCGGAGACCTCGCATTCCTGACCGCCAGCTCGCGCGGCAAGATGGAACTGACGATGAGCGAAGAACCGGGCGAGGAAGACAAGCTCGTCGGGCGGATCGTCGGCGAAGCGGTGAAGACCGTCTTCGACCAGAAGTTCAACCCGAAGCAGTTCCGCAACGTCGTCGAATACTTTGAGTCGGGCAAGACGATTGAATTCGGCGACCGGAGCACCGCGGCCGAAGTGCTGCAGCGTGTCAGCCCGGTGCGGGGCTTCAAGCAGCAGATCGAGACGATTGCGGCGGAACTCGAGCCGGCGATGGCGAAGGGCCCGCTGGCGGTTCCATTGCAGGCGAGCGTCGCCGAGTTCCTGCTCGAAGGCCTGCACACGCACAACCGTCTCAACAAGACGGTCACGCACGGCGGCTCAACATACGCCCAGTAGAGCAACGTGACCGCCGCGTTTTCCGTAGTCCGGCCTTCCAAGGCCGGACAAGACCTCGTGCCGGCCTTGAAGGCGGGCTACGAAGCGGATGGGTGCCACGCCAGACGAATGGATCGAAAGATCGCCAAGTGTTGGTCGAGGCGCAAATTGCACCCCCCTGTAGCGGAATGCGACACCGCGTCAGATCCGGAACAATCGGCCCTGACGGACCGCAAGTTGTCGCACGCCCCGGAATCGGTATAACCCATCCCGTGGGGGAACTCCCTCGAATGGTCGTGAGATAAGTTTTTCGCGGAAAGCGATGACAGTCGAGCAGGAGATCCGGCCATCGACGCGCCAGGAAAGCCAAATCGAACCGACTTCCCGATTTTGACTCATCGACTGTTCTTTCCGGGACGGCAGGGCGCTCTCGGGAGTTCTCTGACCGGCATGGATTCTGCTTGGGAATCGCCGGGAGGACGGTGCCTCCTGTTCGGTGCCCCTGCAATTCATCAATCCCCCGAGTCTGAACGGGTCGATAGACGCCAGTACCGCCTTCCGTTCCTTCCTCGCGATCGACCGGAAATCCGCTTCCTGCCGGGCCTTCTCCATGTTGTCGCTGACCGCGCTGGTGACGAAGCCGCTGTCCCAATGGCTCTCGAGGAAATCGAGCGACGCCACGGCACGGCAGCGCCGCAATCGCTACAAGGACAAGTTCTGGACCGCCGTTGAGCTCCTCGAAGACCGCACGCTGCTCAGCGGCACACCAGGTCCTCAGCAGGCCGTCCCGTCGCAGTCGCTGAACACGTCCGGCGCCATCACCACCATGGCAACCGGCGACATGAACGGCGACGGCCGCACCGATTTCGTCTCCGGAATGACATCGAACGGTGCAGGCTCCAACGGCATCACCATCGGCCTGCAGACGAACTCTCCCGATCCAACATTCGTTCAGATCAATACCGTCCCGCAGCAGGGCACTGTTCACGACCTGGCCTTGGGAGATCTCGATGGCGACGGCGACCTCGACATCGCCGCCGTCTGGTCGTCCGACGCGGACCCCGGCACGCTCAACCTCTCGTGGTACGAAAACCTCGGCGGATCCAGCCCCAGCTTCCTGCGGCATGATGTCGACTCTCAAGCGACGAAGCACACCGCCCGCGTCGCCATCGGCGACATCAACGGCGACACCCAGCTCGATCTCGTCGCCGCCTTCAGTTCGAGTGGTCCGGGGTCGGAAATCACTGAAGTGCAGTGGTACGAGAACAAGGGGACCGGAGTGCGGTTCCAGGAATTCGGCGGAATGCTGGTTGGCAGCACGCTCCTGGGAGGCATATCCGACCTGGAACTATCGAACATCGATCTCGACGCCGATGTCGACATCATCGTGGCGGTGAACGACTACGATCCGGGAGATGCAGGCAACTCGATTCCCCCGTCAAACTATGGCACGGTCCAGTGGCTGGAAAACAGCGGGGCCGCCGTCAGCAACCCCTTCGTGCCTGAGTTCACGGGAATCTATTTCACCGGCGACTACATCACGTCGTTCACCATCGATCGAGAGCTTGCCGTCGATTTCGCGGACATCCTCGTGACGACCGCTTCGGTCGATGCGGGGGACGGGGACGCCATCCTGCTCCGGGACTTTAGTCCCGAACTCAAGCAGTTCAGCAGCCAGACGATCCTGACGGAGACGACGGCTCCGTTCGGCAAAGCGAACGACGCAGTCTTCGGCGACGTGGATGGGGACGGCGACCGCGACGCGGTCATCCTCTTCGATTTCGGCGGTACGACGAATTTCGGATGGGTCGAGAACGAGGGGGACGGATCCTTTGCACCGGTCGCGCTCATCGGCCGCTATGGCACATTCTCGACGACGCTGGCCGCCGGCTACGCCGACGGGCTCGGGCCGCGCCCGTTCGAATTCCTGTCCGCCGGCGAGCGGGTCCCTG
>JADZEF010000291.1 GCA_020850695.1 Planctomycetaceae bacterium | reverse complement strand
GGATTGTTCTGCAAGCCATGTTGACCATGATTGAGGCATGAGCTCCGCAACTAGAACTCAGCGAACGTACGACCATCGCCTGCGCGATTTCGTCCGATCAACGGGCGACATCCATCAGGCCACAGGACGAGGCATCCCGCGCTCCACCGCACGCGGTTGGTTGACCTCGTCGCGCGCCGAGGTGGTGACTGTCGACGGAGTGGACCGGGACGTCGTCAAGCTGCAAAAGGAGTTGCTCGCACTTCGCAGACGCCTCGAACGGCTCATCGCGTTGCTGCGGCTCGTCATCCTGCTGTGGAAGTTCTCGGGGTTCTCGCTCACCAACCTTCGGATACCCGACCGAGCCAGGAAACTCAGGCTGCTGCGAGCCATTGATCGATCCCATTCTACTCTTCCGTTGCGATCCGTGCTCCGCGTCCTCCGCTTTAGACCTTCCCCTTCGACTTCTTCGTGATGAGTTGCGGGGCGTTTTCTTCAGCGCCGCAATCTCGGCTTCGAGAACGGCGATCCGCTTTTCATAATGGTCGATGACGGCCCGAAGCAACGCCTGAAACTCCGGCGGCAAGGCGGCCAGTTGCTCTGAGGTCAGCGGGAGCGGGGGGTGCGATATGACGAAGATGTCGTCAACTTTGCCGTCCGCGCGAAGACCAATCCGCCGACTCGACTACGCCAGGGCGTGAACGGTTACACTTGATGGAAGCCAGAATCATCGACCCTACCAAGGTCGTACGTTTGGCACTGAAGAATGCCGTCTCGGTCGCCGGCGTGCTGCTGCTGACCGAGGCGACCATGACCGAAGTGACAGAAGAATCGGAACACTCCTCAAGGCGTCCTTCTTACGGGGACGAATAATGACTCGCCAGACCAAGCCGATCCGTCACAGAATGTGATGGATCGGTTTGTCGGACGCCGATCGTCCTCAGCTGAGATGCTTTGACCACACCGGAAGGACCGCCCCCAGTCGCTCGGCGTCCACCGCCCGGGTGTGCTGAGCGGTCACACGGGTCTCCTCAGGACGCCGGTTCGACGGCAGCCACGCCGGCCTTGTAGGTTTCGTAGATGAACACCGGGATCTTCAGATCGCCAAGGTGCTTCTGAAGCAAGGGTCGGACATCATTCCAGTCGAGGCCCCCGACGCCTGTCGCCAGCCGCGGGACGGCCAGGCTCGTGAAGGCTTCCTTCTCAACAGTCTGACGCAACTTCTTCAGGCAATGGTTCACATGCGCGACATGAGCCCTGCCTGGCTGGGTCCCGTGCCCGTACGCTTCGTCCTGCGTCATCAGACAGACGATCCGCACGCCGCCTACTCCGCCCCACGTCCAGAGGTCCCCTGATTTGGGATGGGAGCCGTGACAGTAGTGGCGAAAGTCGCTCGCCATGGCCGGCCAGCGTTCTCGCAGGGCCAGCGCCAGTCCCGAATGGAAATTGTCATTCGGCGCCACGCCATGCGCGATCGCCTGGGCTTTAGAAAGCAAGATGTCGCCGGCAAGAAAATGAAGCATCATGTGTTCCACTGGAGGACGCAGTCATGACATGACGAAGCCGACCGGACGGGCTCTGGAAGGCGCTGGCTCCTGGGGGATGACCACACCGCCTCTGGCCCTGCCGCGGTCGACATTCATTTCCTTGCATCCCGCGTGCCGTCGAGGTTCGGCATGTTCGTCTTCGCTCGATCGACTCGCGGAAGATTCACGCCGGCTTGCGCGCTTTCTCCCGTTTCAGGGGTGCCGAGGGATCGCGAACGGCTGAGAAATTCGCCTGCGAAGTTCGCGTCTTGCTGGCAGGAAAGCAGACGCCCAATCATCTCCCTCGAGTGTGCACACCGCCCGGTGTGTGACGGTCTGCCTCAGAAACGAGCGATGGGGCGCGCCGTGCCAGAGCCTCCTTGACTCGGACGCAAGGTTGCCCTCGAGAATGCAGATGAAACTTAAAGTCCCGGACGACGTCAGCGGAGGCCGAAGATCTCTCCATCCGGACCCGCCTCGTTTCCGCACAGAGTCCCGCGTCGCCTGCTGGCTCGACAAATGGGTTGAGCGACTTCGTCAGGATGGATACACGATCATCGGCGATGGGAAGTTGTAACTGGCGGACTGCAACTTTTTTTCAGCCAGTACCCAATTTCCATGCGTGAGCCGCAGTGCGTTGAAGACGACAAGCAATGACGCTCCCGTATCGGCGGCGATAGCCGACCAGAGTGACGCCGCGCTGGTCTGCGTCAGGCTGAGGAACAAGACTTTGATCGCTAGTGTAGTGCTTCAGGCAGATGGGATCTTATTCAGGCAGGCGCGGGCTCGCGCCACTTTCTCGAGGATGTCCTCGGCCTTATTGGTCCAGTCGAACGAGACCGGGTCGACGTTGTGGTGAACGATGTAGTCCCGGATCGCTTGTTCCAACTGCTCGACGCTTTTGAAGACGCCATTGCGGATGCGATTTTGAGTGATGTCGCGGACCCAGCGTTCGATCACGCTCAGCCGCGACTGCTGGTCGGAATGAAATGGACGTGGAACCGCGGATGTCGCCTGAGCCAGTTCTTCACCTTCGGATGCTTGTGCGTCGCTTAGTTGTCGACGATGAGGTGCAGGTCCAGGTCAGATGGCATCTCCGCGTCGATCTTCTTCAGAAACTTGATCCACTCCTGGTGGCGGTGACGCGGCATGCAGTCGGCGAAGATCTTCCCTTCGGCCAGTTCGATCGCTGCGAACAGCGTGGTGGTTCCGTTGCGTTTGTAGGCGTGTGTCAGCGTCTTCAGCCGGCCGGGGAACAGAGGCAGGCTCTTTTGAGTCCGGTCGAGCGAACTTTGTCGAGTCTGATGCGATTCATCGTCGAGTCGGACGTTCCGAAACGGACGAGGTCTCATCATCGTTCACTGGAATTGGCACGATCTTGTTCGTCGACTTCGGATTGTCGGCGATCTTCAGAACATCGCGACAATACTCGTGGCAACTGATGCACGTCGTCAGAGAGTGCATATAGGTGAACGCCGCGCCATCGAGGTTCTTTTCATCGGCCATCTTCACCAGCTTCTGGGCCTGGCGGCGGAGTTCGGTGCGGTGGTGGGCATAAACCTGATCGCCCCGAGCGGCCCAGTCCGTCGCGTCGCAGACGTGAACAAGTTCGGTCGCGCCCCGTTCAATCTGGTTGAAATCTTTGGAGACGAGTCCGTCGACGATTTTCTGAGAGCTGGCCAGTTTGGCGAGCATGAGGGCTGATTGCTGGTCGCTGTGAAGGGGGGCTGGGGTTTCGCGATCGCCCGCCGCATAAAGCCATCCGCATGTCGCCAGCACGCCGCAAGCACCCAGAATCCAACGCCTTGAGATACTCATGTCCTCGCTCCCTTCAATGCCCAGGGTCACTCTCCATTCCTATTTATCGGCATCGACAAGAACGATTCTCTGGGAAATGACGCCCTGCTGTGTGCCACGACATTCTGGAGTTTTTTGCGCGAGTTCTCGCCACTTGAAGCCTGCGGTGGCGGTCTGGGCATGTGC
>JADZEF010000290.1 GCA_020850695.1 Planctomycetaceae bacterium | reverse complement strand
GACGCGTTCCAATGCGGCATGGTCAATCAGAGGGCCGCGAGACGTGTTGATCAGAGCGGCGCCTGGCCGCACGTTCTGCAGCGCTTCGTCGCCGAGCAGACCGCGCGTTTCGTCCGTGAGCGGCAGATGGAGTGAGAGGTAGTCGGATGTCTCCAGCACCTCGTGGAAGGTCCTCATCGGGCATCCCGTGCCGGAGTCGCCTCCCGATCGAGTCCAGGCGATGACCTGCATACCGAGCCCGCGGGCCTTTCGATAAACCGCCTGCCCGATCCGCCCGAAGCCGATCAGTCCGAGCGTCTGCCCCGACAGTCGTCGCATGGGAGGGCCCGCCTTGAGGTTGTACTCCCCGCGCTTCGTCCGGAGATGGAAAAAGGCGATGTTGCGGTTGATCGCCAGCAGCAGGGCCAGCGTGTGATCGGCCACTTCTTCGACGCAATAGTCGGGGACGCGGGTGACGACGATGCGCCGGGCCGCGGCCGCCTCGAGGTCGATGTTGTCGAGTCCGATTCCGAACCGGGCAATGGCCCGGCAGCGCGGTGCGGCGGCGATGACGTTCGCCGTCACGCGAGCCCAGCACGTGCCAATTGCGTCGCAATCCCGCGCCAGCCGCACGAGAGTTTCCTCGCGACCGTCCGGGGCTTCGATGAGATCCGCGTCCGCCTCATTCAGAATGCGGCGTTCGATCTCCCAGTCGGGCCAGGCGCGATCTGTCAGCAGGACCTGGAAGCGGTGCGACATCGGAATCCTCATTCGTTTGAAGCCGCGGCCGGTCGTTAGCGGGATTCTCGGCCAGGCGGATGAGCGACGGAAACGACGGGTGGGTCGGAAACGCACGCAAACGAAGCGACGCTCCCCATAACACGCCGCCCGAATTGTCCGGTTCTTCGAGTGCCCCGTGAATCGCCCCGACAACTCGGATCGTCATGTCAATCCATCGACGCACGCAAACTCCCGCAGAGCGGCCGAGACGACCGGTTGCGGGCACGACCAGACCAGGAAGAACATCGCCTCCCGCACGCCCCGCTCGGCCGGATGCCCGCGGACGTAGCCCGCTCCTTTGCAGGCCGCGAGCGAAGCCTGTGCAGCACGCAGCACCAGCGAGTTCGCCCGTTGCCGCAATTGTTCGATCGTCTTCGGCGGGATTGCATCCCAGGCGGCCGCCTCTCGCATGTCGTGGAAGATTTCGTCCCGCTCCATGGCCAACGCGGCGGCAATCGGTTCGAGGTCGGGCCGGCGACTCGCCTCTCCGAGAAGTCGATTCACGCTGGACGACGCGCTGCCGACCGCCAGTGCCGAGGTCGTCAACGAACCGGTCCCGGCGGGCCCCTGCTTCATCACGCCCGCGACGGGCCCTGCCAGGATGCGATCATTCGGCACGAATACATCTCGAAGTTCGATCGAGGCCGTGTGGGAAGACGAGAGGGCCATCAACTCCTGTGACGGCCCGACAGCCAACCCCCGCACGGTGCGGGGAGTGAGGCCGAGTATCTGTGTTCCGTCCGCCAGCGTCCCCCCCACGACAATTTCGTCGGCGTACCGCGCTCCGCTGACCCAGGGAATCGAGCCGTCGAGGCGATAGCCGTCGTCCGTCGGTATCGCCCGCACGGCCGGCGTTCCGCAATGCTGGCGGGATGTGCTCAGGTGGGAGATTCCGACGGTGGCGAATGCATCGCCGCGGGCGAGCCGCGGGAAGAGAGAGCTTTTCAATTCGGAACTTGACGACAGAGCGATCCGATGGCAGGCCGCGTCCCGCTGACTGAGGACGAAGGCCGTGACGAGGCAGGCTTCGGACAGGGCGACATGCCACTCGACACTCTCGACCGGTGAGAGCGGTCGCCCGCCGAACTCGGCTGGAATGGCGGCTCCGAGCAGCGAATGTCTCGCAAGACACTGCAGGGAGCGGTGCGGCCAGGCGTCGAGGGAGTCGAGCCCTGCCGTCTCGGCGATGAGAGCTTCGCGAACGCCGGCAGGCAACAGGTGTGGCGAAAGTACGGTCATCCCCTGATGGTCGCGGGTTGATCCGCGTGTCACAAGGGAGAGATTCCGCGAGGACGATGCCCCTAATACCGTGTATCGGCTCCCCCGGAGGGAACGTCGCACGGTGACTTATGCCCGTGTGCCCAGTCGAACGAGGGCCGACGTTCGCGTATTTCCAAAGCTTGCACTCAAGACGGCTGCCTAGGACTCCCGCCGCGCGGCACGAAAGACGTCATCCGAAATGGCGTCGACGGGCCGGATTCCTTCGGCATCGGAGCACGAAATGATCCGCCAGTGGTGCGAGTCGGCGACGGCAAGCTCGCGATACACCTCGGAAACCCGCGCCAGATAGCGGCCATCGGCTTCCTGGAGATCGGCCGCCTTTTCGGTGTAGGTCCGAGCGGCTTTGCGGGCGATCAATTCCTGGGCCTGGAGAGCGGGGAGGTCCAGCAGAATCGTTCGATCGGCGACCGGCATCCCGTAGATCTCGTGTTCGATCGTCCGGATGCGGTCGAGCAACTCGGCCCGAGCAGGCCCGTCGCACTTGGCTCCCTGGTGGGCGAGGTTCGATGCGACATACCGGTCGAGCACGACGTGCTCGTGCGTGTCGAGCAACTGCTGTAGAACGTTCCGCGATTCGAACCGATCGCCGGCGTACAGAAGCGACGCCAGAAACGGATGCACGGCGTCGAGCGATCCGAAGCGGCCGTTCAGAAAGTCTCCCACCGCGCGGCCGAAGAGCGTCGTGCCGTATTGCGGGAAGCTGAGAAGCGCGGTCTTATGGCCTGCCTCGTTCCAGCGTTCGACCAGCCGCGCCGATTGAGTCCCCTTGCCGGAACCGTCAATGCCTTCGATCGCGATCAACATGCGGGGGACGCAACGGGGGCTGGCGGGAATGGGCAGAATGAATCAATTCAGGACGGCGACCGCCGCCGGGACGCTGTCGGTCACACGGAAGTAATCAAGCAGACGGCTGGTCTTCAGGATGTCACGGACTGTTTCGCTCGGCTCGCAGATCACCAGCCGGCCCGACTTGCGATGGAGCCGGCGGTGCAGCGTGATCAGCTTGCCGAGGACCGAGCTGTTCATGTACTCGACGCCGTTCATGCTGAGGACCAGCGCCGACAGGTCATGCTGGTCGACGAGCGAGAACAGGTCGTGCCCGAGCTGCTCGACGTTCAGCTCTTCCGACAGGCGCGGCACGGTGAAGCGGGCGACGACCGTTCCGTCGACGTCCGCCACCTGGAGGTACAGCGAGTGGAATTCTCCCAGGCTCACAGCACACCTCAACTTCGTTCCGCATCGAGGCGATGTGGGAAGTCCTGGCGTCCGACGGCCCGCACACAGCGTCCGATGTCGTCCGCCGATCCGGGCAGTTCGACGGGGATGTACCGACGGTCGGTCCCCCGCATCCAGCCCGGACGGTCTTCCGCCTCTCGCTCAACCAGAACTTCCAGTTCCCGACCGATCTCCGATTGATAGTACCGCTGCGCCATCTGGCGCTCCAGTACCGACAGCCGCTCGACCCGCTCGCGGATGACAGGCGGGGGCGTCTGATCAGGAAACGCGGCGGCGGGCGTTCCCTTCCGCGCGCTGAACGGAAAAATGTGAATTTTCATGAACTCCGCCTGGCGGCAGGCGGCGAGCGTTTCCTCGAACTCCACCTCGGTTTCGCCGGGGAAGCCGACGATGACGTCGGTCGTAAACGCCGGATTGGGCAGCAATTCCCGCATCCGGTGGACTTTTTCGAGGAACCGGTCGACCGAATATCGCCGCCGCATTCGCCGGAGCACGGTATCCGAACCGCTCTGCAGCGCCGGATGGTAGTGCGGGCAGAGATGCTCGCAGTCGGCCGCCGCCTGGATGAAGTCGTCGTTGACTTCGGCCGCTTCGATGCTCGACGTGCGAAGCCGCCAGTCGCCGGGAATGCGGTTGAGCCGACGCATCAGGTGAGACAGGCGGAACGGCGGCAGCCCTGATTTCGCCCGCGTCGTGTCGACGCCGTAGTGCCCCACGTGAATCCCGCAGAGCACGATTTCGCGGTATCCATTGTCGACCAGCCTCCGCACTTCGTCCTCGATGTCCTCGGGCGACCGCGACCGCAGCCCCGGCCGAACACTCGGGATGATGCAGTACGTGCACTTCAGAATGCACCCGTCCTGCACCTTCACGAAGGCCCGGTGCCGCCCGTCGAACTGGCTGATCCCCGTGGGGATGTCCATCAGCCCGAGGCGGTCGAAGAGATCGGGAAGTTCACGCTTGTCGGTGACAACCTCCGAGACGCTCGGCAGTTTCGCGACTTCCTCGGGCGCGCGGGTGGCGTAGCACCCCATGACGACGGTTCGTGTCCCGGGGCTTTCGCGGGCCAGTTGCCGGATGACCTGGCGAGACTTCGAATCGCCTGTTGCCGTCACCGTGCAGGTGTTGACCACGCACAGTTCGGCCGCTTCGCCTTCGTCGGCTTCGCGCCAGCCGTTGCGCAGCAGCGTCTCCTTGACGAGCTGCGTCTCGTACTGGTTGACCTTGCAGCCCAGCGTGACCAGGCGACAGGTGCGTTCAGTGGTTGTCATGACATCGAATCTGGCAATTGAGTCCGGCCTTCCGGGCCGGAAGAAAACGTAGCCGCAAGCGGCCTCGCTTGCGGCTCTGAATCAGTCGCGAATCCGAATCAATCGAGTGACAAGCGAGGCCGCCTGTCGCGACGCAAGATCACTTCGCCGCCGCCCCGCACAGCGATTCCGCCAGCGCTCCGACGATCGAGTGCAGCAGCTCAAGCGACTGCCGCGCTTCCTGCTCGGTGATCGTATTCGGCGGGCTGATGCGAATGACCTTGCCGGCCAGCGCGCCCAACAAGTGAATCCCGTCGCCCCCGGATCCCTTTGCGGTCTTGCCGAGGTAGCACGCCTCGACGATCTTGTTCGCGACGTCGCCGGCAGCCAGATTCCCGACCGTCGCACACTCAATGCCGAATACGAGCCCCTCGCCGCGGACCTTCGCGATGAGCGGCGTCTCCTTCAGCTTCGCCAGCTCTTCGAAGTAGATCTTCGAGATCTTCCGGGTGTTGCCGACGACGTCGTGCTGCTCGAATTCGTCGAGTGTCGCCAGGACCGCCGCACACGAGAGCGGGTTGGCGCTCCAGGTGTCGGACGCTTCGCCGTACTTCAGGCACGCCATGATGTCGCCGCGGCCGACGACCGCCGCGACCGGCACGCCGTTGCCCAGGCCCTTGCCCATCACGTCGAAGTCCGGCTCGAGGCCGTACTTCTCGAAGGCGTACATGCAGCCGGTGCGGCCGAAGTTCGCCTGCACTTCATCGAGAATGAACAGGATGTCGTGCGCCCGGCAGAACCGCTGCAGCAGCTGCAGGTATTCCTTCGGCGGGTGGAAGCTGCCGCCGCCGCCGAGGTACGGCTCGGTGATCAGGCAGTTGATCCGCTTGCCGTACTGCTTCCACATCGACTCCAGCTCGGCCTCGTACTTCGAGAGGTCGACCGTCTGGCCGTACTTGCTGACGTCGTCCACCTCGTCCATCGGGAAGGCGATGAACTTCACGCGGGGGTCGCGGTCGCGGTCCTTCTCGCTTCCGGTGACGGCCCCGGCCAGCCCCTTCTTGCCGTGGAACCCGTAACGGGTGGCGAGAATGATGTCGCGCGATTCGTCGCGGTGCAGGCAAGCCCAGAGGGCCTTCTGAATGGCCTCCGAGCCCGAAGCAGCCCACATCACGGTGTCGAGCCGGCTGCTGCCGGGGAACGACTGCACATTCTTCAGCAACCGCCGCACCGATTCGGCTTCGATCTCGCTGATCGCGTTGTAGGCGGTCATCGGAGCCGCCCCGAAGAACCCGGCCGGCGCGCCGTTGGCCGACGGCGTTCCGCTCAGGTGCTCGGCCTTCCAGCCCATATACCCCGCAAACTTCTGCATCCAGCGGACGGGGTTGTGTCCGAGGTTGGCGACCAACACGCCCGAGCTGTAGTCGTAAAGCCGCCGCCCTTCCGGCGTCCAGTGGAACACCCCGGCCGACTTCGACAGCACCGCTTGGCTCGGCGTGAAGGTCCGCAGCGCGATCGGCTCCTTCTGGGTGATGACGTCGCGAACGGCGTTGGAGCGTTCTTCGGAAGCGAAATGAATCGGCGTGGGCATGACGGATTTTCCGGACGGAGGACACACAAAAACCGGGAGTTGATTCTAACAGAATCGGTCCGCCGACGTGAGTATTACACCGGGCGGCACGGAGGACGCTGATGCCTTTCCCTGTTCGGCGGGCACGGAAGGCCACGGAGTAGAAAGGGGCGCGGCAGATTGGCCTCGTGGTGACGAGACTTTCGGCTTGCCGCGCCCGAACGGGCACAGCCCTGAAACCCCTCGAGCAAGACCTCCCCCCGGAAGGACAGTGACCATCACATGGTTGGCACATTCTCGTGCTGGGGAGATGCGTGAGGACTTGGAATAGACAACCATGATGCGCTTTCGGACCGATTCCGGCGCCGCCGGCGAAGCCCGTCAGCAGACGACAGGCGCTGCGATGCCCCGGAAATAGGTCGCGACGGTCCAGGAGCGGAACCACTCCCGCAGCACTGCTGGGTCAGGAACTGGTTCCCCGTCCTTTAGTTGCAGCCCGTGCTCAATGGCTGCCCCCAGGGCCTCACCACGTCGGAGGGGGGCGAGGATCGCTGATTCCCGCGCAGAGACAGGGTTCCGTCGCACGATGAAGTCGCGGCGAAGAATCACGAGATGAGTCGGCTCTCGTGCCGGGATGTCCGGACTTTTCTTCTTCTGGACCTGGGAAATGTATTCGTGCGCGGGGAACTGAAGCGTCAGCAATCGCAGGCTCGGATTCATCAGCAGGCGGGCGTTCTCCCATTCCTCCGGAGGGAGCAACCGGAGGTCATCGGGGGAGAGCGATTTCGAGTTCTCCAGTCCCGGCCCATCGAACACTTCGCTGTAGGTTCGCTCGACAGTGGCCAGGTCGATAAGGAAATCGATCCAGTCCGCTGCGCCGTCGCCGCCTTCCTCATCGCTCGGACGCGTTTCCCTCAGGAAGCGGGGGAATGACTGACTCAGGTTCGACAGCGTGTAGCTTGTCGAAGGATGGCTTTGAATATAGGCCACCGCGAAGCTGTCGAACGTTTCCCGCCCCAGCAGATGGACCATTGCGGGGTATTCTTCGCGCAGGCATTCGACGAGCCGCGCGAGGTAGGCGCTGGAATAGATCTGCAGCCGTTCGACTCCCGTCAGGTTCCGGGACCGGCAGACCACCAGTTCGATTCGATCCGTATCGACATCGATCGCCTCGCGCGCAAGCGGAGAGTCGATCCCCGCCACAGGTCCGTCCGGATGCATGATGACGGCCTGCATCCATCGCTGAATCCGATCCGGAGTGTGCGCAGCGACCTTGTGCATCACTCCACCTCCGCAGTGACCATTGCCAGGGGATTGGAAATCGACCGGCCGCGGTTCGACGGCTTGGCGGCATGCGGCGCTGCCGGACGGTTCGCCGCGGGAGTCGTTTCGTTGAGGTATTCGCGGGCTTTCAGAATCTCCGCGTGCACCTCGGGAAGCGGCGGGATGTTCGCATCCCATTCGAGCAGGGTGGCAGCGCCTCCGGTCAGGCTCCCCGCTTCGCGGTACAGCTCCCACACGGGATCGATGACCGGCCCGTCGTGCGTGTCGATCAGATGCGTCTCGCAATTCGTGTGTCCCGCCAGGTGAAACTGCACGACGCGGTGATGGGGCACGCCGTGGAGATACTCCCGTGGATCGAGATCATGATTCATGCAGGAGACATAGATGTTGTTCACGTCGAGCAGGAGGCCGCAGTCGGCCTCTTCCGACATCCGCGTCAGAAACTCCCATTCGGGCATGGTCGATGAAGAAAACGTCACGTAGGTGCTGGGATTCTCCAGCATCAGCGGGCGTTCGAGGACGTCCTGGACGATCCGAATGCGCTCGACGACGTGTGCGAGCGTCTCGTCGTTCAGAGGGATCGGTAGAAGGTCGTGCGCATTGAGACCCGCGACTCCGGTCCAGCAGAGGTGGTCTGAGACCCAGCAGGCATGGATCTCGTCGGCCAGACGTTTCAGGCGCTGCAGATAGTCGAAATTCAGCGGGTCGGCGCTGCCGATCGACATCGACACGCCGTGCATCACGAGCGGATACCGCCCGGCGATCTGATCCAGAACGTGGCGTGGCCGCCCCCGCGAATCCATGAAGTTCTCGGAGATGATCTCGAACCAGTCGACGGCGGGCCAGCTTTCGAGAATGTGCGGGAAGTGAGCGGTCCGCAGACCGATTCCGAAGCCGAGATTCGGAAGCTGGAAACGACGAGCCGGGCGCATGGAATAGTCCTCGATCCAACGGGGAATCTTCCAGACGGCCCCCGGAATCCCACCGGCAGACCGTCTGGAGGATTCGTCACTACCTGATCGGCGACGGCCGACGACTCACCCCTTCGGGGCCTTGCCGAACTTCTTGCCGGCGTCGGTCATCAGGCGCTCGAACTGCTTGCGGGCCAGACTCCAGGACTCTTTGCTGAGCGGAATGGCGCAGTGTCCCTTCCCCTTGCACGTGTTCTGGCCGGGGTATCCGCCGCAGCCCCCCTGCCCCTTGCAGGCGTTCTCGCCGGCACAGGTGTGCTTGGTGGCCGTCGCGCAGGCGCCCTGACCCGCGCAGGCATTGTCCTTGCCGGCGCCCATTCCCTTGCAGGTGTTGAGACCACGGCACGTGTGGGGTTCGGACAGCAGCAGCGCCGGATCGACGCTGATCGTCGGCTTCTTCTCGTCCGCGGCGTTGGCGGCGCCAGCGCCTGCGACCAGACCGCCGAACGCGAACGCCGTCAGCTTGTGAAAGTGCCGACGGCTCAGATTCGAGTTCTCCATGAAACCTCTCCCGATGCAGAAAGTGATCACCACGAGTGGCCGGGCCGCGCCTCGGCACTCAACAGGCTTCATTCTGCGGAGAGGCTGCGAGAGGCTCTGTGTCGGGATTCACAGTGCGCCGATTTTTCTCCAATCGGGCGACAGGGCGGAAGCACGCATCGGCGGACCGCTCTTCAGCGGTGGGAGGGCCGGTTCCATGCGAGAGGGTGATCGCAACGCGCGAACAGGAGCGTCATCACACGTCGTGCGCCACTGTCGCACGAGCAATGGGCCGCGTGCGCTTCTTCGCCGCGCGATGCCGCTTGTCCGTGGAGCATGATCTTCCATCGGGACTGGCACTCGGAGCATTGCTCCAGGTGGAGGCGGATTTTCGAGGCGAGGTCGTCGTTCAGCCGACCGGCCCGATATTCCTCCGCGTGGCGTCGGACTTCCGTGCAGGTGATGCCGCCGAAGTTCGGTTCGCGCGATTGCCGGGAATTGAACGCGGACAGGGAGACGCCGACCAGCAGCAAAGCCAACGCGGCCGCTCCGCTCGACTTGAGCAGAAGCACGCGCCGGCGGCGGCCGCGGTCGTCGCGCGCAAACTGGGAGAGCGCGCCCGTCGGGCACGCCTGCCAGCCGTCCTGATGTTGACCAGTTCCGCTCATTGTTCCCGCTCAGGCCTTTGACGAGGCCGCTCGAACTCGCGATTTCATCCTGACAACGGCAGCCGTCCTCTGTCTGTATCGGTCTTCACAGATGTCTCCGCCCATTCCGTCAATTCGTCGCTCCCCCCTGGGCCTTGAGGGGCATCAGGTCGACTGAGGCAGCGACCGCCCGCTTCGGCGTGGGACAGAACGGGGCGACCGTCTTCATCTCCGCCGCCAACCCCTTCAGGTCCAGAATGACGATCGACTGCCGGCTGACGCGGACCACACCGGACTTCTGCATCTCGCCCAGCACGTGTGTGACCGTCTCCCGCGTCACGCCGATGATGGCCGACAACTCCTGATGGGAGAGTTTGACGTCCAGCAAGACGCCGTCGTCGGTCTCGCGGCCGTACTGCTCGACGAGTTCAAGCAGCAGGTGTCCCAGCCGATCATGATTGGAGCGAAAGAGGAGGTTCCGCAGCCGCCGCTCGATCCGTTGACGCCGCAGTCCGATCAGCTTCGTGATTCCCAGAGAGACGTCCGTCGAATGCTCCATCAGCCCGCGGAGGACATCCCCCGCCAGCCAGACCACCGTCGAGTTGACTGCGGCTTCGGCCTGCTCTTCCCTCCGGCCGGGGTGGATCACCGCCAACTCGCCGAACAGTTCTCCGGGATTGATCAACGCGAGGATCGCCTGCTTCCCGTCGGGCGTGATGGAACAGATGCGGACACGCCCCGCCGCCAGCAGAAACGCGCCGTCAGAGGCGTCGGTCGGCATATAGATCGGAGCGTTCTTCGCGTACTGGCGAATCAGCGCATGCTGCTCCAGCCGGCGGAGAGTGGCCTCGTCCAACCGCTGAAACAGCGAACAGTTCCTGACGTACCAGATTTCCTGCGACATTCGCCCTTTCCACGGATCAGCTTGCGGAGTGCAGGTTCGCGAACAGGGTGCCTGGCCGGAGACGCCGAATGTTTGGCAGTTCATCCTAGTGGAATCTTCCCTCGACTTGACAGTCTGCCGTTATCGCTTCATGCCAATACAGTGACAGATCGGCGGCTTCTGACGGGCGCGGATATCGGTGAGAACCAACGCAGAGCCGGCAGGCAACGCCGCAATCTCGAACGCGTCGATCTCACAAACCTGATGTTTCCTCGGGAATCGACTGAGGGCATCGGTGAAAACGACGAATGGCACCGCGAGCACGAGATTGGCTACGTGAAGGCCGATCTGCTGATGTCGCCGGTCGCTGCCGGGTGGCGTGAGGGGTGGGGGGCTGATGCTGCTGGACATCACCAAACCGGCGAGCGATAGAAGCCCCGCCACGGCGTGAAAACCTGTTCCCATGATCGCTCGCAAAGCCCACAGGATGACGGTGCAAGGTGCTTGTAGAAGGCACGTTGTGATCAGCGGCGAAGTCGCGTGTTTGGTCGCATACTGAAGAAACGAACGCTCAAACGAAAATGAGCCATTGACCTTCGATGCTCTGACCGATATCGTTCATCGTAGATAGACGATATTGAGGCGAGGCCAAATGGTTACCCGAAAACCCAAATCACTCTGTTGCGACGAATCGAGCGTGGAACTGCCGTCAGACAGTTCGGCAGAACAGCTTGCGCGTTTGGCTTGGGCACTGGCTCATCCCGCCCGAGTTCGGATCGTGCGATTGCTGATCAGTCGCCAGTCGTGCGTGTGCGGTGAGATCGTCGATCAGTTGCCCTTGGCGCAGTCGACCGTGTCGCAGCACTTGAAAATCCTCAAGGAGTCGGGGTTGATCCAAGGCGAGGTCGACGGACCAAAGGTCTGCTACTGCATCAACCCCACAATGCTCAAGGAATTGAAAGCACTGATCGCCGCCCTCTGATGGCGAGTTTTTTTTGCCCAACGTGATCGTTCTTCGACGATCAACGATTTAGGGAGAGCACCCATGAGCAGCGAATCCATTCTGGACGCCGTCCAAGACCAATACGGGGCCGTCGCCCGGAGCAAACTTTCGAACGACTCCGCGGCCGTGCGATCGGTAGCCAGAGCGTTCGGATATTCCACCGATGATCTGGCCTCACTACCTTCGCAGGCCAACATGGGACTCTCCTGTGGCACTCCGGTCGCGCTGGCGGGGCTGCAAGAGGGGGATGTCGTCGTTGACCTCGGCTGCGGTGGGGGGCTGGATGTCTTCCTGGCCGCCAAGCGGGTAGGGCCAACGGGTAAGGCCATCGGCATTGATATGACACCCGACATGATCGAGCGCGCGAAAGCCGGAGCTGCGCAGGTGGGAGCCACGAACGTCGAGTTCCATCTGGCCCGGATTGACCAGTTGCCGCTCCGCGATGCGTCGGTCGACTGCATCATCAGCAACTGCGTGATCAATCTCGTTCCGGACAAGGCGGCAGCGTTCCGCGAAATCCTGCGTGTACTCAAGCCGGGCGGACGGCTGGTCGTGAGCGACATCGCCCTGAAGCGGCCATTGCCGACGGAAGTCGTCCACGATGTGCAGGCCTATGTGGGGTGCATCGCCGGGGCGATCCAGACCAGCGAATACGAGCGGCTGCTGCATGAGGCCGGATTTGAATCGGTCGTGGTTCAGGACACCGGAGCCAATCTGAACGCCTACGCCCAAGCGGGTTCGGAGGGATGTTGTTCGTCGGGCGGTTGCTGTTCCGCCGATGGACCAATGCCCGAGCCTTCGCCCGTGCATGACGGGATGGCCGCGATTCTCAAGAGATTCGATGCGAACACGTACGCCGCCAGCGTTCGGGTCCATGCCCTCAAGCCGACGGTCGAATTCCCATTCCTCAACCAGAAACAGGAACCCGCCATGAAGACGATTCGGGTCTACGACAAACCGATGTGCTGTTCGACAGGCGTCTGCGGGCCGGAGGTCGATCCAGTGCTGCCGCGGTTCGCGGCCGACCTTCAATGGCTGAAGTTGCAGGGACATCAGGTCGAACGATTCAACCTGGCACAACAGCCTGCGGCCTTCATCCAGAACCCCGAGGTTCACCATCTGCTGGCGATGCGGGGAACGAATTGCCTGCCGCTCATTACGGTCGATGGCCAAATCGTCAGTCAGCGGTCGTATCCGTCGCGGGAGGAACTGACGCGATGGACGGGCACCATCACTGCCGCGAAGAAAGGCTGCTGCGGCGGCCCGGCGAAGGATGCTTCCAAGGCCTGCTGTGCGCTCGACGAACAGTCTCAGGCATCCACGGGCACCGGCTGCTGCTGTACGGAGTCCGACACGGCCTCGATGCAGGGCGGTTGCTGCGATCAGGGAGTCGAGACAGCAAGTGATGCCTGCCGTGCCGTGGATGTGCGGACTCAGCGCGGCTATCCGTCGCGGGACAGAATGGCAACCGAAGCGAGTGGCCCCGCCGGTGAACGTAGCGGATGCTGCGGTGGCCGGGCGTGTTGTTGAGCATCGATCCCGATGGAGACTGCCTCATGAAATCCAATGTGCTCTTTCTTTGCACCGGGAATTCCTGTCGCAGCCAGATGGCTGAAGGCTGGGCACGCCACCTGTTGGGTGACCGGATTGAACCCTACTCAGCGGGGATTGAAGCCCACGGGTTGAACCCTGAGGCCGTCCGCGTGATGCAAGAGGCGGGTGTCGACATCTCGGGACAAACTTCGAAGCTGATCAGCGCTCTGGCCGATGTGCCGCTGGACCTCGTCATCACGGTCTGCGGTCATGCCGACGAGAACTGCCCGGCGTTTCCGGGCAGAACTCGCGTGGTGCATGTCGGCTTCGATGATCCCCCGAAGCTCGCCAAGACTGCTGCCAGCGAAGACGAGGCGCTCGGGCACTACCGCCGCGTGCGCGACGAGATCCGCAAGTTCGTGGAGATGGAACTGAGTCAGCTCTTGTAACAGAGGATGTGTCTTCGTTATGGCGGCTCATCAAGAATCCGGTTGTCGGTCAGTGCCGAATCCCTTCACACCCCTTTGATGTCAGAGAACCCTGTCGCGGGCGAGATCGCGCTCCTGCAACGAGTCGACGGAGAGAAGTCATGATGCCATTCATTGAGCAGGCGACGCGGATG